>NZ_JARXUZ010000001.1:3000000-3352313 GCF_029893365.1 Cryobacterium sp. CG_9.6 | reverse complement strand
GGCAACCTGCCTCCTCCTGGAACGACCCGGCTGCGACCACGATCGGGCCCTGCGCTGTGTTTTGAAAGAAATTGTTGCGTGGGTCGAAATAGAACGTCACCGGACCGCCCGGGGCGGTGAACGCTACGTTCGCGCCATTCGGCACGCCGCCGGCACCATAGTTGATGTCCCACGATCCGTTGACGGCAATCTTGTACTCATAGGGGCCTGCGGGCAGGTCAAAGGTTCCGGCGTAGATGCCGTCTGCGCGCTCGGTGAGCTTGGCGGCCTCACAGCCGGGCTGCCAGTCACCGGCGCAGCCGATCTCCGAGTTGAGGCTGCCGGCAACGGTGACCATCTCGATGGCCGGCGGCTCAGTACCTGTGTCGGAGAGCGTGATGGTGTTGCCCACAGAGGCAAAGGTCGAGGCGGCCGAACGGTTGCCGGCGGCATCCGTGGCTACCGCGCGATACTCGATCAGCGTTCCCGCGGCGAGCCCGGCGGTGTCGTGGAAGACCCGGGGGGTGGTGTCCTCGGCGGTGCCGAGGGGGGTCCAGGCCGCGGAGCCGACGACGCGCCACGCGAAGCCGGTCTCGGCCCAGGTGGCATCGTCGACCGTGGCCGCGATCGGCGAGACTCCGGACAGGCCTGCGCCGGCCTGGGGGACGGCGACGCTGATTGCGGTGGCCGCTGTCGGCGCCGTGACCGGGCGGTCGGCGACCAGGACGACCGATCCGAGCGCGGGGACGGTCACTGAAAGCTCACCAGTTGCGCTGGCGCTGCCGGGGGTTCCGTTCCCATAAAGCACGGAAAAAACAGCGTTGTCGGTCAGTGTCGGTACGGTGACCGTCTTCGCGGAGGCCGAGTTGTTGACGGCGACGAGGTGTTCGATCTTTTCAGTGCGATCCACGCGGCTGAAGGCGTAGATACCAGCTCCGGTGTCGGTGTAACGCTCGATTTGCGCGCCGGTGGCTAGCGCCGGGTGAGTCTTTCGGAGCGCGGAGAGCGCATTGATATGCGTGTACAGCGGGGCATCCGTGTCGAACCGGTCGACCGATCCGGCCGGCTCCCCGGTGATCAGCGACTGGTTCGTGTAGTCGGTCACCTGGCTGGCGAACAGGGACTGGCGGGCATCCTTGTCACCGCCGGTGCCGGCGAAGCCCTGCTCATCTCCGTAGTAGACGACGGGCTGGCCGCGGGTCAGATACATGAGTTCGTGAGCGAGTTTGTCGCGCTGCACCGGGGAATCGGTGTTCTTCAGAAAGTAGCCGATCCGACCCATGTCGTGGTTGCCGAGAAAGGTTGGCAGTGCGTAGGCGTTCGAGTCGGGGGTCGTGAAGTGGTCGTCGTTTGCGAACAGCTGGCTGAGGCCCTTCGCCGAGTTGCCGGCGGCGAAGCTCGTGGCCTGCGACTGGAAACCGAAATCGAGGACTGAGCTGAGATCGGTATCCCGCACGTAGGGAGAGGTTTTGGCGGCATCCGCGTCATAGACCTCGCCGAACATGAAGAAGTCGGGCTTGCCCTGGGCGAGTGCATAGTCGTGTACAGCGGTGGACCAGGTCTCCCAGAACTCGAAGTTGACATGTTTGACGGTGTCGATGCGGAATCCGTCGATGCCGAGGTCGATCCACGTCTTGTAGACGTCGATGAAGCCATTCACGACCGCGGGGTTCTCGGTCATCAGATCGTCAAGGCCGGAGAAATCACCGTCGAGCGCGCTCTCGCCCTCGAAGGTCGAGTCGCCGCGGTTGTGGTAATTTGTGGGGTCGTTCAGCCACGCGGGCACCTTACGGTCGGCATTGGCCGGGGTGACCGTGGGGGTGTACGGGAACGAAGTTGTGTCGAGTACCGGAAAATCAGCCGTACCGGCGTAGTCGGCCGGATCAAAGGGGTCGCCGGCGGCCGTGGTGTACGGGCTGGTGGTTTTGTCGATGTAGGTGTATTCCTTTTCGACGTTGTCGATCAGGTCTGCGGTGTGGTTGGTGATGATGTCGAAGTAGACCTTGATACCTCGGGCGTGCGCGTCGGCGATGAGGGCTTCAAGTTCAGCGTTTGTGCCCAAATGCGGATCGATCCGGGTGAAGTCGGTGATCCAGTAGCCGTGGTACCCAGCGGAGGCGGTTGCACCCTCGCCCTGCACCGGGTTGTTCATGAACGACGGCGTGAGCCAGAGGGCGCTCGTTCCGAGCCCCTGGATGTAGTCGAGGGAGGAGCGGAGTCCCGCGAGGTCACCGCCGTTATAGAAGCCCTTGTTGGTCGGATCGAAGCCCGAGAGCTGCGCATCAGCGCCGAGGCCCGCGGTGTTGTTGGTGGAGTCGCCGTCCTTGAAACGGTCCGTCATCACGAAGTAAAACTGCTCGTCGCTGCCTGGTTCGCGAATCGGAGCGGCCGCGAGGGCGGCATCCGCTTCGGAATAGGGACCGGCGAGTGAGAGCGGTTCGAGACCGACCCGCTTCTGGGCGAGGTCGAAGGTGAAGCGCAGGGCGCTGTCACCCGCGATTGTCAGGGGGATGTTGTCGGCGCCGCCGTTGAGTCCGTAGCCGACATCCCACGTGTCGTTCAACGCCACCTTGTAGTCGTAACTGCCCGCGGGGAGGGTGAACTCTGCCGACCAGACGCCGTCGATCCCGGTTGGAATCAGTTCGGTGGCAGAGCAATCCGGCTGCCAATCCGCACTGCACCCGAGTTCGTTCTGCAGGCTTCCGACGAGGGCTACCGTGGGCGTTGTCGCCGCCGCAGCGATCGGAGCGAAGACGAGACCCGAGACGATGATCGCCCCGGAGCTGATCGTGGCCAGAATGCGGCGTACGGCGCTGCGACTCGTCAACATTGACTCTCCTCGTTCGGCGCCGAGTGGCGCGCGGGATAACAGGAGAGAGGTTACAGCTCTTCACGCCAATACTGCAAGCGTTTACATTACCGGGGTCAGGAATCTATCGATCCACCCCAAGAGCCCAGACCGGCACCCCGATACCCGCCCGGTAGCCGGTCACGCGGCTACCGGGCGATGCGGCTTACGCGAACGCGGCGGGCAGTGTGGCGCGGTGGCGCGCCTGCAGGTCGGCAATCGACACCGAGAACTGGTCCTGAATCTCGAGCGCGCCCAGTTCGGCATCCGTTACGCCAACGCGCAGCACCGGGTACTCGCGGCCCTTGCAGAGGCCGAGGAACTTCACGTCATCTTCACGCGGAACAGACACGATTACGCGCCCGGCCGACTCGGAGAACAGTGCAACGGATGCGTCGATGCCGTCACGCTCGCAAATGTCACCGAGCCACACGCGGGCACCAACACCGAACCGCATCACCGCTTCGGCAAGGGCCTGGGCGAGCCCGCCCTCGCTCAGGTCGTGCGCGCTGTCGATGAGGGCTTCCTTCGACGCGGCGTGCAGCAGCCCCGCAAGGGCTACTTCGCGCTTGAGGTCCACGGCTGGCGGACGGCCACCGAGGTGGTTGTGCACCACGCCCGACCACGCCGAACCGTCGAGCTCCTCGGCGGTGGTGCCGAGCAGGTAGATGTTGTGGCCGTCATCCTGCCAGCCGCTGGGGGTGCGGCGTCCCACGTCGTCAATCACGCCGAGCACGGCGACAACGGGGGTGGGGTGAATGGGCTGATCACCGGTTTGGTTATAGAACGACACGTTGCCGCCGGTGACGGGAATACCGAGCTCGAGGCATCCGTCGGCCAAAGCCGTGACGGCCTCACGGAACTGCCACATGACCTCGGGGTTTTCGGGGGAGCCGAAGTTGAGGCAGTCGCTCACGCCGGCCGGAATGGCACCGGTCGCGGCTACGTTGCGATACGCCTCGGCGAGGGCAAGCTGCGCACCGCGGTACGGGTCGAGCTGGCAGTAGCGCCCGTTCGCGTCGGTAGCGATGGCGAAGCCGAGTCCGCTCTCCTCGTCGACACGAATCATGCCGCCGTCATCGGGGAACGCGAGGGCCGTGTTGCCGCCCACATAGTGGTCGTACTGGTCGGTGATCCAGCTCGGGTCGGCCAGGTTCGGCGAACCGAGCAGATCGAGGAACTGCGTGCGCAGCGTCTCGGAGTCGAGGGCCCGGGGCAGGGCGCTCGCGGAGTCGGCCTGCAGGGCGTCGATCCAGGTGGGGTAGGCGAGCGGGCGCTCGTAAACGGGGCCGTCGACGGCCACGGTGCGGGGGAGAACGTTGACGATCTCCTCGCCGTGCCAGTTGATAATGAGGCGACCGGTGTCGGTGACCTCACCGAGCACGCTGGTTTCCACATCCCACTTCTTGGTGACAGCGAGGAAGCCCTCGAGCTTCTCGGGCGTCACCACGGCCATCATGCGCTCCTGGCTCTCCGACATGAGAATCTCTTCCGCGGTGAGCGTGGGGTCGCGCAGCAGAACCTTGTTGAGTTCGATGAACATGCCACCGTCGCCGTTGGAGGCGAGCTCGCTCGTGGCACAGCTGATGCCGGCGGCGCCCAGGTCCTGAATACCCTCCACCAGCTTGAGCTGGAACAGTTCGAGACAGCACTCAATGAGCACCTTTTCGGCGAACGGGTCGCCCACCTGCACGGCGGGACGCTTGGTCGGTCCGCCGGCCGAGAACGTGTCGGAGGCGAGAATGGATGCCCCGCCAATGCCGTCGCCGCCGGTGCGGGCTCCAAAGAGAATCACCTTGTTACCGGCGCCGCGCGCATTGGCGAGATGCAGGTCCTCGTGACGCAGCACGCCCACCGACAGGGCGTTCACGAGCGGGTTGCCCTGGTACACGGAGTCGAAGTAGGTTTCGCCGCCAATATTGGGCAGGCCCAGGCAGTTGCCGTAGAACGAGATACCCGAGACAACGCCGTGCACGACGCGGGCCGTGTCGGGGTCGTTGATGTCGCCGAAGCGCAGGGCATCCATCACGGCCACCGGGCGGGCACCCATCGAGATGATGTCGCGCACAATTCCGCCCACACCGGTGGCGGCACCCTGGAACGGCTCAATGTAGGAGGGGTGGTTGTGGGATTCGATTTTGAACGTGACAGCCCAGCCCTCACCCACGTCGAGCACGCCGGCGTTCTCGCCCATGCCCACCATCAGGTTCTTGGTCATCTCGGGGGAGACCTTGTCGCCGAACTGGCGCAGGTACATCTTCGAGCTCTTGTAGGAGCAGTGCTCGCTCCACATCACCGAGTACATGGCGAGCTCGCCCGAGGTGGGGCGGCGGCCCAGAATCTCGCGGATCTTCGCGTACTCGTCGGCCTTGAGCCCCAGCGCGCCGTAGGGCTGCTCCTTCTCGGGCGTAGCTTCGGCGTTCGCGACGGTGTCGGCGATGCCGCGGGACGGGGTGTTGGAAACAGCGGTCACGTGGCGTTCTCCCAGATATAGCGGATGCTTGACCCGCTCAGTCTATCCGTCGCCCCGCTAGGCGCTTGCGACCTCTCTTGCCCGGAGGTCCTTGCGCAGGATCTTGCCGGAGGCCGACTTGGGAATCACATCAATGAACTCCACCACGCGAATCTTCTTGTGCGGCGCAACACGTTCGGCAACCCACTCCATAATGATCTCCGCAGTGACGGCGTCAATCGCAACGGACACCACGAAAGCCTTGGGGATTTCCTGGCCATCGGCATCCAGAACACCGATCACGGCCACGTCGGCGACGTGCGGGTGGCCAAGCAGGAGGGCCTCCAGCTCGGCGGGCGCAATCTGGTACCCCTTGTACTTGATGAGTTCCTTGCTGCGGTCAACGATGCGCACCACACCATTGGCGTTCACCGTGGCGACGTCACCGGTGTGCAGAAAACCGTCGGCGTCGATGGTCTCGCGGGTGGCCTCCTCGTTGCCGAGATAGCCGAGCATCACGTTCGGGCCGCGCACGAGCAGCTCACCCGGGTCGCTCACTCCCTCGCTCGGCAGGGGGATCTCTTCGCCGGTTTCGAGCGAAATGAGCATGCATTCCATATTCGGAAGGGTTACCCCCACGGAGTCCCGCGAAATCTCGGCGGCGTCAAGAGGGATGAGGTGACTTACCGGGCTCGCCTCGGTCATGCCGTAGCCCTGCAGAATGCGGCAGTCCAGTCGGGTTGCCACCGCCTGCGCCAGCGCACCATCGAGCGGGGCCGCGCCCGAGAGAATGGTGTGCACGCTCGAGAGATCGTAGCTATCCACCAGCGGATGCTTCGCCAAAGCCACCGCAATCGGCGGCGCGATGAAGACATACGTGCAGCGCTCGTCCTGAATCATGCGCAGAAACTCGGTGAGGTCGAACTTGGCCATGGTCACCAGGGTGGCCCGCTGCTTGAACGCGAGGTTCAGCAGAACGGTCATGCCGTAGATGTGGAAGAACGGCAGCAACGCCAGAACCCTGTCCTCCGGGACCACCCCAATCAGGCCTCGGGCCTGCTGAACGTTGGCGATGAGGTTGCGGTGGCTGAGCATCACGCCCTTGGCGCGACCGGTGGTGCCCGAGGAGAAGGGCAACACGGCCACGTGCGTGCGGGAGTTGATAGACACGTCGGGCACGGCGGCATCCGTTGCTAACAAATCGGCGAGCGAGGGGTGTCCTTCGGCGCCATCGATCACCACGATCTGATCGTTGGAGATGCCAGCCGCATGCGCCGCCGCACGGGCGCCGGCCAGGAGCGGGCTCACCGTGACGAGCCAGGTTGCTCCGGCTGCCTCGAGCTGACTCTGAATCTCGCCGGGGGTGTAGAGCGAATTGATGGTCGTGACGGTGGCTCCCGAGCGCAAAATACCGTGGAAGACGCTCGCAAATGCCGGAATGTTGGGGCAGAGCAGCCCCACCACGGTGCCGGCACCCGCCCCGCTGTCGGCGAGAGCGGCGGCCACTCGATTGATCTGGTCCACGAGGGTGCGATACGTCGTCGTGGACCCGGTCGCACCGTTAATGATGGCGATCTGGTCGAGCTCGGACTCCGTGAGGTCGCCGAACAGATAGTCGTAGATGCTCTGGTCGGGGATATCGACGGGGGCGTAAGGGCTCGTGAACACGAAGGATCTCCTTTGATCGGATAGTGCTTTCCGGTGGGGGCGCGAGGCGCTTGCCGGTATCGCACAGGCTACCGTGCGCCGGAGTGCGCTAGCTGCACACCGCCCATGAATCTGGCCTGTGCATAACTCGGTTGGGGAATCGAGCGGCTATATGCTGAGCGCACAAATGCAATGTCCCTCATCGGGGCATCAGTGCGAAAGGTCGCCATGTCGAATCAGTCACCCCACCCGGGAAATGACCAGCCGGCTCCACCCCAGCCTCCGGTGACGTATGCGCAGAACGCCTATGCGCCCTACAGCGCCCCCGTCCTCTACCAGCCGGTCTATGCCGCCTCGCCTCCCACCGGGTTGAGCGTCACCTCACTGGTCTTGGGCCTCATTTCGGTTTTCTTTGGCTTCACGTTTCTGGTGCCGCTCGGCGCCCTGATCTTTGGGATCGTGGGGCTCAAGCGCGAGCCAGCGGGCCGGGGAATGGCGATCACCGGAATCATCATCGGCGGCATCTTCATGCTCTTTTGGGTCCTCTTCGGCAGCGCCATTCTCACCCTGATCCTCGGCTCGCTGTCTCTGGTGTCGAGCACCGTCTGACCGGTCGGGGACACTGCTTCGGCGCAAAGTGCGTGCAAGATAGAACCATGAAATCGCAGACTCTGCCGAACACGAACCTCGAAACGTCCAGCATCATTCTGGGACTGATGAGGATTTCCTCAATGACCGATGGCGAGATTGGTGCCCTCGTGGGCGCCGCTCGTGACGCCGGAATCGACTTCTTCGACCACGCCGACATCTACGGCAGCCCGACCCACGAATGCGAGCGGCGCTTCGGCGACGCCGTCACGTTCACCGCGGCGGAACGCGAGGCGGTCACGATTCAGTCCAAGGTGGGCATCCGCTCGGGATTCTGGGATTTCTCCACCGAACATATTCTGAGTTCGGTTGATGAGTCGCTCGCGGCGCTGAAAACCGACTACCTCGACCTGCTGCTTTTGCACCGTCCCGACGCCCTCGTGGAACCGCACGAGGTGGCGGCCGCGTTCGACGCGCTGCAGAGCTCGGGCAAGGTGCGCAACTTTGGTGTCTCCAACCACACGCCCGGCCAGATCGAGCTGCTGAAGACCTCCGTCACACAGCCGCTTGTGGTGAACCAGGTGCAGTTGAGCCTCACGCACGCGCCGCTGATCACCGCGGGAATGTCGGCCAACATGGCCGGGCTCGAGCAGTCCATCGATCGTGGCAACGGAATCCTCGACTACTCACGCCTGAACGGCATCACCCTGCAGGCATGGTCGCCGTTCCAGAAGGGGTTCTTCGACGGGGTCTTCCTCGGCGACCGCGAAACATATGCGGCCCTGAACGATGTCATCGACGAGCTTGCCGCCCAATATTCCGTGGCGCCTGCGGCGATTGCCGTCGCCTGGATCACCCGTCACCCGGCCAACATTCAGGTGGTTCTCGGTACCACGAACCTGGACCACCTCGCGGATGCCGCGGCCGGCTCCGACGTGCCCCTCACCCGCCCGGAGTGGTACCGCCTGTTCACCGCAGCCGGTCACGTTCTGCCGTAAACCGGTTGCCGGCGCACATCACACCCTCCCGTTCGCCGGGACGGTGCGATGTGCGCCAGCGGATGCCGCGGGCCGCGCCCCCGAGCGCCGCCTCGCGCCAATCGCACCCTCCCGAACCACGGGAACGTGCGAACGGCGCCACCGAGGCTGGGAGCGGCCATTCGGGGTGGTGCGAAATCGCCGGAGGCTGTATCCGAGCGGGGGCGAAGCGGCTATCCTCTCAGCTGCCGACCCTTATCGAAAGGCGCACCGTGATCACCATCCGTGAAACTGTTGTCACCGAGTACGATTCCGAGGATCTCGAGCCGCTCGACGTTGAACTCGTCGTTTTTGACATGGCTGGAACCACCGTTCAGGACGACGGCCTCGTGGAACGGGCCTTTATTCTGGCCGTGCGCGATGTGGGAATCGCCACCACCGATGAGTCGCTCGCGGAGGCCATCGACTACGTGCGCGAGACCATGGGGCGGTCCAAAATGGAGGTCTTCCGCGCCCTCGCCCACGATGAGGACGCCGCCGAGCATGCCAATGCCGTGTTCGAAAGTACCTATCTGGAGCTTCTACAGGAGGGCGGCATCGCCGGAATCCCTGGAGTGGAAAACCTGTTCCGCGACCTGCGTTCCGCCGGCGTGAAGGTGGCCCTCATCACCGGTTTCTCTAGCGCCACTCAACAGGCCATCATCAGCGAACTCGGCTGGAGAGACCTCATTGACGCCGCTTTGTCACCCACGGATGCCGGCCGCGGTCGTCCGTTCCCCGACCTGCCGTTAATGGCCCTGCTGCGCACGGGTGCCACAAACGTGGGTGCCATGGTGGTCGTGGGCGACACGGCGAGCGACATCATTTCGGGCGTCAACGCCGGCGCGGGCCTCGTCGTGGGGGTTCTCAGCGGTGCCCACGACGCCGACACGCTCGAAGAAGCGGGCGCCGATGCCGTAATCGACAGCATCGCCGACCTGGGCGACCTCATTGGGCTCTCAGAGGTTCTCCTCTAGCGGCCCCACATCCCGTGCGGGTAAGCGGATGCCTCAGCTTCCGCCGCCGGGAGGCCCGACGCGGAGCAGGGCGGTCATGATCGCCACCAGGCCGAGCAGAAGAACGGTGGTGAAGAGGGCGGGCCGCACGAGCATCCAGCGCAGCAGCGCGCTCACTCGGGTGTGGTCCCGCGGATCGTCGGTGCGCGTGCGGCGCCAGCCGCCATCGAGCAGGCCGCGTTTCTCCAGCCCCCGGTCCAGCGGGATGGTTCCAAAGGGCACAATGGCGGTGATCACGGCGAGGGCCGTGAGTCGGGCACTCCAGTGCTGGTTCACGGCCAGAAGCACCGCCGTCATGCCGAAGGCGATGAACACGAGGCCGTGCACGAACCCACCCACCTGCACGCCCACCTCGCCGGCATCAAAGACGTACTTCATCAGCATGCCGGTGATCAGGAGCGCCCAGGTAATGGCTTCGGCGATGGCGACGGAACGAAAGAGTAGGCGGGGAGACACGACGATAACACTCCAGAAATGAGGCTGGTGGGGTGGACACCCCATCGTCGCAGGTTCCGCTGAGCGAGTGCCCGCACCGGGGACGGATGTTCGCAGTGTGTTCAGCGCCGTGTCCACCTAAGTGCCGACTATCAACAGGCCATGCAATTCCTTAGCGTTGAAGATGAGTTGGCCATGAGCGATCAGGGTCGCCAACTGCATCTGAACGGTGTGGGACAGCCCCCGATCGCTGACACCGCGCCGCTACTCTGCCCGATGACGTTGCCCACCTTCGCCGTTCGGACGTGGGCGCGGGGCCGACGACGGTCTTATTCGAGGCCGTTGTAGATGAGGAGCAGGATGTTTAGTCCGACTACCCGATCACGTTCCACCCACACCCGCGGCCTGACAGCGGGAATCGCCCTGACCGTTGCCCTGAGCGCCACGGTCATGGTGCCCGGCATTGCCAACGCGGCACCGAAACCGGCCCCTGCGGCCCCGATCGTGCATGGCGCCCTGATGAACTACGCCATCAACGTGACCAAGGCCAACGCGGGCCAGACGCAGAAGGTTGAGCGCGCCGTCGCCGCGGCCGGAGGTGTCGTGGTCAATTCCTACGCCGAGATTGGTGTGGTCATTGCGCAGTCCGACAACACGGTCTTCGCGCAGTCTCTGCGCGGTGACAAAGCCGTCGAGTCGGTGGGAGCCACCCGCACCGCTCCGGTCGGCGTCACCGACCCCACCTATCTGGGCGAGCCCGCCCTCCCCGGAACCGCTGAGCGTCGCAGCGCCGCTCAGACTAAGGACCAGGGGGTTGAGGCGGCCGTGCAGGTCGTTCCGGATCCGTCGGAAAGCCAGCAATGGGACATGTCACTGATCGGCGCCGATGCCGCTCACCAGATCACTGACGGTGACCGCAGTGTGCTCGTGGCCGTGCTCGACTCCGGCATTCAGGGCGACCACCCTGACCTCGCGGCCAACATTGACACCAGCGTCTCGGCCGGGTGCAACACCGGTGTGGCCCAAACGGATTACGCCGCGTGGCAGCCCACCACCAGCGCCCACGGTACGCACGTGGCCGGAACCATTGCCGCGGCTCGTAACGGCGTGGGCATCGTGGGAGTCGCCCCGAACGTGCGCCTCGCCTCGGTCAAGGTCGTGAACGACAGTGGCTTCATCTATCCGGAGGCCGCCATCTGCGGTTTCATGTACGCCACCTCCATCGGCGCGGACGTCACCAACAACAGCTATTACATCGACCCGTGGATGTTCTGGTGCGACACCGATGCCGATCAGGCTGCGGTGAAGACCGCCGTTAATCGTGCCGTGCAGTTCTCGCAGAACAATGGCGTTGTCAACGTGGCGGCAGCCGGTAACTCGAACATCGACCTGGCCAACAAGACAACGGATGCCTCGAGCCCGAACGACACCACCCCGGCACTTCGACCCATCGATACTGGTTGTGCCGACATTCCCGCCGAGCTTGAGGGCGTGGTAACCGTGTCGTCAACCACGCAGGCCAACGCCAAGTCGGGCTTCTCCAACTATGGCGAGAACGTCATTGATGTGGCCGCCCCGGGTTCGGCCATTCTGTCCACGGTCACCGGTGGCGGCTACGCCATCTATTCCGGTACCTCGATGGCGTCCCCGCACGCTGCCGGCGTTCTTGCGCTGCTGAAGTCCACGCACCCGAACGTGTCGGGTCAGGCACTCGCTAACCTCCTCGAAGTTCAGGCGTCCGACCTGCCGTGTCCGGATGGTTCGACCCAGTGCGTGGGTGGTGCCGCCAACAACGGCTTCTTTGGTGAGGGTCTGGTGAACGCCCTCAGTGCTGTCGAGTAGCAGTGCGGTGACGTAGCAGCGCCGTCACGTAAGCAGCGCCGTGAAGTAGCGCGGGCCGCAGTGCGGCTGCGCTACTTCACGGTTACCTGGGCATCGGTAGGTCTACGATTACGGCTAACAGAAATTCATGACAACCGGGAGCCTTGACAGATGATCGTGCCCGACCTAGTTGTCTCCCCCCTGTTGCGTGCGGCACGAGCCAATGCTGGGTTCCTCACCGAGAAGGGTGCTCGGCGTTTGCTGCACGAGCGCACTCTGCGCCCCGCAGCCTTCGGGCCTCCTCGGCGGCTGAGACGAGACGTTGGCATCTCGGCGTCCCACAATGATGCGGGATGGCCCGTCTACACCGTCAAGCCGCGCAATGGTTCGGCACGGGGCACCGTGATCTATGCCCACGGCGGCGGCTGGGTCAACGACATTGCGCCGCAACACTGGCAACTCTGCGCCCAGATCGCCGCCGAGGCTCACACCACCGTGCAGGTCATGATTTATCCACTGGTCCCGTATGGAACGGCGCAGCACGTTGTGGACAATTTCACGGCCGCCACCGTCAACGCCGAGCGAATGTATGGGCCCACCGTGCTCGCGGGGGACTCCGCCGGAGGGCAGATCGTTTTATCGACCGTGCTCCAGCTGAGGGAACGTCACGACCTGACGCTACCTCGTACGATCGCCATCGCTCCCGCGGTCGATCTCTCCATGAAGAACCCGTTCATCCCGACCGTTCAACTCATCGATCCCTGGCTTGGCACGAAGGGCACACAGGTCTTTATCGACCTCTGGAAAGGCGCCCTCCACGTTGATCACCCCACCGTCAGTCCCCTGAACGGAAATCTGGAGGGCCTCGGGCCCATCACGATCTTTTCCGGAACCCGCGACATTCTGAACCCCGATGATCGGCTCTACGCAGCGAAAGCAGCGGATGCCGGTGTCGACGTCGAGTTCATCCAGATCGACGGTCAGGTGCACGTTTATCCGCTGCTGCCGACAGCCGTGGGCCGAGATGCGCGCGCCACCATCATGGAGCGTGTGCGGCAGGCCGTCCATGCAGAGTGATCGTACCGACCGCTGTGCTCACGGGCGTCGATGAAGGCTGAAGCCACGAGGGATTGGGTGCGCGCCCAACCCCATGGCGGGCATCTGTCGGGTTGCTGTCGTGCGGATGTCGTTGTCCCGTGGTGTTGTTTCTCCCTAGGGTCAGAGACATGAATCAGTCATATATTGGCCCGCTGCGTAAGGCCCGCGGATGGACCCAGGAGCGCCTCGCGCAAGAGAGTGGCGTCGCGACGCGAACGATCCAGCGCCTGGAAGCGGGAAAAGATGCCGGCGTGGAGACGCTCTCCATGATCGCGAACGCGCTTGGGGTGCCGGTGGGTGACCTGTTCGCCAAGGTGGAGGACGAAGAATTTCAGGCGACGGTCGACGGGCTGGATGCGCGCCGGAGCGCTCAGCAAGAACGGCGTGACGCCACGACACGCAGCTTCTCTTTCCTGTACCAGGGCATGGGTATTTTGGTGACTTTCGCCACGATCGCGCTCGTTTTCACGGATGCTCTGCCGTGGCTCGGGTGGTTGATTATCCCGGCCTACTGGGCTGGCGGCAGGTATCTGCTCAGTTTTCTCTGGCAGCTGGCAATCGATCCGCGGCTGGATCTCAAATACCCGCTGTCGCGTCCCTCACCTGACCCGGCAGGAATGCGGCGAAAAGGGTTCTGATACCAGCCAACAGACCTGCAGGCCTCCTCAATCACGGCGACGTGATCCGGGCCCACCTGACCGGATGCACCCCTCAGGCCGTTGCGCCCCGCTAGGCTGCCGTCATGCGTCTCTGCCGTGATTGAGCGGTCGTCGCGCTGGTGTTGGAGCCCTTTCTTATGTCGAACTCAGTGACCGCGCGGTACGTCGACCTGCTCGCGCTGCCACAGGTGCGTCCGACCTTCACCACCGCGATCATCGGACGGGCCGCCTACGCCCTCGTCTTGCTTCCGCTTTTTTACGCTGTCACCGACGCGACCGGTTCCATCGCTGTGGCTGGTGTGAGTCTTGCGCTCTACGGGGCCACAGCGAGTTTTCTCGCTCCCGTGCGCGCGTGGTTGATTGACCACCTCGGCGCGCGTCGGGTTCTCACCGTCTTGGTGCTGCTCTTCGGTGGCGCGCTGAGCGCACTGGCGATGACATCGTGGCTCGGCGGGACCGGTGGGCTCCTTCTGGTCCTGGCCGCCACTGCGGGTGCGGTCGCCCCACCACTCGGGCCGACCATGCGTGTGGCGTGGGGAACGATCACCCCGAACGCGGCGCTACTCAAAAAGGGTTTGAGTTTTGACGCGGTCGTCGAGGAACTTCTTTATCTGATGGGGCCCGCCATCGCCGGTTTGGGGCTGGCCTTCATTGCGCCGGGGCCGGCCCTGCTCGTCCCCGCGGCGCTAGTGATCATTGGTGGGCTGCTCTTTGTTGCCACACCAACGGTGGGTTCGATGACACCGCGCACCCGTGCCACGACCGAGCCGGGGCACGAACCGAAGAAGATTAAGCCGCTCATCTTCGAAGGGCGTTTCGTTGGGTTGCTGCTCCCGGCGCTGGTGGTGGGAGCCATCTCCGGAACTCTCACCGTGGCGGTCCCGGTGGCCCTTGCCGAATATGGTGGTTCAACCGCCGCGGGCATCGCGCTGGGCCTCTTCGCGGGAGGGAGTGCCCTCGGGGGGTTGTTGTATGGAGCGCTGCGAGTCCCCGGCTCGCCGGCCCGACAACTGGTGGTTCTCGCCGGAGCACTCCTGGTCAGTTCATCGCTCTTAGCGTTTGCCACCGGTGCGGTGGCGGTAAGTTCGGTCCTCGTCGTGGCGGGTTTGTTCTTTTCTCCCGTGATGATCGTCGCCTATGTCGCTGCGCACAGCGCTGGCGGCCAACATCGCCAGAATTCTGCCACAACCTGGGTGAACACCAGCCACAACCTCGGTGGTGCCGCTGGCAGTGCGTTGGCCGGCGTGCTGATCCAGGCCGCCGGCTTGGTCCCGGCCATCCTAAGCATGGCGGCAGCGACACTCTGTCTCCTGGTCGTGAGCGCGCTACTCGGCTGGAAAGACGACAACTCTGAGCACGACGCCGAGTCAGAACGAGCACTCGAGGTGCTCTAATGTTCATGCCACGGTCAACCTCATGATCTGGCCCACCGGGCATCCGCTTGACACCGACCGATTCATTCTCGAGCCGCTCTGCGTGGATCACGCGACAGAAATGGTCGCTGTGCTCGCGCCGCGAGAGCTCTACACTTTCATCGGCGGCGAGCCACCGAGTGAAGGCGCTCTGCGAACTCGGTACATTCGGCAAGCGGTTGGACATTCTCCCGATGGCACGGCGCGATGGCTGAATTGGATCATTCGCACGAAGGCCACCCAGAACGTGATCGGTTACATGCAGGCCACCCTGACGGTCGACGGTGAGACGCTGACTGCAAATATGGCGTGGCTGATTACCCCGTCGGCGCAGCATTGTGGCGCTGCGACCGAGGCAGCCACGGCCGTCCTTACCTCGCTCCGTGAGAAGCACGTGCACGTTGTGCGCGCTCTGATCCATCCCGAGCATCACGCTTCAGCTCGGGTGGCTCGTCACCTCGGTCTGGTGCTCACGGCGGGAGTCGTGGATGGCGAATCGGTGTGGGAAAAACGAACGGCTGCAGAGGGGGTGTAGGAACCTGAGATCGATACCGTCGGACTTAGCCGAGAGGCCCCGGCTTTAAGAAACGCGCGTCCACCGCAGCGGACACGGCTGGGTCCTCGTCGTGGCGAAGCAGTTCAACAATGTCGTCAGGGAGGTCGTCCTCACCTGCGAGGTACCAGCGGGCCACGGGGGACCCCGTTCGTGCGACGCGGAGTGCCCGCTCGTCGTCGCGGGGAAGGCCTTCGGAGGGCGTGTCGATTCGCTCGATCGCGAACTGTAAGTGCGCAGGCACGCGGACACGGCCCGGCTGCTGAGCCGGTTGCACGTTGATGGACACGGTGGCCTCGCCGCCGTGCCAGGTGACCCAGTCGGCGGCGTGATCCGCCGACCACAGGTTCCAGGCCTGGTCATCCGGGCAGAGCCAACGACCGCCTTCCGCGCCGCGGACCCAGCCGGAGCGCTCGATCCCCGCGGCAAGCGAGTCGACCTCTGAGAGCAGGTTCCCGAGAATCGCCGCGCGCGCGAGCTCTGCCACACCGTTGAGCATCGCATCCCTGTTCATAGACCTAGTGAGTCAGTGCCGCGCGATGCTGTCAAGAGCGGACCCTCGGGGACGTGCCTTTGTACCGCCGCCTCGTTGCCTAGCATCGGTCGTCAACGTCGTTCCCGAGAACGGCTTGCAGTAACAAACAACTGCCATACTGGACTCGGCCGGGAGGGGACCTGATGCCACGACTGATGACATCCGTTCTGGGGATCATTGCGCTGATGGTCGCACTGGTGGCCTGCTCGCCCCCGACGATCGAGGCTCAGCCGGCCGAAACGGCGGTCCAAACGGATGCGCCGGTCCGGCCCGCCATCGCCGTCGTCATCCCCGACGGTGTCATCGGCACGGCCGAACTCACGTCGACCTCGGGGGACGACGCTGTGTCCGGAACCGTCGTGGTCACGGCAGGAGGCGGCGGGTTCGATGTCGCGCTGAGGGGCTTCCACTCGGATATTCCCGGAGGGTTGCAACTGTTCTTCAGTCCCTGGTCGGAGACCACGACCTGCCTGGCCGACATGTACAGTTTCTCGTTCGGCAACCTCTCCACGGACCCAGATCAGCCCGGGCTGAGCCTGGGCGACAGGGACTTCTCTCGGGGCGACCCCAGTTATTTTCTGACCGCTGTCATCACCGCGAACACCCCGAGTACTGCCGATCCTGACGGCTGCGTGCTTACTCCCCGGGCGGTCGGCACGATCACCTGGGACGTGCCGGACACCCGCCCGGAGCTGCTCGCCGTCGATACCGGTGCCCGGTTCGGCGCTGGCGGCACCACCGCCGTGTCCGATGGTTCCCCCGTCTCCTACCGGGCGGTCGCCGGAGACACTCTCAACGACATCGCCGACCGCTTCGGCGTTACCCTCGACGACCTCCGCTTTCTCAACCCGCTCACCAGCCGCCAGCTTCAGGCTGGCGACGATCTCAACCTCACCGTCGCCCTGCGCGGCGGCGCCTCGGTCCCGCCGCCCTGGGCCTGAACGCAGCTTGCGGCATGAGTTGCCGCAGAACTGACTCACCCTCGATCCGCTTCACTGGTTGCTGGGCAGTGCGCTGGCAACGGATAGCTCACGCGGCCGGAGTGCGTTCGTGATGCTAGTCAACTGGCTTTCCCCCTCTTCGCAACGATCATGTGCCTCGTCATCTTCCTCTTCATTCGTTGACCGCGTTGCCTCGGCGCACGGCGTGAGACCTGCACGGTCCCCCCGATCAGGTGCGGAACCGCCGCGCGGGCACGGCCCACAACGGCCAAAAAACGTCCAACTGTTGCGTCGACCAATAGAAACCGCCGCCCCCTCATCGGGCTTAATGTCGGGACACCTAAACGGCGATCCTCCCAACAGCAGCGAGCTAGATCTCAACGAGGGCGGCGATGCGTCCGGGGGCCGTCCGGCTTTCGGGCAGGCAGGCAGCGTTGGGTCCGTGCGCGTCTTCACGATGTGGTCCGCAGCGAAGTGCCATCATGGAGGCAATGGGAGAACGTGAACCGGCCCTGAAGGCGAGGAATGTGGTGAGAACACGCACCGACTCAAGGACTTCAACAACTGGTCGTGCGCATGCTTTATGGTTCGCTGCGGGATCGGCATCCGCCGCAGTGACCGGTGGCTTATTGGCGGCGCTCTATATCGCATCCGCTATCGGCTGGTCACTGGAAGGTAGAGCACCGGCATCGGGGTGGCTCGGTATCGTCATGGGGGTTGTTGTCGGCGGGATCGTCGGTGGGATCGGGATCGGTATTCAGCGACGGGCGTCGATTCCGCGGATTGCCGCACCGCTGATCGCACTGGCGCTACTGATGCTGTTAGGGATCACGGCGTGGGTGGTGCTCATACCGTTCGACCCGAACGGAAGTCTCCGGTACGGGCTGGCTGTGACAGCGCCATTCGCCACGATCGCCACCGTCCTCGGGACCACAATCGTCGCTCAGACGAACTCGGCGACGTGGCTTCGCCTTGGTTATGTCGCCAGCGCTCTCATCTCTGTTTCATTGGTGATTGGCGTAATGGCAGGCGGGTAGGGCCTGTTGATTCCATGTGTCGGTCGTCGTTCCGTTTGCGGGCACGCTTTTCCTGACATGTTCTGAAGTTTGTGAGTGGATGGCCCGGCAGATTGCAATGCGGCAAGCGGGTTCCTAGTCTGGTGCGATGAAGGATCTTGGAAGCCAGCTAACGCCTGTTTCGAATAAAGAGGGCAAGCGCGCTACCGATGTTCGGGTACGCTACGGCACCTACGACTCAATCGATCGGGTGGACGCGGAGGAGGTCGAGCCAGAGGACATCGTCCCGAGCCAGGAATCCGGCGATACTGACGTGTGGTTCACCGAATGGCAGGTTGCCGAGGATGGTTTGGACGTTGCACTTGACCAACACGTCGACTGGTCGCTGGTGCCGATGAACCAAGACTGGGTTTCCCGCCTGTTCGCCGGCCGCCGCGCGGTCTCCTTGCAGCTCGACACCTATGCCGACGCCGTCCGCGATCCTTCCGACCGGTCGGATCGGACGCAGCTGTCCGGTCGCGTTGCCCGAATTGATCAGATCTCGGTGCGAT
This sequence comes from Cryobacterium sp. CG_9.6, assembly GCF_029893365.1. Classification (NCBI taxonomy): domain Bacteria; kingdom Bacillati; phylum Actinomycetota; class Actinomycetes; order Micrococcales; family Microbacteriaceae; genus Cryobacterium; species Cryobacterium sp. CG_9.6. The sequence goes on along the minus strand of NZ_JARXUZ010000001.1, from coordinate 3,333,746 downwards.
ACCACCCGTCGAAGGATCCAGAGGAACGCGGTGTTCGGGTTCCGGAAACAGGGGGCGCTATGCAGCACAGCGTGCTGAGCTTTCGCCAGTCGCGTGGTCACCACGGAAAGGTCGTCGGCTGGATAGTCCGCCTGCGCAAGTAGGCGTTACGGCGTTTTCTCGTGTCTCGGTTGGGGTTCGGGTCACGGGCACTTGTGTAGCCATTGGGTCGGTATAGACGGGTGTGCAGTTGCGGTGAGTTCGTGCTGGAGGTAGCCGTTCGAGTTGACACCGAGATATCATGTACATGACGTACTCAGTGTACGTTTATAAGCGAGGGTTCACCTGCGCAGGAAGGTTGAAATGCCACTCGTCGCCGATTACAGGTCCTTCACGGACGCGCGCTCGCATCTCAAGGAAGTGTTCGATGCGACCGCGCGCGGGCGAACCGTCACCGTGCAGCGCGATGGTCAGCTCTCTGCGGTCATGCCGTTGGATCGGCTCCGTGCATACTTCTCTACAACTGTATCGCCGCGCATTCGCGTTACTCGGGAAGATGACCGCACTATTGCGCTGATGGATGGCCGCCCCTTCGTGTCTGAGGGTACCGACGTTGACGGCGCACTCGCCGACCTCGCCCTGTCGCTTCGAGAGTACGCCGAAGACTGGGACGACCGGCTGGAGCATGCTCCGAATCACTCCGGCAACTGGGCCCTTGTGCAGCTCATTAACCTTTCAACCGACGAGCAGCTCCTCGAATGGCTTGAGCGCGGCGGTGAGTAGGTACCCGGCCGCGACTCGCGAGGACCACGATGATTTCTGCGTGGCGGAGAAGTGGCAGCTTGTACGCGGTGCGTCAGGACAGCCGGTCAGGCATCACCGCACCTATGAGTTGGCGCTCTGGGACGGGCAGATCCTCCGCACTCGAATCTCTAGGCCCGTCGACAGGTCGACGTACTCTGCCGGGATGTGGACCCATATCCTTCGAACCCAGCTCGCCGTTGACGCTGAAACGTTTTGGGCCTGTGTTCGTGACAAGAAGTTGCCAGACCGCGGGGCACCCGAAACGGTGACCCAGAAGGAGCCATTACCGCTGTATCTCGTTCGTGCGCTCAGCGAACTCGGCGTTAAAGAAAGCGAGAGCCTGGCACTCACCGCGGCGCAAGCAGCCCAGCTGCTCTCCGAGAAGATGGCGGAGCGCTACGGCCCTCAACGCAGTTCGTGAGTGATTCGACAGCTACTGGACCGATGAGGCTTCAGGAAGGGGCACCGTGCTGGTGGCAGAGACTCTCTATGGCCTGATTTTGCTGAGCTACAGAGACGCCGGACGCCGACTGGTGCACCGTGTCGAGCGTCCCGTAAGCGGTTGAATCCGCCGTTCCGCTTACGGGCACCCCTCGAAGTCGAGAAGCACCCTCGTTTCGAGTTCTGAAAGTGGTCTCGAATCCGACCCGCTGATCGTCCGACTTGCGGGCGCTTTGTGGCCCGAGCTGCCTTGCATGCGGGACTTCTACTTGAGACCGTCTGCGTCGAGGCGCCCAGACCTGATGATCGACATCGTGAGGGCGTCGACGTACTGGCCGTCGAATCTGTGCGCATCGCGCCGCCTGCCCTCGAGTGCGAAACCACTGCGTTCATACACGTGCTGGGCACGGGGATTGAAAGCGAAGACCTCAAGCTCGATGCGGTGCAGTGTCGTGGTTCGAAACGCATGCCCGATGATCAGCCGCGTAGCCTCGGTACCGAGCCCGCGGTCACGCCCCGCAGGACCGATGAGAATGCGAAAGTTGCAGCTGTCATTCTCCGGGCTGAGTTCATTCAGCACCACTTCACCTACGCAAGCCGCCGACGCCTGCTCGATGATCGCGAAATCCAGACGATCGGGTTGCTCGGCTCTCGTTTCATACCACTGGCGCGTTGCCGAGTCGAGGATGGCCTCACGACCGTGCGCTTCGGCTGTGGTGTGAACGCTTCCCGTAAGAGTGAGCACTTCGGGGTCGGCAAGGATGGTGCCCATGGCGTCAATATCTCCGGCCTCGAACGAGCGCAAGACAACGCACTCTCCCACGAGAGTGGACTTATCGGTAAAGAATCCTTCATGGGCCATTCGCCCATCATGCACGACCATGGCCGCTATCCGTGTATGACCCAGTACGCCACCGATCTATTGCCTCTGTGGACATCGCTGAGACCCACGCCTTTTGATGTCCGAACAGGTTCCGCTTGCGGGCAGCCCTGCCTGTCGAAATAGGGCCTCGACCGCGCTCTGGTGAGCACCTGAAAACCCGTCCGTTGGCCGTCCCCTTATTGAGTCAGGATCCGCACCACCCGTGGAATGATGGCCACATGGCACTTGGGTTACATCACATTGAGATTTGGGTCGCTGACCTCGACAGCGCTCGAAAATCTTGGGGCTGGCTTCTCGCGCAGCTCGGATGGTCGATCGATCAGGAGTGGGACAACGGCACCTCTTGGCGATGCGGCGACGTCTACCTCGTGACCACACGACCGCCGGCCCTCTCCGGTGACACACATGACCGGAGGCTCCCCGGGTTGAACCACGTCGCGCTTCACGGAGGCGCCCCGGCTGACATCGACCACTTGGCCGGGCAAGCATCAGGCCACGGCTGGAGTTCCCTGTACGCGGATCGTTACCCGCACGCAGGGGGCTCCGACCACTACGCCGTTTACCTCGAAAACGAAGCTGGCTTCAAAGTTGAGGTAGTGGGCGCTCCGTAACCCACTAAGCGTTGGGCTAATGACGAACGGGGTCAGAGGCCAAAGAGCGGCAAGCAGGGGCCGATGCCGATGCCGTTGACGGTTACGTGCGGGTGCGCTGTTCCCTGCCAATCGTCTCGGTCCAGACGTAGACGGTCGGAAACGACCACTTGCCCTTCGCGAACATCCCGGGATATGCCGTCATGGCGGTAGCCAAGTTTGCGGGAGACCCCTTGCGAGCCTGCGTTGTCTTGGAAGATTTCCGTCAGAGCGCTGGCGGCCCCCAACTCTTCGAATGCCAGATGGAGTAGTGCGCTGCGTGCCTCGGTACCCAAGCCTTGGCGGTGGTGATTCACCCCGATCCAGGACTCGGTCTTAACCTCGCGTAGGACGGGGAAATCTCGTCCACGGAGGGCGACCATTCCCACAGGACGCGCCTCGTAGAAAAGGCCAAGTTCCAGAGTCCAGGCGTCGATGGTCCAATTTCCCCGTCGGCTCCAATGTTGCTGCACGACGTGGACGGCACGCTGTCGTGGTGACACTTCCGTCCACGGCGTCAGGTAGGGCCGCTCACCAGGGCTATGTACACCGTCAGCCGCGACCTCGGCAAGGGCCGCTAGCTCTTCCTCGGTCGGGAGCCGAAGCTCCAGTCGCGGTGTCGTCAGCCGTAGACGAAGCAGGGGCCAGAAGTCGCTAAGCACCGTATAAGCATGCCATGGAGGAAATTTACCTGTCTCTGTCCGGAGTCGAGAAGCAACCGTCCTTGTCGCGTCCGCTACGGCGATCCCCCACATGAGGTTCGTCTTGTGGGTGCTCCCGCTTCGTCCCTCCGATCTCGTTGGGTGTCAGGATCTCGTTGGGTGTCAGTATGAGGGCATGCATCGATTAGCGACTGTCAACGATCTCTTCAGGATCCAGGAGATTGAGCGCGCAGCAGGGCAAACGTTTCGCACGGTTGGCATGGAGAGCGTCGCGGAAGATGAGCCGATAAGTGCAGCAGTGTTCGAGTCCTTCTTGAACGAGGGTGAGGCGTGGGTGACGGTTTCTGACGACCGTTTCGTAATCGCCTACCTGCTTGTCGAGCCTCTGGATGGAGCCATGCATGTCGAGCAAGTAACGGTGCATCCGAGCGTTGCGCGCAGGGGCATTGGTGCGCGACTTCTTGATGTCGCAAATGAGCGTGCTACGGAACGCAAATTGGACGCGCTGACGTTGACCACGTTTCGCGATGTCCCATGGAACGCTCCGTACTACACTCGCCTCGGCTTCGGCGTCATCGCTTCAGAGCGCTGGGGGCGGGGACTGCACCAAAAAATGTCGGTGGAAGCGACGAACGGCTTGGGCAAATGGCCCCGCGTCGTCATGCAGCGACTTGTGAGCTGAGTGGCCGCCGACATTTCCGGTGCGATTCGTTTAGGAGGCAGAGCGTGTATTCCGCAATACGCTGAACAGTATGGATATGCGACAGCTCACCGAGGACGACTTGGAACTCATCGCGCGAGCGGAGGAGGCCATTGATGCCAACGCGGACGTTGAAGGTGGGGTGCACACGGTCGGAGCTGCTGTTCGGGATGCCGCGGGACGCATCCACGTTGGCGTCAATGTTTATCACTTCACGGGTGGCCCCTGCGCTGAACTTGTCGCGCTGGGAACAGCCCGAACCTCTGGAGCGCGCGAGCTGACGGCAATTGTGGCCGTGGGCGACAGTGGGCGCGGCGTGAAGTCTCCATGTGGCCGTGATCGCCAAGTCCTTGCTGATTACCACCCCAACATTCGAGTACTTGTCCCCACGCCACTGGGGGTTCGAAACGTCGCAATCGGCGATCTGCTGCCATTGGGTTTCGATTGGCTCGCCGAGGAGAAAGCGGCTGCTGACCGGTTAGCCAGCCCGATTGCTGGTTAACGCGATGGTCGTCCGCCAACGGACGGCTGGCCACCCTGCGAGCAGATAGCTCGCCGTGGCAAGGTTGGTTGATGGATATCGATCCCGATAGGGGTAACGAGTTGGTCCTCCCGCTACTGATGGGCCGAACCGTCGTACTGCGCTCGTTTCAGCCCAACGATGCGCCGATGATTCAGGAGGCATCCGGTGATCCTCTGATTCCACTCATCACCAGTGTCCCGTCCGACAACAGTGTTGATGCTGCTCTGGCTTTCATCGAGCGCCAACACCAACGTCTGCAGGTTCGTGCCGGGTACTCGTTCGCAATCGCTGACGAGAATGATCGCGCGGTCGGCCAGATCGGACTCTGGCTGCGCGACGAGGATTACGGGCGGGCGAGTGTCGGTTATTGGATTCGACCCTCGGCGCGACAACGTGGATACGCGGCGGACGCTCTCCTCACCTTGGTCACCTGGGCTCTGGCCCTGCCGAACCTCCACAGACTAGAGCTGTATGTAGAACCGTGGAACGAGGGCTCCTGGCGAGCCGCCGAGAAGGTAGGTTTCCAACGCGAGGGCCTCCTGCATGCCTGGCAGCAAGTTTCTGGCGTGTACCGCGACATGTTCATCTATTCGCTGGTCATGAGGTGAGATCGCCCGTAAGGGGTTCGGCTTACGGGCACAGAAACGATCAGGTTCTGGCGTTCTCCTGGTGTCGTCTAGCTAGCTACTTGGGGTCGATGATTCCCTGTTCGGCGCGCGCTTGTCTGATCAGTGCGTTGCGACCTTCGAGGTAGGGCTCGATGTCTTCGATGGGTGCGATATTCAGCTCTTCTAAACCGATACCGTGAGTGCGCAGCACGATGTGCTGCCCATCCACAGTGGCATCGGCCACAAGATAATCGTCCACACTGCGGACATCAAAAGTGACGTGCTGCCCTGAGACCGATACTTCGATTCGCTCGGACACGACGGGAAGTTGAGCGGTCCGCAACCGATTCATGCGTTCCTCGAAGGGTTCCTCCGATGGCAGGTTCCAAATGATGTGCTGAACCGGATCTTCAATGTCGTCCTCGGAGGTTGCCACCACCACTTGCCTCGGCTCACCGGCTTGGCCGTATTGGACGCTGCGGAACGTACTATCGCCCAGGGCCCATTCGGCGATCATGCGCGGTCCCGTCCAACAATCGAGTCCAAAGCACGGTCGCTGCGCGAAAGATCCACGCAACTGGACATCCATGGTCTCTATCCGCTCCCAGAACTCGTCCGGGTTCAGCGTTGGTCCGGTCTGCATCCGCCTTATTCCCATGAGGCCACGGTACCGGGAGACGTTCCGCTGTGACACGGCTCGACCCTGGAAATGACTGCTGCCGCCCCTGGGGTCGGCTGTCCCGTTGCTGACTTGCTTGGCTCGGCAACGGGAGCGCGAGTATGTTTCAGCGGTCGACCGTCTGCCGTTGGACGGTGCGGTAGAGGGTGGAGCGGGCGACGTTGAACAATTCAGCGAGCTCGCTCGTGGAATGCGTCCCCGCGAGGTGCACTTCCATCAGGTGACGTTGTTGCGCCGGCGACAGCTTCGGCTGTTTGCCGCGGAGGTGGCCTTTTGCTTTGGCCACTTGCATCCCTTCGCGTGTTCGGGCGCGGATGAGGTCGGATTCGAACTCTGCCACCATCGCGAGGACGTTGAACAGCAGGCGCCCGACCGGGTCGGTCGGGTCGTGGACGGATCCGCCGATGCTGAGTTTGACGCCTTTGACGGTGAGTTCGTCGATGATGTCTTTCGCATCCCGGAGAGAGCGGGCAAGTCGGTCGAGTTTGGCGACGACGAGGGTGTCGCCGTTCCGGCAGGCGGCGAGTGCTTCGCGGAGGCCGGGGCGTGCTCGGTTGGTGCCGGTGAGTCCGTGGTCGGTGTAGATCAGGTTCGATCTAACGCCGAGGGCTTCCAGGGCGTTTTGTTGGGCGGTGAGATCTTGCTCGTTCGTGGACACGCGTGCGTATCCGATCAGAAATTCATTCATAGTTCGAACGGTGCACCTCGGCCGGTCGAAGGGTCAAGAACAATCCCGCAAGCGGTCGCCCCCAACCGGGCACCCTTCCTAGGCTGCAAGCCCCGACAATTGGCCCCTCTTTGAGGACCTAATTTCGCGTCCGCTGATGGTCCGTCTTGCGGGCAGGCAGGCAGGCAGGCCAAGAGTTGGATCCGTTTCGATCCCTAGGATTACCCTCATGCTCCTAAACGCTGAACTTGCAGTGCCGACGGCCGAAGACCTTGAGCTCGTTGAGCTCGTTGAGCTCGCAAGGGAGGTCATCGACGCGAACACGGATGCCGGGCCCGATGAAGATGGTGCACACACGATGGGCTCGGCGGTTCGAGACGCCGACGGCCGCATGTTCGCCGGGGTAAATCTTTTCCACTTCACCGGCGGTCCGTGCGCCGAACTAATTGCACTGGGCGTGGCGCGTGCACAGGGCGCGCGAGACATCACGACAATTGTCGCTGTTGGCAATCACGGGCGCGGTGTTGTCGGCCCGTGCGGGCGTGACAGGCAGGTTCTTTTTGATTACTACCCAGGCATCAGGGTGCTTCTTCCCACCATGGAGGGCGTTCGCGTCGCCACCATTGAGGCCCTGATGCCGTTCGCCGCAGCATGGACCATGGAGGGCGGCACTCAGCAGTTCGACGAAGAGCGTTTTCGCTGACATCGAGCGGTATTGAATGACGTTCGGCTTCCGTAGTTAGCGCTGCCGGACTTCGTACACCGCGCCGTCTGGCGTGCGCACGAGAGTTTCGGCATCGACGAGGTACCGGCGAAGAGTCACGACATCGTCGGCAACCAGCGCGAGGCGGTCGCCAAGCTCGCGTTCGGTCATCTTGTATCCGGCCGGGAGTGCCCCGGCGACCCACTCAAGCAGTTCGTGGCGAAGTGACGGTTTCGCGGGGTAGTGCTCGATTCGCCCATTCCGAATGAAGCGATCGATGCCTTCACGACGCACCTCCGGTTCAATCGCCAACAGTTCATTGAACACGACGGTGACGGCGTTCCCCTCTTGATCGAGGAGGCCAGCATCCCGCAGCGCGTTGACGGCCTTTGCCCGTTTGGCGTCAGACAAGTCTGCAGAGGTGACGAGGACCGCGGCAGCCCAAACAGCTCGGCGGTCAGGATTAGCGAGTGCTGCAATGATCCGGCGCCATTCATTCGTCATGCGCGAATCGTATTGCCCGGCCTCACCCGGCACAAATCAGCGGGAGCGTCCGGATGCCGTTCCCCACTGGCATCCGGGTGGCGCGCCGAGCCTATGCGACCACGGTCAAGGGGCCCTCCTCAGGGGTGGGAACCTCAAAGTGATCGAAGTAGGCGGCCGCCAGCTCATCGGGTAGCTGGACGTCATTGGGCTCCTGCCCCGCCCGCGCGCGGACACGAGCCAGGACCACCTTTCGCGGAGTGGCCAGATAGATCGTCTCCGGCTCGACTCCCAGCGGCCGGAGGATGGCGCGGTAGTCCTCGCGCATGCGTCGGGACCAGAAGGAGTAGTCCAGCACCACATCGGTCTGTTTCATCACAAGGTCACGAAGTCTCTGGCGCAGGTGGCTTTCGATCTCGAGCCGGACCACCTCGACCAGAGGTTGGGATTAAATACCCCGCCGCCAGGCTTCCTCGTCAAAGTCAGCCGCGCCATGCCGCCAGACTCAAGCTCGCGTGCAACCGTGGACTTGCCTGAACCGGCTGGGCCACACATGAAGACGACACGGGTCATGCCGAGGATCCTATGTCGCCCTACCCATTTGGGGGTTCGGCACCCGAGCGTGGGTCCTGTCACCCCAGCTGGTGGGCTGTCCGTAGGCTCATCTCATGGATGAACACCTCACGCATCATGTGTCGTGCGGATTGCTCGTAAGCGCAGGGCGGGTGTTTCTCGTGCATCGATCACCGTCGAAGGCCTGGTATCCCAATGTTTGGGACCTCCCGGGAGGTCATCTCGAACCTGACGAGAATGGTCGCCAAGCTCTTGTGCGTGAGCTTCGAGAAGAGTTGAGCGTGGAGATCGCTCCACCTAGCGGAAACGCGTTATTTACGCGTCAAGAAGCTGGCCTCTTCCTGGAGGTCTGGAGGGTTGAGGAGTGGGACGGTGACATCATCAATGCCGCGCCGGATGAACACGATGCCTTCGGTTGGTTCAGTTTGGACGAGGCAGTATCTCTGGACCTGGCTGATGGTGACTACCCTGCGCTCTTCAAGCAGGTGCTGAGCTGATTCCTGTTCGGTAGGTGTTCCCCTTGCGGGCGGCCCTGCCTGTCGAAATAGGGCCTCGACCGCGCTCTGGTGAGCACCTGAAAACCCGTCCATTGGCCGTCCGTCTTGCGGGCCTCGCACGCGGCCGCGTTGAAGACGAGTAGACAATGCTCAGGTGAGCAGGCTCAGCACGGCGTCGGCGAACGCTTGCGGATTCTCCTGAGGAACGTTGTGTCCTATACTTGGGAGGACTCTTTGGTCATAACGGCCGGTGAAATGCTCCCGGTCCTCGCATACGTTGGTGCCGCCGACGCCGTCGTCCCCAGCTTCGAGCACGACCGTTGGAACTGTGATCTGTGGCTCTTGCGCGATCAGGTCTTCGAATCCCTGGTACTGAGGGTCGCCCTCGACGAGTCCATACCGGTGGCGGTAAGAGTGAATGACGACGTCAACGAAATCGGGGTTGTGAAGGCTCGGAGCGCTTGCGGGAAACGCCTGGGATGCGCCACGCCACGTCGGTGACCAAATGCGCCACAGCAACTCGCACAGCTCGTCACGGTTTCGGTCCAGTCCGCGGCGCCCTCGCTCCGACTGAAAGTAATACTGATACCAGTAGGTTCGCTCCCACTCCGGGTCTACAGGCTCGCCGGCAGACGCGAGATTTTGCATGTTGTAGCCACCCACCGAGACGAGCCCGGAGACGCGTCCAGGTTCCAGTGCTGCTGCGATGCATGCGGCCCGGCCGCCCCAGTCGTAACCCGCAACGACCGCTTTCTCGATGTTGAGCCCATCCATGAAGTCGATGAGGTCCTGCCCGAGGGCGCCTTGTTGTCCTGAGCGGATCGTTGTGTCATCGAGGAAACGAGTGGGACCAAAGCCGCGAAGGTAGGGCGCGAGTACGAATGCGTCTTGGTCGGCGAGGAGCGGCGCGACCTCGTCAAAAGCTCGAACGTCGTATGGGAACCCATGTAAGAGAATGATCGTTGTTCCGCCGGGATCGCCTGAAAACTCGTATGCGATGTCTAAGACGGGTGTCGTGATGCGACCGAAGGACGTAAAGCTCATACGCATATTCTCGCCCACCGACCTGTTCGCCCCGGTCTTCCGCAGGAGCCGCCCGCACAGCGTCCGGCTTGCGGGACGTCAGGTTTCAGGACCCCGAGAACTGTCGCAGTGATGTCCGGCGTCGGTCAGAATTCGTAGATCGTGGCGAGCTCATCCGACAGCAGCACTGTGTGCGGAAGATCGCGCAGTGCCTCGGCGTCAACCGCGATTCCCCTCAGCTGGGCGGCCTCCGCATATGCTTCCCACGGAAACGAATCGGGTTTCGCAGCATCATCCCCCCGCACCAGGATGAGAACTTCTGCGATCACGTCGGCCGCTGGGCGTTTCCAAGAGACAGGCCGGACGTGCCCATACTTGGACGAGGCCACCCCACGATCCATATCGAGCCGAATCATCGATTCGTCAGATAGGCGCAAATACTGGGTCATCGTCATGGTCATAGTTGGCCTTACGTTTTCTAGAACCGGATCACCGAGTTCGCAAATAATGACCAGACCGGTCACTGACAGGCGGGAAATGTCGAACGGTAGACGCTGAGCGCGCTCACTACCCACCGATCCTCGCTGCATCGGTACGTATCGACCCCGCTTATCGCTATCCGTCATGCTGGCAGCCTAGGTCCTTCGCTGTTCCACTGCGACGCAGCGTGCGAGCCACCCTGTGGCCCGCCAAAGCGACGTTCACCTGTTCCGCTCACCGTTCGACTTACGGGCACCTCCGCGCAGACGTCGGCAGGGTTGGCTTCACCCGATTCGGTCTCGTTGATCGTCCGGCTTACGGGCAGCGACTGAGTCGGGACTGAGTCGCGTGCTTGTCCGTCCGTGCGATACGGCCTTGTACGATCGAGCTGTGGAACTGCCCGAACTAATTCAGCGAATCGAGACGCGACGTCAAGAAGCCGCGCGACCGGTTGTGGTTGGAGTATCCGGATACGGCGGTTCCGGGAAATCCACCCTCACTCGTCAACTTGTTGCTCGACTCCCGGGTGCGGTGAGAATACGTGGAGACGATTTTCTCGACCCCACGCGATCTCACAAACGATCCGCTGACTGGGACGGTGTCGAGCGGCTACGGCTCGTCTCGGAAGTTCTTGCACCGGTACGAGATGGTCGGCCGAGCATATTCCGACGCTACGACTGGAGCAGCAGAAAACTTGGTGTGCCCGAACGGCTTCCCTACGCAGAAATCTTGGTCGTAGATCTGATTGGTCTGTTCCACCCTGACGCGCTTCCTTCGATTGATCTAGCGATCTGGTGTGACGTCGATCTGGAGACGTCGGCTCAACGAGGGATAAATCGGGACGCAGGGATGGGCCGAAACCACGATGCCCTCTGGCACGACGTCTGGTTGCCGAATGAGCGCGACTTTGAGAATCAATTCGCTCCTCGAACGCGGGCGAACGTCGTTTACCCGACGTCCGGCTGACGGTTCCCCTGTCGGGAGCGGAGCGCTTCCCTCGCCGCATCCTGCAGTGGTACGCTATCAAGTACCACTCAGGGAGGCAATCATGTCGGCGATCACCGCGACGGAAGCACGCAAGAGCCTATTTGGGCTTATCCAACAGGTCAATGACGACCACATCGCTGTCGAGGTCGTATCCCGGCACGGAAACGCGGTCATCCTGTCGAAAGAGGACTACGACGCGATGACCGAGACGGCCTACCTCCTACGGAGCCCCGCCAGTGCCGAGCGATTGCTCACGGCGATCGAGCGGGCCCGACGCGGCGAGTTCGAGCAACACGACCTCCTCGACGCGTGACGCGAAAGATCGCCTTCGACCCAAATGGGTGGGAGGACTGCATCGACTGGCAAACTCAGGACCGTAAAACTCTCAAGCGAATCAACCAGCTGATTACCGACGCACTGCGCGATCCGTTCGCCGGTATCGGCAAACCCGAAGCCCTCAAGCACATCCTCTCCGGCGCCTGGTCCCGCCGCATCGACGATACGAACCGCCTGGTCTATTACGTCACGGACGATCACATCGTCATCCTGCAAGCCCGCGAACACTACTAACCCGACGTCCAGCTCAGTTGCCGCAGGACGTTCGCCTTTCGGGCGGTCCTCATCAGTATCGTGCCACGAGCCACTGCACCAGTTCCGGCTCCCGCCAGGGCGTGCCTCAGACGGTGAGCAACGCGAGGGGGATGACCGCGACGCCATCCTGTCGACGATAGGCGTGGGCGCCGGTGTTGATGACGACGAGGTCGACGATTTGGTCGGGGAGCGATTCTTTCAACCAGATCAGGTGCCGCACGTCGTGGTCGGTGATCGAGGACTTGAGCTTCACTTCAACACCGACAGCTTCTGCGTCTCCTCGGTGCACGATGAAGTCAATCTCGTGCCGCCCATCATGGTCGCGGAAGTGCGACACCTGCGCGTCATTCGCCTGTGCATAGGTCTGGAGGCTGAGAGCGACGAGGGCTTCGAAGAAGTCACTGAGGCGAGTGCGGTCCCCGTTGTTGATCGCAGGTTGGGCGGCGGACATCAGTTTGACCTCGTTGAGGCCCAGCAGGCGCGCGGCGAGTGCCGGATCGGCGAGAAAATGCTTCGGCGACAGGGCAGCTCGCGATAGGAGCTTCTGGCTGGGCGACCAGGCGTCGACTTGGTCGAGCAAGTACAGGCTGCTGAGAACGTCCCGGTAGGCGATCGAGGTCTTCTTCGTCGGTCCTGTTGGTTCACCTGGGTCGAGACTGGCACCGATCTTCGCGAACGTGGTTGCCGAGGCCGTTGCCGAGGCGTAACCCCGCAACCAACCTCGCAGCAGCTCAGGCCGGCGAATGCGGTGTCCCTGGTCGGTGAAGTCATGGGTGATGACTCGCTCGATGTAGTCGTCCAGCCAAACTCCGCGGGCGCGATCGCTCATCTGCCGAGGCTGCGGAAATCCCGAGGCGACTATTTCGCGGACGTAGTCACGCAGATCGACGTCGCTGGAGCCTTGGATGTTCGGTTTGTCTGCGCTGAGCAGATCGCGGAGGCGGACGGTGGGCGTCGCTAGGCCGCGCTCCGCGATGGAGAGAGGTCGCATCCGGAATCTGATGATGCGGCCGGCGCCGGAGTGGAGGTGGGTGCCAACGGGTGCAGCACTGCCGGCCAAGATGAATCGTTCTCCGGTCGAATCACTGTCGACGAGGCGGCGAACACGATCCCACACCTCGGGAACATGTTGCCATTCATCGATAAGGACGGGGGTGTGTGCTCTGCTCAAATACTTGGGATCCGCTTGCACTAACTCTCGTACTTCGGGGAGGTCCAAGTCGAGAATTGTCTTCGCTCGCTGCCTCCCAGTGGAGGTCTTTCCGATTGCGCGAGCCCCATCGATGGAGATTGCAGCGAACGAAGGGACGAGCTCGTCGATTGCGTCATCGATGATCCGTCGCTTGTAGCCGTCCATCGTGATGAACCTCCCGCTCCTCGCATCTAGTACACCATTTTGAGCGTATTCAAGATACCATTTTGAGTGTAGCTAGTCCACTATCTTGAGCGGTACCGTTCCACCATTGCGAGCGGTCATTGTCCATCACCTCTGCGGACCGGCTCGCGCTCGATCGTCCTGCAGAGGGTTCGGCGAATTCAACTGGTCGTTGCAACGACCGGTTGAATCCGCCGTTCCTCTGCGAGACAACGTCGGCCACCTCGGCCGCCGGGTGCTGTGGCCCTAACTCTGTTTCGTTCGCGGTCCGCTCTGTGATTCGGCCGGCTGGTCTCAGAACGGAGAACACGGAAGGCGCGACCTGCGGCCTACATCATCTTCACCACGAACGATTTGATCGAAAACCACTACGGGGTGAGTCGTTCACCTAGCAGAATCTATTCACCGAGAAAAGCCGTGAAATGCCCTCACACTTCACTGCTGTTCTATCTGCCGACGAGAACCCCGTGCACGAAGATGATCGACGGAAATGTGGCGGTGAAGGCCCAAAAGAACGTGTCGAGGCCAATCAGCACGGATGTGCCGAGATGGAGCATAGCCCCGATAATAAGCAGCCCTATCAGTAAGCCCGGGGGAGCCACAGCAGCGACGGGAAAAATGATTTCCACGACGATAACTGACCATCCGACGAAGCCGCCAATCCACGGTCGTCTACGAAGTACGGTTGACGCCGTGGGGTGTCCGTACGTAGCTGTGTTGAGAATGCTTTGCATCGCTGATCCTTGACGCCACTGTGCGTTGGATAGCTTCGATATTCCAGCCGCGAAATATGCAAACAAAGCCTGCGCCGCGATGAAATACAAACCCACAGCCTGAAAGGCACTCGACGTTGGGAGCAGGAAGGTGAACGCCAAGCCCGCAAGGATGATGACCGATATTTGATTGGAGCCATCTTTGCCGTAGCGAATTTGATAAGCCAGGAAGAGGCTTGATAGCAAAATGATCGTTGCGTAACTGGCGTAGAGCAGGTTGCTTTGAAACGGAATGATGAGCGCTATGGTGCTGACGATTCGAGCAATCACAACAATACGTAGCCACATTGAGCCACTGCGCCCGACCATCCATCCACGTGACGCACCGTGTGACTTAGCGAGGATCTGTCTGCTATTCCAGTCAAACAGCCCGCTCGAGCCGAATTCTTTCAAACTGAAAAGCAATTGCAAAGAACCTTGAAGGATGCCTATTCCCACGATGACGGCGGTAATCCGTGCGGCACTTTCGATTGTCAACATGGTTTATGCCACCGGGTGGGTCAGCGAATAAAAAAGAACGAGTGGTACAGAAGCTCCGCTTGGACCGCGTGTTTCAACCAAAGCAAACTGGTAGAACGCCTGCGACGACAATGAACCTCCGAGTCGCTTGCGCGCAACGTCAAGCAAGATTATGTACGGCGCGGTGAACTGAAGCCGCTCTACAGAGGTGGTGATACTGGAAAGCGCCAGCAGCTGAAACAATTCGATCATGCCCTCTCGGTAGCGTTTCCGCGGGTTCCACAGGGGAAAGAGAGGTCCTCTCGGGGACAAATTCAATTCCAACCATGGGCTGACGCTCGTTTCATCGTTACGACTGCGATAAACAAAGTGATAGTTCGTCGCACCGGGATCTGGCGTAAAAAATGACCATTTTGGTACAAGTGTGAACCGGTCAAACCGTTTAGTTAGCCGGCTGAGCTGATTATTTTTCTGAAAAGCGATCGTCAGTAAAAACCAGACGGAGAAAACAACGATTCCAATAACGCCGAATACGGCGCTTGTAATATCAATCATGATGTGATCTTCCTCAGATCGAATTGGCCGACGAACAGTTTGTAACGGAAGCGACTTGACGAACGAACTCGTGGTGGGATCGTTTACCGTGTCTGGTAGCAGGCAGCTGTTGCTGATTTGAGAATACGAAGCAGAGTTCGGGTCATCTCGATCGGGCGGCACGTGCATCCGCTTGGTAGGCCCGAAGGACCTCCAACGTCTGTGCCGATCGGTGCTCTACAGGAACTGTTGCGAGCTCTTCGCTCATACCCTCTGTGTCGCAACGGATAGCCGAACCGCCGTCCGTGACGACCCAGTCGTCATTGGGGTCGACAGGGGTGATGCGGATGTCGAGGGTCGAGAGTTCGAGATCGGTGAGGCTGATCGCCATGTGCGTTCCGTCTTTCGGGCTCAGAGAAGAAGTGTCGACGCGCTCTCACTATGAATCTCGGATAACTTACGGCCGCTCATAATCAAGCGGGCCGGTCCACAGAAAGGCGAGCCGTGTCGGTCAACTAAAGGTCTATTCTGACAATCATTTTTTTCGACTATGAAAGTAAACAGTCTTACAGACACACTAGCTCGTTAGGGGAAGGCCCTGCAGCGATGTGTTCTGGGGGTGCCGAAGCATCAACCCGCCATCCCTGCTTACTGCGATTGCCTCCTGACGGCCGGCAACTTCTGGCATGCCGTTCAAGGTTCGCCTACCGAACATGGACGGGACCACCAGTCACTCGACTGTGTCGCGCAAACAACCGCCAGAAGTCCCAAACCCGCGGGAACGACCAATGGTCTGCCGCTGCCGCCTTAAACGATGAATTCTGATGAAACGCTGAATCGTCTACGGTCTTGACGTGATGTGACTGCAGGGTGTCGGCCGGAGGGCGGACCTCCCGCAACCAAGATGCCTCAGTTCCGTCGTCCCTGAGACGTCTGTTTGACCCCCTCGATTCACAGACTCTCAAAAGTCGGGCGCTTTTTGGGGCGTGACAGGCGTGGTGATTGGTCGAAATAAGTTGCTGCAAGCGGCAGATCATCGTCGGTCCTGACACTGGACTCGTGATGAGTAAGCACGCTATGAGCGACGCGACCGGCTTTTGCACACTAGGACATCGGCGGTCTTGAATCCGCTCCCTCTTGCTCAGTCGCGTTCTCTTCCCTGACTCGCCAGGAGCCTTTCGCTGAATCTCGCCGTGCTCGGATCTGCTGCTTGCTCATGGAGCGCGGATAGTCCTTCTGGAGCCTCGGTTCGAGGTAGATCCTGCGGACGGACACCAGAATCATGTACCCGCCGATCCAGTACGAGAAGAACACCGTGGCAGCGTACAGAGGAAAATTAATGCTAACGACGGTGATGACGACACCGATCCCGACGTATAACCAACGCCACCCCTTTTCGATCCGTTCACGAGCTGACTGCTCCTCCGCGACACGAGCATCGAAGAATTCGACCCGGTCACGAAGCACCGCGTCATCGATCTCGGAATAAAGATCGCGCACCGATACCCGAAGGGCAAACGCGACCAAAGACAATGTCTCGAGGCTCGCTTCATGCCCTGCTTCCAGCCGTTGAATGGTTCGTAGTCCAACACCGGCTGTCGTCGCGAGGCGGTCCTGCGTCCAACCATGATCCAGCCGAAGTTGCACGATCTTCGTTGTATTCATGGGTTGAATGGTGGCATGCCAGGCTCTGCCCGCACAACGTCACGTGGCCGCCAGTGCGCCGCCACGTTCCCGCCACACCTCGGCATACTCTCGAACGACCGCGGGCTCGTTCGTCAAGCACTGGTCATCCCCCCAGACGCGCATCGTCTCGTACAGGCGACGGCCATAGAGCGACGTGCCGATGTGTCGCTCGTGCTCGTTCCAGAACGCGTGCACTTCCTCATTGGGCACGGACCAGTCGAAGGAACCGTTCTCGTCTTCGAGGTAGCCGTCGAGAGAAATGTTGGCCGCGTAGATCAGCTTGCCCATGAGTGCCTCCGGTCGAACGGATGACTCCGTTCTACCGCGTCCGTGTGGCCCCGGCACGAGCATTCATGGAGAGATTAGGGCGGCGAGCCGGAGCCGGCTACTCGGACGAGACGCGGGCGAAGGGCGGGGTGGTGAGCCCGTCCGTGACCGCTTCGGCGGGGCGAGTGCCCACAGCCACGATGCGGTTGTCGGCGTCGACGTGCACGATACGTGGTCTGTGGGCGTGCGCCTCGGCATCCGTCATGAGTGCGTACGCAATGACGATCACGAGGTCGCCGGGAACGATGAGGTGCGCCGCCGCGCCGTTGATGCCGAGCACCCCGCTTCCGGGCTCGCCTTCGATCACGTAGGTTTCGAGCCGGGCCCCATTGGTGACATCAACGATGGCCACCTTTTCTCCCGGAAGAATGTCGGCGGCGGTGAGCAAATCACTGTCGATGGTGACCGAGCCCACGTAGTTGACATCGGCCTGCGTCACGGTGGCGCGGTGAATCTTGGCGGTGAACATTGTTCTGAGCACGGGAGTGCAGCCAATCTGTCGCCTCGAGCGGCGAGAAGGGTCCGGGCGGTGACACCGCGCGGGGCCAGGTGGAGCGCACCGCGGTCACAGGCCAGAACCGGCGAACCGAAACGGCCTGTCGACGCAGTGGCGGGCTAGGCGTTGACGAGCGCGCGCGTGATGACGGAGGTGAAGAAGGTGAGGCCGTCGACGCCGCTTCGCATGGCGTCGGCAGTGTCGGGGCCGAAACCAGCTTCAACCGCGTGCTCGGGGTGCGGCATGAGACCCACGACGTTGCCGCGCGCGTTCGTGACGCCCGCGATGTCATTGAGCGAGCCGTTCGGGTTGACGCCGAGATAGCGGAACGCCACCTGGCCTTCGCCCTCGAGGCGGTTCAGCGTCTCGGCGGAGGCGATGAAGGCGCCCTCACCGTTCTTCAGCGGAATGGTGATCTCCTGGCCGGCCGTGAAGCCGCCGGTCCAGTCGGTCGCGGTGTTTTCCACGCGAAGCAGCTGGTCGCGGCAGATGAAGCGACCGCCCTCGTTGCGAATGAGACCGCCCTCGAGCAGATGTGCCTCGGCGAGCATCTGAAAGCCGTTGCAGATGCCGAGCACCGGCATCCCCTTGCCCGCCGCGTCGATGACCTCGGTCATGATCGGCGACAGGCTTGCGATCGCGCCGCAGCGCAAGTAATCGCCGTAGCTGAAACCGCCGGGAAGAACGAGCGCGTCGACGCCGTGCAGGTCGTGGTCGCCGTGCCACAGGGCAACAGGTTCCGCGCCGGCCAGGCGAATCGCGCGCTGGGCGTCACGATCGTCGAGCGAACCGGGGAAGGTGACGACGCCGATGCGCACTAGTTGGCCGGCTCGACGACGTGGATGCCGACGACATCCTCGATCACGGAGTTCGAAAGCACGGTGTCGGCGAGCTCGGCGACGGCGGCGAGGGCCGCGGCATCCGCTGGGCCATCGATGGTGATCTCGAAACGCTTGCCGACGCGCACGGCGGAAAACTGGGTCTGACCGAGGCGACCGAGGGCGCCGGCGACGGCCTTGCCCTGAGGGTCAAGCAGCTCGGCCTTGGGCATAACTTCTACAACAATTGTGGGCACAGCGCACTCCGCTTGGATTCGAGGGTGGATGGGACGATTCTACAGGTTGGTCGGTGTGGCCGATCAGCCAGCGTTCAGCCCGCTCTGGCCGATCAACACGCCGCGCAGCACGTCGCGAATGGCCGCGAGACCGTCATAGGTCTCGACGAAGCTCGTGCTCAGCGGCGACAACCCGATGCGCAGGCCCTCGGGGCTGCGGAAATCGGGGATGACGTCGTGCTCCCACAGCGTTGTGGTCACCTGGCGCATGGCCGGGTGGTTGATGGTGAGGTGCCCACCGCGATGCGAACTCTCGCGCGGTGAGGCCACAGTGACGCCCATCGGTGCCAGCCAGTCGTCGGTCAGGGTAATCGCGAACTCGGTCAACGCCACCGATTTGGCGCGCACCTCGGCGATGCTCGCCTCCTCGATCATGCCGATCGTGTCCTGCATGGCCAGCATGGCCACCACGGCAGGCGTGCCGCTCATGAAACGGCGGATGCCCTCGGCCGGCACATACTCCGGCCCCATCGCAAACACGTCCCGCGTTCCCATCCAGCCTTGAATGGGCTGGGCGAGTACGTCCTGCAGGTCGGTGCGCACGTAGCCGAACGCGGGGGACCCGGGGCCGCCGTTGAGGTACTTGTAGGAGCACCCCACAGCGAGGTCGGCCTCACACAGGTCCAGTTCCACGGGGACAGACCCGGTGGAATGGGAGAGGTCCCACATGATGAGCGCGCCGTGTTCGTGAGCGATGCGGCTGATTCCGCGCATGTCCGCAATGTAGCTGGAGCGGTAGGCCACATGACTGAGCACTACGAGCGCGGTCTGCTCGCCCACAACCTCACGCACTTGCTCCGGCGTCACGCCGCCCTCGGTTGATGACCGAATCCAGCGCAGCGTGAGCCCGCGCTCGGCCGCGATGCCCTCGAGCACGTAGCGGTCGGTGGGAAAGTTGTCGGTGTCGAGCACGATTTCGGTGCGTGTGGGGCGCGAATCGACCGCGGCACGGGCGAGTTTGTATAGCAGCACCGTGGTCGAGTCGCCCACGAAGGTCTGCCCTGGCGCGGCGCCGAGGGCCACCCGGCCGATGTCGTCGCCGATTTTCAGCGGCAGTTCCATCCACGATTCGTCCCACCCTCGAATGAGGCGCTCGCCCCACGCGTGGGTGATGAACTCGGCAATGCGTTCGGCGCTGTCTTTCGTGGGCCGGCCCAGGGAGTTGCCGTCGAGGTAGGCGAGGGGATTCGCCTGCTCGGAGGGGGCATCCGTTCCAATGAAGCGCTTGCGATAGTGGGCGAGCCCGTCGATGCGGTCCATGCGCCGGGCGAACGTGAGGTGCGCATCGGTGCCCACCGTGGCTGCGGGGACGTGGCTCGAATCAGTCTGCGAGGTCATGAGAGTCCTTCATCGGTTGGCACGGAGTGAGGTGTGCTGGGGAGTGATTGCCGCGCGGGCCGTGCACAGCCAGGCGGCGAAGTCTGCTGGGTTACTTGGGCGCTCGCCCTCTATAACGGTAACCCGATCGGGGTCGGCGTGGCTCCAGTCGAGTCCCGCCTCGCTTGTGAGGGCCGCGAGCACGGCGTCCGGTGAGAGACCGGCGTTCAGGAGCGCATCGATCTCCCGTCGGTTCAGTCCCACGGGCAGCGCTCCGTTGCCGAGGTCGGTGCCATAGAGCACCTGTCCGCCGGCCCGGTGGAAGCGGGCGAGATTGTCACTCGCCAGCTCGAAACTCGGGGTGTGATCACCGTGTCCGTGAATATCGAGCGTGCTGATCCAGGTCAGGCGCCCCGCCATGGCTGCAATGACCGCGTCGTCGAGGCGTTCGGTGAACGGCGTGTGCGCGAGCATGTCCACACCGACCTCGAATGCGCGTTCGGCCTGCCCCGCCCCCTCGGCGTGCGCCACAACGGGCACCCCGAGTGCGCGTGCCCGGGCCACGATCGCGTTGAGAACATCACTGGCGAGCACGGGGCCGGCCACCGAATTCAGCGTGACCTTCACAACGGATGCGCCGCCCGCCACCTGCTCGTCAACGGCGGCCTGAGCGTCGCCGCGCGTGGCGACCTCGCGCACACTCCCCGTCGGAACCCACACCGTCTGCGCGGGGTATCCGCCGGGTGCGGCGAGGAACTGGCCGGCGAACACGGTGGTGGGGAGGCTCGGGGCGCTGGTGCTGGCCGGGGCGTGCTGGCCGGTTTTCTTCCGGCGGGGCAGCCCGGGTGGGCCCCAGTGTCCGCCCAGGTCCAGCACTCGGGAGATTCCGTTGGCCAGAAGCGGCGCGGGATCAATCAGCGCCAGGTGCACGTGGGCGTCGAGGAACGGCGGGAGCACGCTCATGCGAGCACCGGTGCGCGCTGCTGATCGAGGTTGTGAGCGGATGCGCGGAGTCTCGCGATCGCTGGCGATGCCGCACGGTGCCGGGGTGCGCGAAGATGAGCCGGCATGCCCTAGCGACCGATCTCGGTGCGCACCGCGAACAGCTCGGGGAAGAAGGTGAGTTCCAGTGCCTTCTGCAAGAAGGCCGCGCCGCTCGACCCACCGGTGCCCGGCTTCATGCCAATGATGCGCTGAACGGTTTTGAGGTGTCGAAAGCGCCACAGCTGAAAGTTGTCTTCGAGGTCCACGAGCTCTTCACACGCCTCGTACGCACTCCAATGCTCGCTCGCATTCTCATAGATGCCGCGGAAGGTGGCGACGAGGTCGGGGTGATACACCCACGCCTCGGTAACGTCGCGGTTCAGAATCTCGGCCGAGACGTCGTAGCCGTTCCGAGCCAGATACCGCAGAAACTCGTCGTAGATGCTCGGTGCCTCGAAGACGGCGGTGAGGAGTGCGAGAGCGGCGGGGTCGCTCGCAAACACGTCGAGCATCCGCTTATTCTTATTGCCTAACGCGAACTCGACCGCTCGATATTGGTAGGACTGAAAGCCCGAGGAATTGCCGAGAAATCCGCGGAATTCGGCGTATTCGGTGGGGGTGAGGGTCGCCAGCACCGACCACTGCTCGGTAAGTGTGCGCTGAATGTGCTTGACGCGGGCAATGCGCTTGAGCGCCGGGGCGAGGTGATCGACACGCAGCGACTCGGTGGCCGCCCGGAGCTCGTGCAGCATGAGTTTGAGCCAGAGTTCGGTGGTTTGGTGCTGAATGATGAAGAGCAGCTCGTCATGGTGCTCCGGAACGCTCACGGGCTTCTGCGCCATGAGCAGGGTGGGCAAGTCCAGGTAGGCCCCGTAGCTCATGCGCTCACGAAAGTCGGTGACGATCTCCGGGTCAAAGTCGCGGGTGTTGTGCTCGACAGGCATGCGTGGTCCATTTCCGAACTCGGTGAGGGTTCGCGATACCGAGTTGCGTTCCCTGAATTCTGCGGTGTGCGCGGCTCGGATGCAAGACTGGGGCCGGTTCGCGGGCCGGTGTACAGGCCGCACGGAGGATTCCCTCCGCCATTGTGGAGGTGGGGGACCTAGAATCGACCCATGACTTCGTCGACTCGTGCTTCCCAGGAAGGTTCGCAACCGCGGCGCCGTGACGCCCGGCAGAACCGGGAGCGCCTGGTAACCGAGGCGCGTGCGCTGTTTGCGACCGCTGGTGTCGATGCGTCCCTCGAAGAAATTGCGCGCCGCGCTGATGTGGGCGTGGCCACTCTCTACCGAAACTTTCCTACTCGCGACGACCTTATTCGCGCCCTGTACGAGTTGGCGCTCGCCGAGCTCACCTCCGTGCGCGGCGAGATCGAGGCGGCCCCTACGGCCTGGGACGGCGTGGTGGTGTACACCGAACGTGTGGCCGAGTGGCTCGTGGCCGACCCAGCCCTGCCGCCCATTTTGAAGCGGATGGCCCTCCTCGACCCCGCGAATCAGCCAGCCGCTCAGTTTGACGGCTTCATTGCCGCACTGGTGACCCAGGCTAAAAAAGACGGTGACCTGCGCCCCGACGTGGATGCCGTCGATATCGCCGTGCTCGTGACCATGGTGGGGTCACTGGGCAGCCTGGGTGACGGGTACGCCGGCCAGTGGCGGCGGCAGTTGTCGATCGTGCTCGACGGCCTGCGGCCGGCCGGGTATGCGCGGCCGAAGCTCGCCGGTCGTCCGCTCAACGCCAAGGAATTCCGGGCCACCCTGCACGGCCTCACCCGACGAGCCAAGCGCGCCGGCCGTTCCGGTCACGGCCCCGTCGCGTAGGTTCCCGCCGCGACTGTCCCGCGTGCGGGCATCCGCTGGCGACGTTTGCACCTTCCGGGTGCCCGCGAGGGTGTCATTGGCGCGACTCGCCTGCGTTCTGGTGGGGTCGCCGGCGTGACTGGCGGCGTTCGCGCCTTCCGGGTGCCCGCGAGGGTGTCATTGGCGCGACTCGCCTGCGTTCTGGTGGGGTGCGGGGTCGGTTGCTAGTTCAGGAGATGTGGCTGCGTGCATCCGCTGGGTGGCGGTTTGGCGCGGTGGTTGCGTGCGTGCGCGGGTGGATCTCCTGAACTAGCGACGGGGTGTGCCGGGTGAGGCGTCTGGCGGGGGAGCGGGAACCGTACCTAGTCCTGGTGCAGGCGGATGATGTTGCCGCAGGTGTCGTCGAAGTCGGCGGTGGTTCCGTAGACATCGGTTGTGGGGGCCGCGATGAAGCGCACTCCGAGCGCCACCAAACGCTTGTGCTCTGCCGCCACATCGGCGCTGCCGAAGACGATTGCGGGGAGCCCGAGGCGCGCAATGCCCTCCTGATAAGTCTTGGCCACCTTGGTATCGGTGGGTTCCAGGAGCAGACCGACGCCGTGGGGATCTTCGGGCGAGCGAACGATGTAGAGCTCTGCCTCGGGTGCCTTCATAAGCTCATCGAAGCCAAGGATCTTGGTGTAGAAATCGAACGCGTCGGCAGGATCCTTGACGTGCACGCTACACATTTTGATTCTCATGGAAGAAGACTATCGAAGCCGTGTTTCGCCGTGGTTTCCGTTGCGCCAAACGTCATCGGGAGCAGCAGAGTCGCCGCCGCTACGGGAAGTGGTGGCCGCTACGGAGACAGGCTGAGGTCGCTGCCGAAATCGAGGGGCGCTACCGTAACCGGCGTAGCGGCCCCCGATTTTAGGCGCGATGGCGATTTCCGACCGTCCGGGCCCGGGCGCGGGCGCGGGCACGGGCCAGGACACGGGCGCGGCTCAGGCCGGCAACGGGCCAGACACAGGTCAGGCGCGGGTGAGGCGCTCGAGCAGTTCGCGGTAGCGTGCGGCGGTCTGCTCCACGATCTCGGCGGGCAGCAGCGGCGGGGTCCCCGTGCCGTCCCAGTGCGCGGCGAGCCAGTCGCGCACGATCTGCTTGTCGAAGCTGGCCATGCGCGACTCCGGGGTCGTGCCGGTGCGCCACGCTTCGGCGTCCCAGTAGCGGCTGGAATCGCTCGTGAGTACCTCGTCGGCCAGCGTTGTGACGCCCGTCTCCCGGTTCGCGCCGAACTCAAACTTGGTGTCGGCGAGAATAACGCCGGCGTTCTCGGCAATGGTGGATGCCGTGGCGAACAGCGCGAGCGACAGGTCGCGCAGCTCAGCCGCTACGGTCTCGCCCACGAGCTCCACGGTGCGCTCAAACGAGATGTTCTCGTCGTGCTCACCCATCGGCGCCTTCCAGGCCGGTGTGTAAATCGGTTCCGGCAGCCGGTCGCCGTTCGTGAGTCCGGCCGGCAGAGCAATGCCGCACACCGACTGGCTCTCCTGGTATTCCTTCCAGCCCGAGCCGGTGAGGTAGCCACGCACCACGCACTCCACCGGAAACATGTCGAGAGTGCGGCAGAGCATCGCGCGCCCGGCAACGGCAGCCGGAATGAGCTCGCGCACCGTGTCGCCGGCAAGTTCGTGGTCGGCCACCAGGTGATTGGGTACCAGGGTCAGCCGGTCGAACCACCAGAGGCTCAACGTGGTGAGCAGCTCACCCTTTCCGGGAATCCCCGGCTCCAGCACGTGGTCGAACGCGCTCACCCGATCGCTCGCTACCACGAGCACGCGGGCGGCGGTCGTGAGGTCGGTATCCGCTGTCGGCGTTGTCGCAATATAGAGGTCGCGCACCTTGCCCGAGTAGGCATGGTGCCAGCCCGGCATGGTGAGGGCGACGGATGCTGTGGGCTGCTCGGATTCGATCACTCCAGTATTCTCCCCTACTTGAGCAAAGCCACGTCCGAAACGAGCACGATGTGCGCGAGCATGGCCGCCTTCGCCGCCTCGGGATCCTGCGCGCGAATCGCCGCTGTGATCACCCGATGGGAGGCCAGGGACTGCGCGGGGCGTCCGGGCTGGCCGAGGGATTCCAGCCGCGTCTCGAGAATCATCTCGGCGATGAAGGTCATCAGTTGGGCGAGCACGGTGGAGTGCGCGGCCGCCGTGACGGCCTGATGAAACAGCTCATCGCCGCGGGCACCCTTGCCGCCGGAGTCGATCTCGGCCTTCATGACATCGAGGGCGTTCTCGATGGCCGCGAGTTCGGCATCCGTTCGACGTTCCGCGGCCAGCTCGGCGAGCTTCACCTCGAGCGTGCTGCGGGCTTCGACGATGTCGGGTAGTCGATTGCGGTGTTCGCTCAGACCTTTTATAACGGATGCCACGCTCGGCCGGTGCACGAGAACCGCGCCGGTGCCGTGCTGCACGTCGATGACTCCCAAAACTTCGAGCGCAACGAGGGCCTGAGCGAGGGTGGCTCGGGACACTCCGAGTCGTTCGGCAAGTTCCCGTTCGGCGGGGAGCAGGTCGCCAGGGCCGAGGTGGGCGGACTCGATATACCCGAGAATCTGCGTCACCAGCTGCTCATAGAGGCGGGGTTTGGACACGCGTGTGAAGGGCTGGGGTAGTGGATCCCGATGCACGTCTGCCTCCCGCAATCTTGTTGGCACTCAGAATACACGCTTGACAACTCACCTACTGTCTAGGAGGCTAGGCCAGTGAGCCATTTGCTCACGAAGCTAATTGAGCCACTTTTCGTAGTGCCAATGGAGGAACAAAGATGTCCGCTCCCGTTATATCGATAATCATTCTCGCGGTGATGTTCTTGATCGCCACCCTGCTCCCCGTCAACATGGGGGCGCTGGCCTTCGTCGGGGCGTTCCTGCTCGGCGCCGTCTTCCTGGGGATGGAAACCAAAGATATTCTCGCCAACTTCCCCGGCGGCCTGTTCCTCACCCTCGTGGGCGTCACCTATCTCTTCGCCATTGCGCAGGGTAACGGCACCATTGACCTGCTCGTGCGCGGTGCCGTGCGGCTCGTCGGCGGCCGGGTGGCCCTCATCCCCTGGGTGATGTTCGTCATCACCGCCCTCATCACAGCCGTGGGCGCTCTCTCCCCGGCGGCCGTGGCCATCGTGGCCCCGATCGCCCTCGGATTCGCTCGCAAATACAAGATCAGCCCGCTTCTCATGGGCATGATGGTCATTCACGGGGCCCAGGGCGGTGGCTTCTCGCCAATCGCCGTCTACGGCGTCATCGTGAACAGCCTCATCGCCACCACCGGCCTCGAGGCCAGCCCCACCGCGGTCTTCCTGTCGAGCCTGATCTTCAACTTCCTCATCGCCGTGGTGCTGTTCGCGGTGCTCGGCGGTCGCAAGCTGATGTCGTCTCGCGTCGGACACTTCGTGGAGCAGGCCGCTGAGGCCCGCATGAGCGTGAGCGTTGCCGCTCGTGCCGGCGGAGATGTGAACTACAAGGGCTTCGGCTCGGGCATCTACGGCCCCCGCGACCCAGCCGGCGACGGCGTTGACGCCACGGAGACCGCGTCCCCGCGCGTTCCTCAGCTCGTCACGCTTGCCGGCCTCATTGCGCTCGCCGTGATCGCACTCGGATTCAAAGTGGATGTGGGCTTTGTCGCCATCACGATCGCCGTCATTTTGGCTCTCGTCTCGCCCTCCGCGCAGAAGGGTGCGGTCAACAAGATCAGCTGGTCCACCGTTCTGCTCATCTGCGGAATGCTTACCTTTGTGGGCGTGCTCGAAGAGGCCGGAACCATCGAGTTCGTGTCGAACGGCGTTGCCGCCCTCGGAATGCCGCTGCTGGCCGCGCTTCTGATCTGCTACATCGGCGCGGTTGTTTCTGCCTTCGCCTCCTCCACCGCTATCCTCGCCGCCCTGATTCCGCTCGCTGTGCCATTCCTGGCCACGGGTGAAATCGGAGCGATCGGCGTGATTTGTGCCCTGGCGGTGGCCTCGACCATCGTCGACGTGTCGCCCTTCTCCACCAACGGTGCGCTCGTGCTCGCCAACGCACCCGACGACGTAGACAAGGACCGCTTCTACAAGCAGATCCTCGCCTACAGCGGGATCGTCGTCGTGGCCGGCCCGGCCATCGCCTGGCTCGTGCTGGTTGTTCCCGGGTGGCTGTAGACCAACACAGCCACACGCATCCACTTGAGAAAGGTTCGACCATGACCACGCAGACCACCTCCGCACCGCTCACCGCTCCGCTCACCGAGACCCGACAGGGCCCGCTCGCCGGGTATGTAGTGGTGGATCTCAGCCGTGCGCTGGCTGGGCCGCACGCCAGCATGATGCTGGCCGACCTCGGAGCCCGCGTGATCAAGGTGGAGACCCCCGGCACGGGTGATGACACCCGTGGCTGGGGGCCGCCCTTCGTGGGCCCTGCCGACGACCCGCAGTCCACGTATTTTCTCTCGTGTAACCGCAACAAGGAATCCATCGCCCTCGACCTCAAGAGCGACGACGGCCGCAGCGTGCTGACCGAGCTGCTGCTGCGGGCCGACGTGGTGGTGGAGAACTTCCGTCCGGGCGTGCTCGACCGTCTCGGGTTCTCACCCGAAGCCATGCACGCCCTCAATCCCTCGCTGGTGATTCTCTCGATCACCGGTTTCGGCCACGACGGCCCCGAGTCCAGCCGCAGTGGGTACGACCAGATCGTGCAGGGCGAGGCCGGGCTCATGTCCCTCACCGGCTCCGCCCCCGACGACCCGCAGCGGGTGGGGGTTCCCATCGCCGACCTCCTGTCGGGCATGTACGGCGCCTTCGGTCTGCTCGCGGCGCTCCTCGAGCGGGAACGCACGGGAGTGGGGCAAGTGGTGCGCACCTCACTGCTCGCGTCGCTCGTGGGCGTGCACGCGTTTCAGGGAACCCGGGCAACCGTGGCGGGTGAGGTGCCTGAGGCACAGGGCAACCATCATCCGTCTATTGCCCCCTACGGACTGTTCGCGTGCCGCAAGGGCAGCGTGCAGATCAGCATCGGCAGCGAAAAGCTGTGGGCCACCTTTGCCCGCGAGTTTGGGCTCGACCCGGACCGGCCGGAGTATGCCAGCAACGCCCAGCGGGTGCGCAATCGGGACGACCTCAAGCGTGAGATAACGGATGTCTTCGCTCACTTTGACGCCGCCGACCTGCTCGCAAAATTGGATACCGCGGGCCTCCCGGCCGGCAAGGTGCGATCCCTCGACGAGGTCTACAAATGGGACCAGGTGTTGTCGCAGGGTTTGCTGATCGAGGTCGACCACGACGTGCTTGGACCGATCAACCTTCCGGGCCCGCCCCTGCGATTCTTCGGACCCGCCGACGAGTTCGAGACAACGAACACCCAGCACACCGCTCCGCCGGTTCTTAACCAGCACGGCGACCACATTCGAGCCTGGCTCGGCAACTCCCCGGAAGGTGTCTGACATGACCAGTGCAACCGCAGCAAAGACGACCCACCTGACCGCCACCGAACTCATTGGCGTGGTGCTCGATGAGGGCACCTTCGCGAGCTGGGACCACCCCGTGGTTGACCCCGACCCGAACGAGTCCTATGCGAGCGACCTGCAGCGGGCGCGGGAGAAGACCGGCATCGATGAAGCTGTGCTCACCGGCGAGGGTCTCATTCGCGGCCGCCGGGTGGCCGTGGTGGTCAGTGAGTTCTCGTTCCTGGCCGGTTCCATTGGGCTCTCGGC
This sequence comes from Cryobacterium sp. CG_9.6, assembly GCF_029893365.1. NCBI lineage: Bacteria > Bacillati > Actinomycetota > Actinomycetes > Micrococcales > Microbacteriaceae > Cryobacterium > Cryobacterium sp. CG_9.6. Next base: position 3,305,247 of record NZ_JARXUZ010000001.1, on the reverse strand, counting down.
GGCAGACCGCATCGTGGATGCCATCGAGCGGGCCACGCAGGCCGGCCTGCCGCTCTTGGCCGGGCCCGCCTCGGGCGGCACGCGCATGCAGGAGGGAACGCTGGCGTTCCTGTCCATGGTGAAGATCACTGCTGCCGTGCACGCTCACCGTCAGGCCGGGCTGCCGTATCTGGTGTACCTGCGCCATCCCACCACCGGTGGGGTTATGGCTTCGTGGGGCTCACTCGGCCACATCACCGTGGCCGAACCGGGCGCTCTGCTCGGGTTTCTCGGCCCGCGGGTTTATGAGGCGCTCTACGGCAAGCCGTTTCCCACCGGCGTGCAGGTTTCCGAGAATCTTTTTGATAAGGGCATCATCGATGCGGTGGTGCCGCCCGAGCAGCTGCCGGAGATTCTCGATCGCGTGCTGACCGTTCTGCAGTCCAAGCCGCTCGGACCGGTGACGGCGCCGGACTCGCTTGAGGTGCGGCCCGTGGCCGGCGATGCGTGGGCATCCATTCAAATTTCGCGTAATCCCCGGCGACCGGACCTGCGTCAGCTGTTGGCGTGGGGCGCCCATGATGTGCTGCCGCTCAACGGGACCGGCGAGGGCGAAAACGACCCGGCGCTCATGCTCGCGCTCGCCCGGTTTGGGGAGCAGGGGTGCATTGTGCTCGGGCACCGGCGGCCGCGACCGTCGCAGGACACGAAGATGGGCCCCGCATCGTTGCGCGAAGCCCGCCGCGGCATGCGCCTGGCCGAAGAACTGGGCCTGCCGCTGCTGACCGTGATTGACACCGCCGGCGCCGCGCTGTCGAAGGAGGCCGAGGAGGGGGGCATGGCCGGTGAAATCGCTCGGTCTCTGCTCGAACTTGTTGGGCTGCGGTCGCCGACCGTGTCCGTGCTGCTCGGGCAGGGTGCGGGCGGCGGGGCGCTGGCCCTGCTGCCAGCCGACCGCACGATTGCCGCGCAGCACGCCTGGCTGTCGCCGCTGCCACCAGAGGGGGCCAGTGCCATTGTGCATCGCAGCACGGACTTTGCGCCGGCCATGTCGGAGGCGCAGGGCGTGAACGTGGCGTCACTGTATCGCAACGGAATTGTCGATCACATTGTGGACGAACGTCCCGATGCCACCCTCGAGGGCAAGGCATTCTGTCAGCGCATGGCATCGGCCATCGAATACGAGCTGTCCATGCTCTCGACCACTCCCGTCGCCCAGCTGTTGCCGCTGCGTGTGGCCAAGTACCGTGCCATGGGTCGCCTCACCTGACCTCGTTCACGCCGCCTGCCCCGTGCACGGTTGCTAGTTCAGGAGATCTGGCCGCGGGCAGCGGCTCGGCCGCGTGTTTGCGCGGGCTGGTGTGGTGCCGCGCGCCCGATCTCCTGAACTAGCGACACTGAAGCCGGGTAGGTGCATGCCGCCGGTCGGGGCGCGCGGGCGGTGGCTGGGTGCCGGCGCGGGGCTTGTTGCTGGGGTTTCCGCCGTGCGTGGTTGCTAGTTCAGGAGATCTGGCCGCGGGCAGCGGCTCGTCCGCGTGTTTCTGCGGGCTGGTGTGGTGCCGCGCGGCGGATCTCCTGAACTAGCGACGACGGCGGCAGGTCAGGCGACGCGAGCCGCGATGTCCGTGCGGAACTGGGCGCCCGAGAGGGACACCTGCGCGAGCGCGTCGTACGCGCGGGAGCGCGCCTCGCCGAACGACGCCCCCACGGCAACGACACTCAGCACGCGACCACCGGTGGACACGAGTGAGTCGCCCTCGGCAGCGGTCGCGGCGTGCGCCACGGTGACGCCGGGCACCACGAGCGCGGCATCGAGCCCGGTGATCGGGCGGCCAATGAGCGGGGTCTCCGGGTAGTTCTCGCTCGCGAGCACCACGGTCACGGCCACATCGGTCGAGAACTCGGGCCAGTCCCGGCCATCCAGCGCGCCGGTCGACGCGGCAAACAGCAGCTCGGAGAGCGGCGTGACCAGGCGCGGCAGCACCACCTGGGTCTCCGGGTCGCCGAACCGTGCGTTGAATTCGATCACACGAATGCCGTGCTTCGTGAGAATGAGTCCGCAGTAGAGGAGTCCGATGAACGGGGTGTCCTGTTGCTCGAGCTGGCGCACGGTGGGCAGTGCCACGGTGTCGATGATCTCCTGAACAAACAGGCGCTCGCTCCCGAATTCGGCATCGAGCCACGGCAGCGGCGAGTAGGCGCCCATGCCGCCGGTGTTCGGGCCCTCGTCGTTGTCGCCGAGGCGCTTGTAGTCCTGGGCGGGGGAGAGCGGCAGCACATTGTGGCCGTCACTCAGCAGGAACAGTGAGATCTCCTGGCCGTCAAGAAACTCCTCAACCAGGATGCTGCCGTGCTCAAGCCAGAAGGTGGCGTGCGCGAGCGCTGCGGCGAGATCCTCGGTCACGAGCACGCCCTTGCCGGCGGCCAGGCCATCGGCCTTCACCACATACGGGGCGCCGAACTCACTGAGGGCGGCTTGCACCTCGATGAGGGTTCCGGCGCGCACGGCACGCCCGGTGGGCACGCCGGCATCGTCCATGATGCGCTTGGCGAAGGTCTTGCTGCCCTCAAGGGCGGCGGCGGCGCGGTTGGGACCGAACACGGCGATTCCGCGGGTGCGCAGCGCATCGGCGACACCCGCCACGAGCGGTGCCTCGGGCCCGATCACCACGAGTTCCACGCTGTGCAGCAACGCGTAGTCGGCCACGGCCACCGGGTCGTTGGGGTCGAGCGCGACGACGGGCACATCGGCGGCGATGCCGGCATTGCCCGGGGCCGCCTCAATCACATGACCCGGCTCCTCCCGAAGCAGCGCGGTGATGATGGCGTGCTCGCGGGCACCGGATCCGAGAACCAGAATTTTCACAGCTTCAGGCTACCGGATGCCTTCGGCCACCCCCACCTGTCATTCTGCGTGGGGCGGTGGGTCAGTCCGTAGCCGCAGTGGGGGAGACCGCATCGGGGTGGTCCGGGTCCACTCCACCGGGGAAGTGTGTAATGGTCTCCTCCGTACCGCGGTCACCCGGCTTACCGGGATGAAGCGGCATCTCCACATCCGGGCCTTCGAACGAGTTCTCGTCGGTCTCGCTGGTGTCGCTGGTGTCGGGGGAAAAAGACATTCGGAATCTCCATCGATCGGTCAGGGTGAATATCTTGAGGCTAAGCCTTTTTGCTGATCTCTGACAGGGAACTCGTCGTCCACAGCAGAGGGACGGTACGTCGTGCACAACTACTACTGTGGAAGAGTGCTTCTTCGACTGATTCAGATCTCGCGACCCGTTTTATGGGTCAATACGATCGGCACGACCGTAATCGCCCTGTGGCTCACCGGCGACCTGTGGCGATGGGACGCCCTCCCGCTGCTGCTCTGGGCCACGCTTCCGTTCAACCTGCTGATTTACGGCGTCAACGACATCTTCGACCAGGAGACGGATGCCCTCAATTCGAGGAAGGGCGGACTCGAGGGTGCACGTATTGCCGCCTCCGAGTTCCGCCGAATTCTTGTTGCGGTTCTCCTGACCAACCTGCCGTTCGTGCTGTACTTTCTCTTCGTCCTGCCGCTCGGCGCACTGGTGTGGATCCTGGCGTATCTGGTGATCTTCGTGCAGTACTCGGCACCGCCGCTGCGTTTCAAGGCGAGAGCCTTTCTCGACGCGTTGAGCAATGCGGCCTACGCGTTTCCGCTGGTGTTCGTGCCACTTGCCTTCGGGGAATCCCCGGTCTGGGGCGCAGCCATTGGGCTGATGGCCTGGAGCGTGGCCAAGCACGCCTTCGATGCCGTGCAGGACATTGACGAGGACCGCACCGCGGGAATCGTCACCACGGCGGTGCGGCTGGGGCCGCGCGGCACCGCGCTGTGGAGCGCCGCGTGGTGGCTGGCGTCAACCGTGTGCTTTGCCTTTGTCAGTATTCCGGTCGCCTCGGTGAATCTACTCATTGCCGGCTGGCTTGTGCTGCGCCTCCTGCGGGATCCGACACCGAACGGTGCCCGTCGTCTCTACCGCTATTCGATTGCATTCCCGTACGTGGCCGGTTCGGTTGCGGGCGTGCAGATCGTCGCTGCCTTAATGCTGGGAGTCTTGTCATGACCACGAAATCACCTCGTCGAATTGTTGTGCTCGGAGCCGGGATTGGCGGTCTTACGGCTGCGGCACTGCTCGCTCGGGCTGGGCACACCGTCACGGTGCTGGAAGCAAACGAGTGGGTGGGCGGGAAGAGCCGTCGGCTCACCATCGATGGCCAGCGAATCGATACCGGTCCCTCGCTCGTGACGTTTCCGGCGGTGTGGGATGAGCTGATGCGCCGCTACGACGCCCTCGGTGGTGCGGGCGCTGCCGACAGCGCCTCTTCGGTTGGACAGCTTCAGCTGCGACGTCTCCCCGAAGTGGGGCGCTACTTCTACGCTGGGCAGACCGTCACGCTTCCGGTCGAGGAGGGACACCCGTGGCGGGCGGCGTGGGAACGCTTCGATCGTGAGCACGGCGGCCTCGGTCCGCAGATCACCGCGCTACTCACCTCGGATCCGCTCGACCCGAAGGCACTGCCCGCGGTGGGTGCCCTCGCTCGCCTGTATGGAACCCGGCTCACGACCAAGCGCTTCCTCGATGGCCTCACCTGGATGCCCGAGGGATTGCGTGAGGTGATCGCGATCCACACACTGAATGCCGGGGTGCCCCCCACGAAGAGCCTCTCGCTCTATGCGAGCATGCCGGCAGTGATGGCCCGGGACGGTGTCTGGGTGCCCGAGGGCGGGGTCAATGAACTGCCGCTCGCCCTGCATCGGCTTGCCCTCCACGCCGGAGCGACCGTGCACACCGGCGAGAGCGTGATCTCGGTGGAGCGCTCGCGCGTGCGCACGGCCACGGCCGAGTACCCGGCCGACCTGGTGGTGAGCGCCCTCGATCCGGGCGTGCTCGCCGGGCTGCTGCACGGCGGCCCCGTGCGGTCCCGCGGTCTGACCTGCTCGGGCGTTGCAATTTACGGTGTGCTCAACGAGCTTTTGCCCAGCAACACGGCCACGCACTCCGTGGTGATGCCCGACCACCCCGCCTCGCTTCATCGCAGCCTCGCCGCGCGGGTCGTGCCCGACCAGACGATGGCCTTCGTCAATTACTACCGTCCGGGCGAAATCTACCCCAATGAGAAGGCCACCGTGGCGGTACTGCTGACCGCACCCGCCGACGGTCGTCGCTATGGGCTCGACGACACCTTCGTAAGCCGCGAGGTGGAGCGAATCAGCACGGTCATGGGACTCGATCGTCCGCTCACCGACCTGCTCGGTGAGCACCAGATTCTTGATCCCGAGTATTTCTCCGGCTGGGGCGCAACGGGCGGGGCGCTGTACGGCGCGACCAAACCGCTCTGGCAGAGCGGCCCGTTTCACACGCCCGCCTACCGGGATGTTCGACGCCGCTGGCTCTGGCGGGTGGGCGCCTCGGTGCATCCCGGCGGCGGCATCCCGGCGGTGCTCGGTGGCGCAATGACATCCAGCGCCAAACTGTTGCGCACCCTGCGCGACTAAACCGGTGCCGCCCGGCGGCGCCCACGAGCGCGCCGATCGCGCAGACTAGAGACATGGCACGAGCACGAATAGATGATGGCGCTGGCAGGGTAGCGGTGCGCGCGGCGCTGGCCGAGGGAGCCGGCGCGAGCCGGGACATCCGTGCTCAGGCGGTGCGCTACACCCTGCAGCTGCTCGCGGAGCAGGCCGAGGGCAACACCCTCGAGGTGCGCGTGCCGCCATTTGGCGCCGTGCAGTGCGTGGCCGGACCCCGTCATACCCGCGGCACTCCGCCCAATGTGATTGAAACGGATGTCGCCACCTGGCTTGCCCTCGCCACCGGCGGCCTCACGTGGACCGACGGCGTCGCATCCGGTCTGATTCACGCCTCGGGCGCCCGGGCCGACCTCGCCGGCCACGTTCCGGTTCTTCCACTCTGACCTTCACGCGCCGGCGCCGCCCGGCTGTTAGGCGAGAATTGCGGCGACCTCGGTGAGTGTGGGCATCGAGGTGGTGGCGCCCACACGGGTGACCGAAATTGACGAGGCCACCGTGGCCCAGCGGAGCGCGTCGACCATGGTCTCCTCGGTCACCGCGCCGGTCGAGAGCGCCAGCCGCGCCACGAGGGCGCCCACGAACGTGTCGCCGGCAGCGGTCGTGTCCACGGCCTGCACCGGACGAGCGGGTGCCAGCCCGAGAACCTCGCCGTTGTAGGCGATCACCGATCCCTCCGCGCCGAGGGTCACAATCGCCCAGGTTGCGCCCGCACTCAGGCTTTCGGCCGCCCGCACCGGATCGGATTCGCCGGTGAGCTGCTCGGCCTCAATCTGGTTGGGCACCACCAGATCAACCGACGCGAGAAAACCCTCCGGCAGCGGCATAACCGGTGCCGGCGTGAGCACGGTGAAGACGCCGGCCTCCCGGGCCACGGCAATGGCCTGCACGAGCACGGCCACCGGCAGCTCGCACTGCATCACGAGAAACGCGGCCCCGGCAATCGTGGCCCGCTGCGCCGCCGACAGGTCGGTGACGGTCGCGTTCGCGCCGGACACCACCACAATCGAGTTCTCCCCGGAGTCCACCACCGAAATGTGCGCGGTTCCGGTCGGTTCGGTCGACACCGCTACACCCTCAGAACGGATGCCTTCGGTAGCGAGAACGTCACGCAGTTGCGCGCCATAGGCATCCGCTCCCACGGCCCCCAGAAAGTCGACCTCGCCGTCCAACCGGGCTGCCGCGACCGCCTGATTGAGACCCTTACCGCCCGGCACGGTGTGGAAACCGGTACCAAAAATGGTCTCTCCGGGTTGGGGGAGTCGGGTCTGACGCACGACCAGATCCATATTGGCACTACCCAGTACTGCAATTCTGTTCACTGCCTCAGTCTTGCATGGCAGAATGAGGCAGTGAGTTCTTACGAACAGCCCGAACAGCAGCCCACGCCCTCGACCGCCGACAGTACCGAACCTGCCGAGTCCCTCATCGGTGAGGACACCCTGTCGGTACACCGATCACCCCGCTACACGAACTTCATGGTTCTGGGCGCTGGCCTCGGTGTGCTGGTGGCGCTCGTGCTCACGACGACCTTTCCGGAAAACCCGGAATTCACCAAGGTGCAGGTCTTCGGTTTTCTTCTGCTCGTCTGCCTCGCCGGCGGCGTGCTTCTCGGCTGCATTCTGGCCCTCATTCTTGACCGCATCATCGGTCGCCGTGCCTACACGGTGGTCGCGGATAGACTCGGAACAGATGATGTTCGCGCCCCGGCGCCGCCTGAGTCAACCGACACCCAAACATTCATTGAGAAATCAGAGTAAAGGGGCTGTACCTTGGCCGGTGGCGATGGACTGCTAAATCATGACCTTCTTCCCAATGAGAAGGGGCCACAGGATGCCTGTGGTGTGTTTGGCGTGTGGGCTCCCGGTGAAGAGGTAGCCAAGCTCAGCTACTTCGGGCTCTACGCCCTGCAGCACCGTGGCCAAGAATCGGCTGGGATCGCTACGAGCGACGGCGACAAGATTCTGATCTACAAGGACATGGGACTCGTCTCCCAGGTCTTCAACGAGGCTTCGCTCAGCACGCTCCTCGGGCATATTGCCGTGGGACACACCCGGTACTCCACCACGGGTTCGTCGAGCTGGCAGAATGCGCAGCCCACCCTCGGCCGCACGGCTGCCGGAACGGTGGCCCTCGGTCACAACGGAAACCTCACCAACACCGCTGAACTTCTCGAGCTGGTGCGCGAACGCTACCCGATGGTCGATGGTGAACTGGCCCGTGGCAACACCACCGACACGGCGGTCATCACGGCCCTCCTCACCGGTGACCTCGACCACACGCTGGAGACCACCGCTTTGGAAGTGCTGCCGCGTCTGCGCGGTGCCTACTGCCTCGTGTTCATGGACGAAACCACCCTCTATGCGGCTCGCGACCCGCAGGGTGTGCGGCCACTCGTGCTGGGTCGTCTCGAACGCGGCTGGGTTGTCGCGTCGGAGACCGCCGCCCTCGACATCGTGGGCGCGAGCTTCGTGCGTGAGGTCGAGCCGGGTGAACTCATCACCATCGACGAGAACGGGCTGCGCACCCAGCGTTTTGCGAAGGCAGACCCCAAGGGCTGCGTGTTTGAGTACGTGTACCTGGCCCGACCCGACACCACGATCGCGGGTCGCGGCGTGCACGAGGCCCGGGTTGAAATGGGTCGCCGCCTTGCCGCGGAGCACCCAATCGAGGCCGATCTCGTGATTCCCACGCCCGAATCCGGTACGCCGGCCGCCATCGGGTACGCCCAGGCCTCCGGTATTCCATTCGGTCAGGGCCTCGTGAAGAACTCCTACGTGGGGCGCACCTTTATTGCACCGTCGCAGACCATCCGGCAGCGCGGCATCCGCTTGAAGCTCAACCCGCTGAAGAATGTGATCAAGGGCAAACGCCTGATCGTGGTCGATGACTCGATCGTGCGCGGCAACACGCAGCGTGCCCTCGTGAGCATGCTGCGGGAGGCCGGCGCCGCGGAGGTGCACGTACGCATCTCAAGTCCGCCCATCACGTGGCCGTGTTTCTACGGCATCGACTTTGCGTCGCGGGCCGAACTGGTGGCAACGGGCCTTGAGATCGACGAGGTGCGCCAGTCGATCGGCGCCGACTCGCTCGGTTACCTCTCCGAGGACGGCATGATTGAGGCCACCGAGCAGCCGCGCGAGCGACTCTGCACGGCGTGCTTCACCGGAATTTACCCCATTGCACTGCCCGAATCACAGCACCTCGGCAAGAACCTGCTGGAACGACAGCCCGCAAGCAACGGCTGCGACCCCGGCCCCGACTCCGAGTTGGAGGCGGTGCTTGCGCCCACCACCACGCGGGAAAACGCCCTCGCGGCGCTCGGGCAGGTTCCTTTCGGCGATCCAGGAAGACAAGAATGACGAATGCGTCCTATGCAGCAGCCGGAGTCGACACTGCGGCGGGTGACCTCGCCGTTGAGCTGATGAAGTCCGCCGTGTCCAAAACCCACGGTCCCGAGGTCTGGGGTGGTGTCGGCGGGTTCGCGGGACTCTACGACGTGTCGTTCCTCACCAAGTTTCGCCAGCCCCTGCTCGCCACGTCCACAGACGGCGTGGGCACGAAGGTCGCCATCGCGCAGGCCATCGATAAGCACGACACCATCGGCCAGGACCTCGTGGGAATGGTCGTCGATGACATCATCGTTGTCGGCGCGCGGCCGCTGTTCATGACCGACTACATCGCCTGCGGCAAGGTCGTTCCCGAGCGCATCGCCTCGATCGTGGCCGGCATTGCCCGCGCCTGCGCCGAGACCGGTACCGCCCTGGTGGGCGGGGAAACCGCCGAACACCCGGGGTTGCTCGGTGTGGACGACTACGACGTGGCCGGCGCGGCCACGGGTGTGGTGGAGGCAGACCAGGTGCTGGGCGCCGACAAGGTGGTTTCCGGTGACGTCGTCATCGCCCTGGCCTCCTCGGGATTGCACTCCAACGGCTACTCGCTCGTGCGCCACATTCTTTCTCAGCGCGGCATCGGCTACACCGACACGTCGGCAGAGTTGGGTGGTGTCGTGGGTGAGGTGCTCCTCGAGCCCACTCGCCTGTACACCGGCCCCCTGCTCGATGTGCTCGGCGACCCGGCACTCTCCGGCGTGGTGCACTCCCTCAGTCACGTGACCGGCGGCGGGATTGCCGCCAACCTGGCCCGCGTGCTGCCCGTGGGATCCTGGGTCGAGGTCGACCGCTCCACCTGGTCACCGGCACCGGTGTTCCGCGTGCTGAGCGACATGGCCGGATCCTCCCTCGAAAGCTCGGAGGGCACGTGGAACCTGGGCATCGGCATGTTCGCGGTCGTCGATGCGGGTTCCGCGTCCTCGGTGATCGCGAGCCTGAAGGCCAGCGGAATTGCAGCCTGGGTCACCGGGCGCGTGTCCCTCGCGCCGCGAGACATCACCGGCTTTGAGCAGGGCGCCAAGGGCGTCAACGGTGGCGCGGTGCGACTCGTCGGGTCCTACGCGAACTGACGCCGTACTGCTGAACCGCTGAGTTGCCGAGCGGATGCCGCGGGCTGTCGATCTGACTCCGCCCGCGGCGCGCGCGGCGCAGGGTCAGAGCCTGGTGGGTACACGAAAGACTCTCGGCACGCATGCGTGCCGAGAGTTGTGGTCTCGAGGTTCACCGGTGACGGTGCCGCGAACTCAGGCGCTTCGCTGCTCGTCTTCGGTCGCGTAGTGATCGACGTACTGGTCGTCGTCCTCATCGTCGTCGGACGCAACGGCCGCAGCCTTATCGGCTTTGTCCTTTTCATACTCCGGCCATTTGGCCAGATCCTCGTCGAGACGCGGGTCGGACGGATGCCCGGTGAGCTCGCGTTCGAGCGCGTTGTAGTTCGTATCGGGACTGAAATACTTCAGCTCCCGAGCGACCTTGGTGTGCTTTGCTTTTTGACGGCCGCGCCCCATGCGTGACCCCCTTACGATGCCAGGCCGAGTGAGCCGGAGTCACTCGGGAGTTGCCGAACAAAATGTGTAAAAAATCTAAACGCCAGTTTAGCATGACGCGTGGTGTTAGTCGCTGACGCGGGGCACAGGTGCACATGCGACACTGAGTTGTGACGGTTAGTGACTCAAGCGTGTCTGTCGTCATCATTGGTGCCGGTCAGGCCGGCCTCTCGGTGGCCTATTACCTGCAAACCCTCAATTTAGCCGCTGGTCGGGATTTTGTCCTCTTTGATCGCTCACCTCATGCGGGTGGAGCATGGCAACACCGGTGGGAATCCCTGCGGCTCGGCGATGCTCACCGCGTCAATGATCTTCCATTCTTGAGTGATTTGGGTCTTCGCTTTGATACCGCAGACCGGCAGCGGCCGGCGCGGGACGTGGTGTCGGAGTACTACGCCGCGTATGAAGAGCACTTCGCTCTGGCGGTCGTGCGTCCCGTCACTGTCACCGGCGTCACGGAGTGCGCGGGGGATCTGATCGTGGCCACGTCGTCGCCCGTGTTCGGGGAGCGCACGACCGCCACGCGGGTGCTGGTGAACGCGACGGGCACCTGGGGCGCACCGTTCATTCCGCACGCCTCGGGCGCCGAGACGTTTCTCGGCCGCCAGATTCACACCAGCGGCTACACCTCGGCAGAGGACTTTGCCGGTTTGAACGTGGTGGTCGTGGGCGGCGGCACGTCGGCCATCGGCTTCATGCTTGAACTGGAAGGCGCAGCCGACACGCTCAGCTGGGCAACCCGGCGACCGATCGGCTGGGTGGACTCGGAGCACCTTGACCTGGAGGAAGCCGTTGCTGCGGTAGCCATGCAGGACACCGCTGCCCGCGCCGGACAAGCCCTGCCCAGCATCGTGAGCGGAACCGGTGTGCCACTCACCGCGCGCCTGCGCTCCGCCCGTGACCGCGGCCTGCTCGTGCCGCGGGCCATGTTCACGAGCATTGAGCCCACCGGGGTGCGGTGGCCGGACGGCAGCTTCAGCCCGGCGGATGCCATCATCTGGGCCTCGGGTTTTCGGCCGGAGCTTCGACACCTGGCACCCCTGAAGCTGCGCGCCAAGGCGGGTGGGTACGCGGTCGCTGCCGGGGCATCCGTTGCCGATCCCCGGATATTCTTTGCCGGGTATGGACCCCAGGCCAGCACGATCGGCGCCAACCGTGCCGGTCGGCTCATCGCCCGACAAGTCGTGGCTCAGCTCGCTGCACAGCCCTGACCCGGTTCCGCCGCCGGTGGGGCGACCGGGCGGCGCTATTTGCGCTTGCGGCGCCGTGACGCCGACGGACGCGAGACCGTGGACACCCCGGGCGCGAGTGGTGTTGACCGCGTTGACCGGTCACCCCCGGCTGGCGTCAAGGGTTTGCGGGGTACCGGTGTAGGACGCACGGGCTCACCGCGACGATCCTGGCCGGGAATGGGCCGAGACCGGCGACCGTAGATGAGCGCGGACGAGTCGAGCAGCCACGGCACGAGGGCGATCGTGACGCCGTGCACCAGCATGAGCTTCTGGCGCAGGCGGCGGGCCTTGTGGTTGTGCAGCAGGCCTTCCCACCAGTGACCCACGATGTAGATGGGTGTGTACACGGTGACGACCTCGGAGCCGTGATCCTCGCGGCGGCCGCGGATGTAGCTGATCAGCGGCCAGCTGATGTCGCGGTACGGTGACGCCACGATGCGCAGCGGCACCTGAATGTTCTGTTTCACCCAGGCGCGCTTGAGAATCTTCGTCTCGGCATCGTCAATGGAGACGTGCACGGCCTCGAGGGTTTCATGGCGGGCCGCGATGGCGTAGTCGAGGGCCTTGAGCACGGGCTTCTGCATCTTGCCCACGAGCACAATGGCGTGGTCGCCGCTGGACCCGAAGGTGGTGAGGGGGTCAACCTCGATCTCTTTCGCCACGTCACGGTAGTAGCGGTTGACGCCCATCATGAGGGCGAACAGCACCGGCATGAGCACGAAGACAAGCCAGGCGCCGTGCGTGAACTTGGTGACGGTCACAACAATCAGCACCACGCCGGTGAGCGCCGCACCGAAGCCGTTGATCATCAGGCTCCCGATGATGGACGCGCGGTGCGGCGGATTGGTCTTGAGCAGGTTGAGCCAGTGCTTCACCATGCCGGTCTGGCCGAGGGTGAAGGACACGAACACACCGATGATGTAGAGCTGAATCAGCAGGGTGAGGTTGGCGCGGTACACGATCATGATCACGCAGGCGGCCAGCGCCAGCACGACAACGCCGTTGGAGTAGATGAGACGGTCGCCGCGGGTGCTGAGGGACTTGGGCGCGTAGGAGTCGCGGGCCAGAACGGAGCCGAGCAGCGGGAAACCGTTGAACGCCGTGTTGGCCGCGAGCAGCAACACTGCGGCCGTCGCTGCCTGCAGCACATAGAACATGATCGAGTAGTTGCCGAAGGTGGCCGCCGCCACCTGCGCGATCAGGCTGCGCTGTGGAGCGGTGGCACACTCTGCCCAGCCGATCAGATCGCAGGGGTCCTCCGCGTAGTGCACCTTCGAGGCGAGTGCCAGAGCGGTGAGGCCCACGAAGAGCACAATGGCGATGCCGCCCATCAGGGTGAGGGTGATCTGTGCGTTCTTCACCTTGGGGCGTTTGAAGGCGGGAACGCCGTTGGCGATGGCTTCCACACCGGTGAGGGCGCTGCATCCGCTGGCAAACGAGCGCAGCAGAAGCAGAATGAACGCGGCCTGGGCGAGGTTTTGGCCCTCCACGTTGAACCCGGCGGACTCGGCCACGGGGGTGTCGCCGAGCGCCGTGCGCACGAGGCCCACAATGATCATGAACAGCACGCTGGCGACGAACAGGTAAGTGGGGAATGCAAAGGCCTTGCTCGACTCGCGCACCCCCCGCAGGTTGACGGCGGCAAGCAGAATGATGAAGAGGACGGCCATTTCCACGCGGAACGGGTCCAGCGCGGGAATGGCAGAGATGATGTTGTCTACCCCGCTGGCCACCGACACCACCACGGTCATCACGTAGTCCACGAGAAGAGCGGATGCCACGATCAGGCCGGCCTTTTCGCCCAGGTTACGGTGGGCTACTTCGTAGTCGCCACCGCCGGAGGGATAGGCCTTGATCAGCTGGCGGTACGACGCGACAACGACCACGAGAAGAACAACAACCACCGCTGCCACCCAGGGGGCAAAGCTCAGAAAAGCGAGGCCACCCAGGGTCAGAATCATCAGGAGCTCTTGCGGCGCATACGCCACGCTCGAGAGCGGGTCGCTGGCAAAGATCGGCAAGGCCAGGTGCTTGGGAAGCAGCTGCCCTTCCAAGTGCTCGGTGGGGAGCGGATCGCCAATGATCCACCGCTTGGCGGATCGGTTTTCCGGTACGGGGGCGTTTGCCTCTGGTGTCACGAGGGATGACACTACACCTATCGTGGGCCGTGTCAAATGGAGCCTCCGTCCTTCGCATTCGAGGCACAGCTGAGGACGGTAAATTAGACCCCATGGTGCCAAAGAATTCGCGGCGCGGGGGCTGGACCTCGTGGATCAACCGCAAGCTTCTTCCTCTGATCGGTCCGCCTCCTCTCGGCCCCTATCCCGTGATCGTGGCGGCCGACGTGGAGGAGCAGAAGGCACGCGCGGTCTGCCCCATTTGCGGCGCGCTCATGTCGCTCCACGAGGTTGATCGCTCGGGGGAGCGCACCCAGATTTTTCACCCCACGGCGGAGCAGATCCGCGAACAGTCGGCGTCGCCCGAGAGTTGAACGCGTCGGCCGACTCTGTGTTCACGCATCAGGTTGTTTACTCATGCTCTCATGAGGTTGTTTACAACGTGTCTTACGACGTTGTTTACACTCGTGCTCGCGACGTTGTTTACATCCGATCTCATGACGTTGATGACACCCGGTGGCGGGCCGCGCAGCCGCCGGGTGCGACCGGGCGGTGCGGCTATTCCTCGGGGAAGTGCTCGAGTTCATACGACAAATGCTTGCTCAGCCATGCTGGTTTGGGGTCACGTATTTTGGCTCCTCTCACCTGCCAAAGCGCGACCTGGTCCCGCGTGGACGCGGTCTGCAACGGCAACGGGAAATAGATGCTCTCGTCGCCGCTGCTCCTGTCGAACATCGCGTATTCAGTCTCGGAGCTGACAACCTCGTAGCTGCCCACCAGATGGGTCGGGACCTTGATTCTCAGGCCCCGGAAGTAGATCTGCGGGTTGGTGCGGGTGATGACGACCTCGTCGGAGCCGTCACGCAGTCTGCCGCCGCGCGGCGCCAGCTGTTCGCTCTGCGCGAGTGTGGCCGCGGGCAGAGCCTCGGCACTGTTACTGTCGGGTTCAGCTGCCTGCTTGGCCAGTGATTTGTCCCGGTAGGCGTCGGCACGCGCTTGAAGTTCCTTATGACTGATCGGTGTTCCGTCCGAGGGCTGGTGTTCGGCCGCGTCCCAGGCCTGGCCCGGTGTCATAGAGCCGGGCAACGCTTGGTGCCGGCGACGGTAGTTGTAATAGTTGCGGTAATCCACGATGAGGGTGGCGAGCTGTTCGAGGCTCTCCGGGGCGCGGGCATCGAGGAACCGCAGCAGCGTTTGGTGGCTGCGTTCGTTTTTCCCTTGCGTCTGCGGGTGGCCGCCCCGGCCGCTGATCCCCAAGCACCCACGGTCGGCCAGGAAGCGTTCCGTCGCCGAGATGTTGCCGCGCCGGCTCTGGTTGAAAGCGGTCCCGTTGTCGCTGAGTAACTCTTTGGGCACGCCGTGATCGTCGATCGCGGCGCTCAGGGTGATGATGGCGTCGGTGCCGTTCTCGGGCTCGGCGAAGCACATACTGCCCACGTCGAAACGGGTGGAATCATCCAGCAGCTGGTAGACCGTCACTTTCGGGGCCAGCTTGGTCGCCAGGCGATACTCGAATGCATCCAGCTGCCACATCTCCATCGCCGGCGAGCGCGCGAAGCGCAGCCAAGCCGTCCGTGGCCGTTTACGCGGGTTGGAGTTCGTCACGCCGGATGATGACAGGATCCGGGCGATGGTCGCCACCGACGGAACCGGTTGACTGAATTCATTCGTGTCCACACCGGTGAACCAGATCGATTTGGGACCGTTATCCCAGCCCTCCTTTTTCAGCCGAGCACGGATGCGCAGGACAATTTCCGTCGTCTTCTTGTCGAACGTCCGCACGGGATTCTTCGGGGCCGACGAGTGCGGATTCAGCGCCTTATTTCCCTCCTGGAGGAAGCGTCGCCGGATGTTATAAAACGACGGCCGGCTGATATTCAGGCGTTGGCAGAGTTCGGAGATACTGGGGCCATCGGCGGCAAGAGGATCAAATTCGATGATCTGGCGGCGGACGGAAGGTGGAAGAGATTTGGGCACTCTCCATCAAAACCGAGGCCACGTGAGGATCCCGTCCACCGCTCAACGTGTATGCAAGGTCGTGAGACATCCTGTAAACAACGTCCTGAGACATAGTGTCAACAAGGTGGTGAGACAGGCTGTAAACACTGTGCTGAGACAACACACGCGTCGGCCGACTCTGGTCAGTACCAGAAGATGGCGAGCCACTCGGGGTGGTGGGCATGCACAATCACCAAAAAAACCATGGCGTCAAAGAGCAGATGCACGCAAACCACGTAGGTGAGCGATCGCGTGAGCGCGAACGTATACCCCTGCAGGAGCGCGAATGGGAACGTCATCAACGGACCCCAGCTTTGGTAGCCGAGTTCCCAGAGAAAAGACGTGAAGATCACGGCCTGCAGCAGGTTGGCCTGCCAATCCGGAAAATGGCGTCGGAGCAGGGTAAAAATCGTACAAATGAAGAAGAGTTCGTCCCAGATACCCACGAAACCCACGCCCACAAACAGCCGGGCGATCTCGTCGGGCGCGGTCACCGCGGGCCAGTTGAGGTACGCACCCGAGCCGATGAAGTACCACGGCAGAATCAGGTAGCCGAGAAGCAGCACCAGCGGGAGATATGCCCGTTCCAGCATGGACCAGCGTTGCCCCGTGCGAATGGGAAAACGAATGGCGTGGTCGCGGTACGCATAGCGCGAGAGCAGATACGGCACGAGCACGGAGAGGCTCAAAACCACACCCATCAGCGCCATATTGGGGTAATCAATATTGGCCTCGACCGAGATGGTGCTCACGATGCCGAGCCCGATGGCGATCAGCACTAGGTCACGAAAGAGCGCACGGTTCAGTACGAAGGCCAGCGCGAGCGCCACGGCCAGTGTGAGATAGCCGGGTATCGGCATCCGGAGGCCGAAGAGCAGCACAGCGGATGCGCTCACCAGCGCCGCCGGAATCAGCCCCCACGACGCGCGCGGTCGCGTTTGTGCACTCACCGTGGTGCCCGCGTTGGTCGACGTTCTAGCCATGCTCTAGCCTAACCAGCGGAGTGGATGCCCGCTGCGCGCGTTAGGTTGGAATGGTGCCCACTTCACCGAGTGACCTTGACCCCCGTGCCCTGCTGCAGCACCTCGTGCGCATTGATTCCGTTAACTCGGATCTCGTCCCCGGCGCGGCCGGCGAGGGGGAACTCGCGCTGTGGTGCGCCGACTGGCTGATCAGCCAGGGTTTTGCGGTGAGCCTACTCGAAGCGCGTCTCGGTCGACCCTCGGTCGTGGGTATCAAACGTGGCACCGGCGACGGTCGCTCTCTCATGCTCAACGCCCATCTCGACACGGTGGGTGTGGCTACCTACGAGGGTGACCCGTTCAGCGGGGACCTCGTTGATGGCCGAATCTACGGCCGCGGCGCAATCGACACCAAGAGCGGGCTGGCGGCCATTCTGGTGGCGGCGGCCCGGGCATCCGCTCTGCCGCTGTCGGGCGACATTGTGGTGACGCTCGTGGCCGACGAGGAGTTCGGCAGCCTCGGTACCGAAGAGGTGCTGCGCACCTACCGGGCGGATGCCGCCATTATCGTGGAGCCGAGCAACCTCGAGCTCACGACAGCCCACCGCGGGTTTGCCTGGTTTGATCTCACCCTCACGGGCCTTGCGGCGCACGGATCGCAGCCGGCCCTCGGGGTAGATGCGATTGCGCACGCCGGCCTCGTGCTGCAGGCGCTCGATGCCCTGCGCGACCGGTTGGAATCCGGCCCCGCGCACCCCACGCTGGGCCACGGCGCGGTGCGGGTGTCGAAAATCAGCGGCGGCGACGATGCCGCAACGGTGGCAGCGAGCTGCGTCCTCACCCTCGAGCGCCGCATGCTGCCGGGGGAGTCGCCGAGCCAGGTGGAGGCCGAGCTGCGGGCACTGCTGGTGGACCTTGCAAACCGGGTGCCCGATTTTCAGTTCGACCTCACGTGTGTGGTGGCGCGGGCGGCCTTTGAAGCGCTCGCGGACTGGCCGATCGTGCGGGAGCTCACCGCCAGTGCAGCTCGAACACTGGGGCACGAACCGGCCACACGCGGTGAGCCGTTTTGGACCGACGCCGGCCTCGTGCTGGAGGCGGGAATTCCGTGTGTGGTCTTTGGCGCGACCGGCGACGGGCTACATGCCGACACGGAATGGGTCGAGGCGGCATCCGTCGTGGCCCTCACCGACATTCTCGAGGGCACCATCGCCTCGTGGTGCCGCTAACGATCTAACCCTCAGCGGATGCGTTCGGCCGGCTCGTCGATGCCGGGCGTCGTCGGCGCGGGGCGCGTGATCGCGAAGAAGGGGATCGTGATATGGCAGAGCGGTCCGATCAGCACCGCGAACAGCACGGTTCCCACCCCCACGTTTCCGCCGAGCACCCAACCGATGGACAGCACGATCACCTCGAGCCCGGTGCGGACGATCCAGATGCGCCAGCCGGTGCGCTGGTGGAGGCCGGTCATCAGGCCGTCGCGGGGGCCCGGGCCAAAGTGCGCGCCAATGTACAGGCCGGTGGCCACGGCAATGAGCACGAGCCCCGCCGTAAAGAGCAGCACGCGCACCCACAGGTCGAGGCCCTCCGGAATAACCAGTAGTCCCACGTCGGCGGAGGGACCCACGAGCAGTGCGTTCAAGACCGTGCCGATGCCGAGCTTCTGACGAATGGGAATCCACAGCAGCAGAACCACCGCACTGACCAGAATGGTGACGAGGCCGAACCTGAGACCCGTCTGGGCAGCGATACCCTGCGCGAGCACGTCCCAGGGGGCCACGCCAATGGCGCCGCGCACAATCAACGCGATGCCTATTCCGTAGAGGAAAAGGCCAATAAACAGTTGCGTGAGGCGGCGGGTCATGAAACTCAATCCAATGGCATAACCGGTGGGTTATCAAGTCGCCGTTCCCCAGGCGGCCCCGTCGGGGGGAGGGTGTCGGCTCACCTTGATTTCGCAGGGACCGCGGGTAAGACTGTGTCAGTGTATTTTCTTGCGGTTCTGAGCATGCGGAATAGGGCGCTCATCGCCCTCATCACCATCGTCGCGGCCGTCTTCGGCGGCCTCGCCCTCACCAGTCTGAAGCAGGAGCTGATTCCGTCCCTGCAGTTGCCGCAACTGCTCATTTCCACGAGCTATCCCGGCGCCTCGCCCGAGGTGGTAAACGACGACCTCTCGACCCCGATCGAGACGGCCATTCAGGGTCTGGTCGGCCTCGAATCCACCTCCACCACGAGCAGCACCAATTCCTCCCTCGTGAGTGCCACCTTCACGTACGGAACCGACCTCGTGAAGGCCGAATCCAAGATCACCCAGGCCATCGCGCGCATCAAGACCGTCCTCCCCGAGGGTGTTGACCCGCAGGTAATTAGTGGAAGCATCGACGACTTCCCCATCATTTCCCTCGCCGTGGCCGGTGGTGACCCGGCAACCCTCGCCGATGAGCTGAAGCGCAGCGTGCTCGGCGACATTCGCGATGTGCCCGGCGTGCGCGAGGCCGCGCTGGCGGGCGACGTGGGCCAACGCGTCACCATCATTCCGGACACCACCACGCTCACCGAGCGCGGTCTCACCACTCAGGCCATCCGGGACGCGCTGCAGCAAAACGGCGCGTTCATTCCGGCCGGTGCTCTCACCGAGGGCGACACCACGCTGAGCGTGCAGGCGGGAACCAAGCTCCTTACGGTCAATGACGTCTCCGCGTTGCCGTTGCTCGGTCGCGCCGGTGCAGCGACTGCCGCCACGGCCGATGCCGCCACGGCCGATGCCGCCACCGATCCAGCTGCTGCCGCCGCGGCTGCCCAGGCCCAGGCGGATGCCGCCCCGCCGACGATCGGCGACGTCGCCAGTGTGGCGCTCACCGAGAATCCGGTGCAGAGCATCTCCCGGGTCAACGGTGAACCGGCTCTCACGATCTCCGTCACCAAGGTGCCGGCGGCGAATACCGTTGACGTGTCCACGGCTGTGCGTGCCATCCTGCCCGCGCTGGAGGACGCTGTTCCCGGCGCCACCTTAACCGTGGTCTTTGACCAGGCACCGTTCATTCAGGAGTCCATCGAGGCTCTCACCCAGGAGGGAACGCTCGGGTTGCTCTTCGCCGTGCTGGTCATCCTGGTGTTCCTGCTGTCGGTGCGCGCCACCCTCGTGACGGCCATCTCCATTCCCACAAGTGTGCTGATCACCTTCATCGCGCTGCAAGCCGTGGGGTATTCGCTCAATATCATCACTCTCGGGGCGCTCACCATCGCCATCGGTCGTGTCGTCGATGACTCGATCGTGGTGATTGAGAACATTAAGCGGCACCTGGTGCCGGGCGTCGACCGGGCGGAGACGATTGTCTACGCGGTCCGGGAAGTGGCCGGTGCCATCACGGCGTCAACGATCACCACCGTGACCGTGTTCTTGCCGATCGCCTTTGTGGGCGGGTCAACGGGCGAGCTGTTCCGCCCGTTCGCCCTCACGGTGACGATTGCTTTGCTGGCATCGCTGCTCGTGGCCCTCACCATTGTTCCCGTGCTCGCGTACTGGTTTTTGCGCGTGCCCGTGCCGAAGGTCGTCGCGGCAATCGACCCCGCTCCGGTATCCGCGAGTGCGGTGCTCGCGGGCACGGTGGCAGCCGAGGCGGCAAAAACCGCGGCGCAGAACCCGCCCGCGGCGGTGGCCACCCTCGAGGGGCCACGGCCCGGTGACGCGGGGGACGGCGACGTTGCACCCACGAGCGCACCGCCGGCCACCCGGCACACCCGGCATGCGGCATCCGCTGACGAACAGTTCGGTGGAGCGCCGGAAGAACTCGAGAATCCGAACCGCCTCCAGCGTGGCTACCTGCCCGTCCTGGGCTGGACCCTGCGGCACGCCGTCGCCACCCTGCTGCTCGCCGTTCTCGTGCTGGGTGGAACCGTGGCGCTGCTGCCGTTCATGAAGGTGAACTTCCTGGGGTCAACCGGGCAAGACACCTTCCGCGTGAGCCAGACCCTGCCGGTGGGGTCGAGCCTGGCCGCGCAGGATGAGGCTTCCACGAGTGTTGAACAGGCCCTCCGCGACGTCGACGGTGTCGACATTGTGCAGGTGTCGATTGGCGGTGGGTTTGGTGCAGAAAGTGCGTTCTCCGGTGGCGCGCCGTCATCGAACGTGGTCACCTACTCCGTGACCACGGCCGATTCCGCCGATGCCGACGCGGTGCAGGCCACGACCCGCGAGACCCTGGGGGCACTCACCGACGTGGGTGACATTTCGGTGGCCGCGGCAAGCGGCTTTGGGTCCTCCAGCGATATTGAGGTGAACGTGACGGCCGCAACGGATGCCGACCTGCAGACCGCCACGCAGGCCATTGCCGCTGCGGTAGCCACGCAGAGTTCTATTACGCAGAGCTCGGATACCCTCGCCGCCTCACGCCCCTACATTGCGGTGACCATCGACCGCACGGCGGCCGCACAGGCCGGACTCAGCGAATTCGCCCTCGGCACACTGGTCTCGCAGGCCATGCAGCCGAGCGTGGTGGGTACCATCGTCATCAACCAGACAAGCCTCTCCATCTACCTGCAGTCCGCCGCCTCCCCGGCAACCACGGCCGAGCTGTCGGCGCTGGAGATTCCCACCACCACCGGCCTCGTGGCCCTCGATACCCTCGCCGCCGTGGAGCAGGTGAATGGACCCGCCGCCATCACCACGGCCAAGGGACTGCGCACCGCCACGGTCTCGGCCACCCCCGACAGCAACGACCTGGGGACGGCCAACGCCCAGCTGGCCACCGTGCTCACCGACACCACGCTTCCGTCGGGTGCCACGGCAACCCTCGGTGGTGTCACCAGCGACCAAACGGATGCCTTCCGCCAACTCGGCATCGCCCTCCTGGTGGCCATCCTCATCGTCTACATCGTCATGGTGGCTACGTTCCGATCCCTGCTGCAGCCTCTGCTGCTGCTCGTATCGATTCCCTTCGCGGCTACCGGGGCGATTGCGTTGCAGGTGATCACGGGCATCCCGCTCGGTGTGCCGTCGCTGATCGGTGTGCTCATGCTGATTGGAATCGTGGTGACGAACGCCATTGTGCTGGTCGACCTCGTGAACCAGTACCGACGCCGGGGTCTGAACGTGCGGGATGCCCTCGTGAACGGTGCCTCCCGCCGGTTGCGTCCCATTCTGATGACCGCGCTCGCCACGATCTTCGCCCTGCTGCCCATGGCGCTGGGTCTCACGGGCTCGGGCGGGTTCATCTCGCAACCTCTGGCCCTGGTGGTCATTGGCGGGCTGGTCTCCTCCACAGTGCTCACGCTCGTGGTGCTTCCGGTGCTCTACCTCGTGGTAGAGGGCGGGCGGGAGCGCCGGGCCGAACGCCGCGCCGGGAAGCTCTCGGGTGCGGTGGTTAGGCTCAACGCATGACTACTCCCGACTTCGTGCTCGAGCTGCGCGAGCATATTGGCCACGCACCCCTCTGGTTGACCGGCATCACGGCCGTTGTTCTCCGCGGTGATGAGGTGCTGCTGGTGCGTCGCGCCGACACTCTGGAGTGGTCGCCCGTCACAGGAATCATCGATCCCGGTGAGGAACCCGCCGACGCCGCGGTGCGTGAGGTGCGGGAAGAGGCCGACGTGGTGGTCAAGGCGGTACGCCTGGTCTGGGCGCACGTGCTGGAGCCGATCACCTACGACAACGGTGATGCGGCCCAGTATCTTGATCTTGTTTTCGCCTGCAACTGGCTGAACGGTGACCCGGCTCCGGCCGATGGGGAGAACCTCGAGGCAGCCTGGTGGCCACTGGCCGAACTTCCGCCGCTGAGCGAGAGCTGCGAGCGACGCATCCGTTTGGCCGCTGAATCGTTTGGTCCGGCGCTCTTCACTCAGCTCCTGCCCGTGGCTCTGCCCGAGGTCGTCTGACGCTTCGCGCTTAGCCTAGAGTGCCGGTGATGTGCGCGGCGGCATCGCGCACCGCGCCGCTCTGCACGAGGCCTACGACACCCTCGATCTCGGGCGATAGAAAGCGATCGTGGCCGGGACCGGCGGCCACGGTGCGCACGACTCGGCGTACGGCATCCGTTGCGGCCCCCGGCGAAACCGGGGCTCGCAGGTCGATCGAACGGGCGGCGGTCATGATCTCGATCGCGAGCACGCGGCCGAGGCCGTCGAGGGAGCGGCGCAGTTTGCGGGCGGCGTGCCAGCCCATCGACACGTGGTCCTCCTGCATGGCCGAGGAGGGGATGGAATCAACCGATGCGGGCGCGGCGAGACGCTTGAGCTCGGAGACGATCCCGGCGGCGGTGTACTGCGCAATCATCAGGCCGGAGTCAACGCCCACCTCGTGTGCGAGAAACGGCGGGAGGCCCTTGTTACGGCTGGCGTCGAGGTGCCGGTCGGTGCGGCGCTCGCTCATGCTCGCCACATCGGCGGCGGCGATCGCCAAAAAATCGAGCACGTAGGCCACGGGGGCGCCATGGAAGTTTCCGTTGGACTCGATGCGGCCATCGAGGGTGACCACCGGGTTATCCACGGCGCTCGCCAGCTCACGCTCGGCAATTCGAGCCGCGTGGTCGGCGGTATCACGGGCGGCCCCGTGCACCTGGGGTGCGCAGCGCAGGGAGTAGGCGTCCTGCACCGTGGGATCCTCGGGGCCGGCGTGGCTGGCGAGTAGCGGCGACCCGGCGAGCAGACGCCGCAGGTTCGTGGCGCTCACGGCCTGACCGAGCTGGGGCCGCAGGGCGTGCAGGTCGGCGGCGAAGGTCGCATCCGTTCCGAGAAGCGCCTCGATGCTCATGGCCGCGGCAATGTCGGCGGTCTGCATCAGCATGGCGAGGTCGTCGAGGGCGAGCACGAGCATGCCCAGCATGCCGTCGGTGCCGTTGATGAGGGCGAGTCCCTCCTTTTCGGCCAACACCACGGGGGTGATGCCGGCTGCGGTGAGGGCGCGGGCGGCGCTCATGGGGGTGCCGGCGGCATCGCGCACATCACCCTCACCCATCACCACGAGGGCGCAGTGGGCGAGGGGAGCGAGGTCCCCGGAACAGCCGAGCGAGCCGTACTCCCGCACCACGGGGGTGATGCCGGCATTGAGGAGGGCCGCGTACACGGCGATGGTTTCGGGCCTCACGCCGGTGCGCCCGGTCATGAGGGTGGAGAGGCGGAGCAGCATGAGGGCGCGCACTACCTCACGCTCCACCTCGGGTCCGCTGCCGGCGGCGTGCGAGCGCACGAGGCTCGCCTGCAGCTGTGCCCGGCGATCGGCGGTGATGAACGTGGTGGCGAGGGCGCCGAAGCCGGTGGAGATGCCGTAATGCGGATTCGCGTCGCTCGCCAGATTGTCGATGATCAGCCGAGTGGCGGCCACACCCTCGAGCGCGCGCGGGTCAAGATCGATCCGCGCGTTGTGCCGGGCCACGGCCACGACGTCGGCGAACGACACCGCGCCGACGCCGATGCGAACGGATGCCGCGGGCGCGGACGATAGCAGGGCAGCGGAGGCGTGGGGCTGGTTCATGTTCTTGATTCCACACCCTTTTGTGCGGCAAAAGTTGGTGCTACTGTCGGAACAGTCCGGGATACCGGACACTTGTGGGCAGGGGCCTCATGGACGCGCGCAACGCCGGGGCGACGGCTTCGACCAGTGCCACCGCACGCCTCCGCTCGGCCGCACCGCCGAAGGTTCCGGCGGCCGACAGCACCCTGCGCATCCTCTCGCACCTCGCCGCCCAGCGCGGGCCGGTTGCGGCCAGCGCCATTGCCACGGCGCTGGATCTGCCGCGCTCCACGGTGTACCAGCTGCTCGCCGTGCTGGCCGAGCGCGGTTTCGTGCTGCATCTGCCCGAGGAACGGCGCTACGGACTCGGGGTGGCCGCGTTCGAGCTCAGCAGTGGTTTCTCCCGGCAACAACCCTTGTCGCACCTGGGCCGGCCGCTGATTGCTCAGCTGGTGGACCGCCTCGGCGAGAGCGCTCACCTCGTGGTTTTGCACGGACGCGACGTGATCTACCTCGTGGAGGAGCGCGCGCCGCGCCGCCCGTCACTCGTGTCCGACGTGGGGGTGCGGCTGCCGAGTCACCTCACCGCCAGCGGTCGAGCCATGCTCGCGGCGCTCCCGGCTCCGCAGCTGCGGGCACTATTTCCAAACGCCGCGGCCTTCTCCACCCGGCACGGGCAGGGTCCGCGCACGTCGGGGGAGCTGCGCCGGCTTCTGGAGCAGGTGCGAACGCGGGGTTTCGCCGAGGAGGACGGTGAGATTACGCCGGGCATCGCATCCGTTGCCGTGGTGGTGCGAGACCACGCGGGCTGGCCTGCGGCCGCGATTGCGGTGACCTTTGCGCGCCTCGATGTGGCAGCGGATGCCTGGCCCGCGCTCGCCGCGCAGCTCGCCGGCACCGCGGCCGAACTGTCCCGGCGCATCCGCGGCCGCGCTGTCTGAGCGTCGCTGCGCTGCCCGTCGGCACGCCCCACGCGTGGCCGCGCCCCACATCGGTGGCCGCTACGCCGGTTACCGTGGCGGCCACCCGTTTCCGGCGCGGCGGCGCGCAAGAACCGTAGCGGCCACCCGTTTCGGGTGCGGTCCTACAGGTTTTTTGCGAAGCAGACGCTGAACTCGTCGCCCACGTAGGGTCCAAATGCCGGCGTGCGCTCGTAACCCACACGGGCATAGAACGACAGCGCGGCGTCGTGTCGCGACCCTGTCTCCAGCCGCAGTTGGCGGATGCCGCGGCCAGCGGCATCCGTTTCGATGCGGTTGAGCAGCTGGCGGGCCAGACCTAGACCACGCGCGGACGGGCGCACGAACATGCTCTTGAGCTCCACCGTGTCAGTGTCAAGGGGCACGACCGCGGCAATGCCGATCGCGTCGCCGGTGTCAGCGCGGGCGACGTACACCCGAACACCCGGAAGTTCGAGCTGCTCGAGACTCAGTAGATAGTTGTTTTCTTCCGGATAGAGGGCGAGCGTGAACTCGGAGCTGAGTCGCAGCAGCGCTCTCACATCGCTCTGGCGAGGCGGTTCGATGGAGATGGTGACGGGCATAGTTCAGAGTAGAGCAGAACGAACCCGCACTATAGCGTGACATTTGCGGCCCTGTCGTGTAGCGTAGGCAGGTCGGCTCTTGACACCGCGCTGTGCGTGGATGGGTTTGTAAGTCAAGTTGGGCCGGTTTCCCAGTAATCCGCTGGTGAAAAATCACTGTATGTGAACGGCCCCGGCCATAGACTGCCCGGGTTCTCAGTTACGTCGCATGTGCGATGTTGTTCTGCCATGTACTGAACACAACCCAGGAATATTCCTATGCCCCAGAGCAAGAACAATTACGATCCGAAGTACGCCGGCAAGACCGGCCCCAACCGTGGCGGATCAAACAACCAGGGCAGCAAGAGCCCCAGCCACCGCGGCTTCAAGGCTGACGAGGGTGCCCCCAAGAAGCAGCGTTGGAACGCCGACGAGCGCGCCTCCCGTGCAGCCGAGCGTCCCGCGAGCGATCGCGGCAGCTACGGCGACCGTCCCTCCTATGGCGCACGCTCCGACCGCCCGGCCACCGGCCAGCGCACCGAGCGTCCTGCCTACAACAACGACCGCAACAACGAGCGTCCCGCTCGCGGTGGAGACCGCCCGTCGTACAACGACCGCGCTCCCCGTGGCGACCGTCCCTCGTACGGTAACGACCGTCCCTCTTACAACAACGACCGTCCGGCTCGCACCGAGCGTCCCTCGTACGGCGACCGTGCCCCGCGCACCGACCGTCCCGCGTACAACAACGACCGTCCGTCGTACAACGACCGCAACAGCGACCGTCCCGCACGTCCCTCGTACGCCGACCGCGCTCCCCGCACGGACCGTCCGGCCTACAACAACGACCGTCCGGCCCGCACGGAGCGTCCGTCCTACGGTGACCGCGCCCCGCGCACGGATCGTCCGGCCTACAACAACGATCGTCCCTCCTACAACAGCGACCGTCCGGCTCGCACGGAGCGTCCGTCCTACGGCGACCGCGCTCCGCGCACGGATCGTCCGGCCTACAACAACGACCGCCCGGCTCGCACCGAGCGTCCGTCGTATGGTGACCGTGCCGAGCGCACCGAGCGTCCCTCCTACGGTGACCGCGCTCCGCGCACGGATCGTCCGGCCTACAACAACGACCGCCCGGCTCGCACCGAGCGTCCGTCCTACGGTGACCGCGCCGAGCGCGCTCCCCGCAACTTCGACCGCAACGACCGCCCGGCACGTGGCGACTCCGGCGACAGCACGTTCTACCCGAAGCGCTCCGAGAACGGCGTCAAGCCGTCCTTCGCCGGTGGCGACGATGTGGTTCTTGAGCGTCTCGAAGCCATCGCAACGACGGCGTCTGACGTTGTCGGCGTAACGTTTGGCGACCTGGGCCTCGGCGAGAACATCGTTCGCGAACTCGCGACCCTGGGCGCTCCGTCCCCGTTCCCGATCCAGGCTGCAACCATCCCCGACGTTCTCGCCGGGCGCGACGTTCTCGGCCGTGGCAAGACCGGCTCGGGCAAGACCATCGCCTTCGCCGCTCCCATGGTGGAGAAGCTCATGGAGAACAACGGCGCCAAGGACCGCAAGCACGCTCGCAAGCCGCGCGCGCTCATCCTGGCCCCCACCCGCGAGCTCGCGCTGCAGATTGACCGCACCGTGCAGCCGATCGCGCGCAGCGTTGGACTCTTCACCACGCAGATCTATGGAGGCGTTCCCCAGTACCGTCAGGTCAGCGCCCTCCAGCGCGGCGTGGACATCATTGTGGGCACCGCCGGTCGCATCGAGGACCTCATGGAGCAGGGTCGTCTCGACCTCTCCGAGGTTGTCATCACGGTCCTCGACGAGGCCGACTACATGTGCGACCTCGGGTTCCTTGAGCCCGTTCAGCGCATCCTCCGCGCCACCAAGGCCGGCGGCCAGAAGCTGCTCTTCTCCGCAACCCTCGACAAGGGTGTTGCCTCGCTGGTCAAGGAATTCCTGACCAACCCGGCCGTGCACGAGGTCGCTGGTGAAGACCAGGCCTCCTCCACGATCGACCACCAGGTTCTCGTCATCGAGCACCGCGACAAGAGCCGTATCATCGAAGAGCTCGTCAACCGCGAGGGCAAGACGCTCATCTTCAGCCGCACCCGTGCATACGCCGAGCAGCTCGCCGAGCAGCTCGAAGATGCCGGAGTGAAGGCCACCAGCCTGCACGGTGACCTCAACCAGGCTCGTCGTACCCGCAACCTCCAGATGCTCACCAGCGGACGTGTCAACGTTCTGGTGGCCACGGACGTCGCGGCTCGCGGAATCCACGTTGACGATATCGACCTGGTCATTCAGGCCGACGCTCCCGACGAGTACAAGACCTACCTGCACCGCGCTGGCCGTACGGGCCGTGCGGGCAAGACCGGTACCGTAGTGACGCTCATCCCCAAGCAGCGCAAGCGCCGCATGGACGAGCTGCTCGACCGCGCCGAGATTGACGCCAGCTACACGTCTGCCGCTCCCGGCGACCAGGCTGTGCGCGCGCTCGCGAGTATCTAGCATCCGCTTCGCCTAGAAAAGGGGCACTCACCATCTGGTGGGTGCCCCTTTTTGTTTCTCAAGCGCTATTTCTGAAGCGGATGTCTAGGCAAAGTACTCGGGCCGGCTTACGTAGGTGTCGGCCACGAACATGACTCCCGGGCCACCCTCGAGGAGCTGGCGCAGAGCGTTGATCAGTGCCAGTGCCTTCTCCGGTGGCAAGACCGTGATGAGCATGGTGAGCGTGTCGTAATCGTTGAAGAGCAGAGCGCCCGAATGAGGTCCGTGATGCCCGAGCCCCGATACCCCGGAGACGGACGTGTAGCCGGTGGCGCCGGCGGACGTGATGAGATCTCGCACCGATGCGGCTTCCCGGCCCGGGATCACAATCTCGATGCGAATCATTTTGGTGAGGCTGTCCATGGCTAATCTCCTTATGGGGTGGTGTCGAGGTGCGAAGCAGAGGTCCACCCGTAGGCGCTGTACCGGAACCACGCGCTGGTCTGGTCGTTGCGAGCGGTAAGGGTGATCCAGTTGTTGTCGAACAGGTGCCGAAGAACCTGGTTGCGGGAGATGATCGTGCCGATTCGGTCGAGGGGTGCCTGAATGAGCACGCTGAGCCGCAGTGGTTCGTGCAGAGCGCGGTCCCCAACGGCGATCGACTGCAGGGGCAGGCCGGCCTGCAGGTCGCCCGTCTGGCCCGACAGCACGCCCATTGTTCCAATCGCGTTGTGCACGGTCTTCGTGCCGGCTCCCCAGCGGTCCTGGTCCACCGCGGAGAAGTAGTACTGGTGGTTGATCCACTGGGCGACCACCAGCGGAGCCGTCATGATCGTTTCCAGCGCGGAACCGTCCGGGTCGCATTCCGGGCGGTAGGAGTGCAGGAAGACGCGACGTTGGAGGTCGACCCCCCGCGTCATGTCGCGCGGACCAATGATCATCGCCGAATTTCCGGCGAGGCCCAGCTCCGGATACACCTCCGCCCAGTCGTGTGCGCGCTGGCGCACGCGGGTGAGGGAGTGTCGTCGTGCGCCCGGTAGCTGGGCTGCCCGCTCGGAAACGAGCAGATCGGCAGCCACGCTTTGGCCGCCTCGGAAGTTCTGCACCGCCGTCGTGTGGCTGTCGGGGATCAGGTGCTGGTCCACGATGTCGATGCGGTCGGACATGGTGTTGTGTTCTGCGGCCACAAAGTAACTCGTGTCCGGAATCGAAAACCCCCGGTCAGCGAGCAGGCGACGCACCTCGGGGTCGTTGAAGTTCGCGGCCGCGGCTCGGGCGTTGGCGGCTCCCGGGTTTCCGCCGCACGCACCGCAGTCCAGCGCCGACTGGTACATGTTGTTGCTGCTGGTGGAGCCGTGCGCGGCCAGCACAATGAGCGGGGCGAAGGCGTCGAGGCCCATCATGCGCAGGCCGGTTTCGGCCAGCGCCACCCGCTCGTCGAGAGGGAAGGCATCCGCTACGGTCACGCGTGTTGCCAGTGCGGGCGTCGAGCGGTGGTGGAGGCGCGTCACGGCGTGAGCGGCGCTGGGCCAGAGGGTGCGCAGCAGAGTGCCGGCCCCGTGAAACCAGCCGAGCGTTTCGGCAAGGGCGAACGGTGCCGCCGGCACGGATTCACTGGCGTGCACACCGGCGGCGAACGCGTCTCGCAGGCGAAGTGCCCGCGTGCGACGGCGAGAACGAGGCAGGTCGGTCGTGGTCTCGGTCACCGAGTGGCGCGCGGAAAGCAGGGCGGGAAGGGCGTCAATGCTGCCCCGCGCCTCGTAGTGCGCAAAGCGAATCGGGATGCCGAAGAACCCCGCGAAACCGTAGGTCTCGATGGTGGGATCAGCTTCCAGATGGCGGCGGATGCCCTCGGAGCGCACGTCGATGCACATCACCACCTGCGCACTCGGCTTCACGGTGTTGGTGTTGGTGTTGGTGTTGTCGAGGGAAAGCAGCAGCTGCCGCCGATAGTGCTCTTCGTAGGCGGCTTGCCACGTGAAGGCGTGCGCCTGCGGAGAATGCAAGCCCAGAATTCGGGCTACCTGCGCCAGCGTTTCGCCCGACGCGGGGGCATCCGTCAGTACTGCAGTCAGCGCCTGGGCCCGATCCCAGACAGTCGCTGATTCGGGCTGCGGAGTCGCCATCGACGAAAGGACGGGCAGGTCGAGTGCCCACCGCAGGGTGAGGCGGATGGCCAGATATGAGGTCACGTCGATGTCTCCGACACGATCGCTGCGCCACTTGATGTGCGCTGCCCAGCCCGGGAGCCGCTGCGTCTCGCGCCGAAGAATCGTCTCCGTGTCACCTGCCGGTACACCGAGGAGGGCGAGGGCGCGGGCGAGCCCCGCATCGGGAGTGCCCGGCAGATCGCGTAGCCGTCGGCGGGCGACTGCCGGCAGGCGCGGGTCGTAGCGAACCAGTGCCGTCCACGCCGCCCATGGGCCCCGCTCGCGCTGGGGCATCGGCCAGAGTGGGTGCGGGTCGAGATACGCGGCAATCCAGATCGACACGAGGTCGTCCACGAGGTCAGGCTGCCCGGTGGGAGTCGGCGGTGTCCCGTGATGGTCGGCGTGCACGAGTTCCGTTGTCACGAGCTCGGCGGCGGTCCACTCCCGTTCGCCGAGGCACACACTTCCGGCGCCGGCTAATTCGGGCATCCGCTGTCTGGCCGCCACCAGGAGGTCGCGGTCGGTGATGCGTGCAGACCGGTAGTCCGCGAGGAACGCGGTGCGGGGTCGAGTGGTCGCGGCCTGGTCGAAATCTTCCGATTCCTGTGCGCCCAGGGGATTGACGGCAATGAAGGAGGACAGTGGCCAGAGCGGGATGACGCTCCGAGTGGCGCGGGCGACAGCGGCTCGAATCTCGAGGTTCATAGCAGGGCTCCTTCCGGAACGGCTTTCGGTGTGCGCGTCGGGGCCGCAGTCGCGGTCCCGGCAGCGAGGGCCAGGGCATAAAGGTGATGACTGACACGGTTGCCGGGCGGCAACCGTTGCAGGAGGGGCAGCGCGAACAGTGCCGCGGCCGGAACGAGCATCCACCAGGGGTTCACCGCAGCCGGCACCGATTCGACATTGAGCATGGTGTCAAAGGCGTTGATGAAAGCCGTGTACCCCAGAGTGAGTGCGATGATTGCGCTGCTTCCCAGCAGGGCCGTGCTCACCGAAAAATGTGTCCGGAGTGTTGTTGCGAGGGCCACGGTGGCGGTGAACACCACGAAGAGTTGAAGTGCCTGACTGGCCGGAGAGAGTTCGATTCCGAGCACGATTCGGGCGGCGATGATCGCTCCCCCCGACACGGTGACGGCCACGACAAGGGAGCCGATGGCGTGGGGCCGCGAGGTGAGCTGACGAGCTGGCCACGCCCGCTGGGTGGCTTCGCGCTCCACCGCCGATCCGGCACCGAGAAACAGTGCGGACTTGAAGAATCCATGGGCGATGAGATGGAACACGGCGGCGGCGAAGGCTCCCATGCCGCAGGCCAGCATCATGAAGCCCATCTGCGCCATGGTGGAAAAGACCAGTCGACCCTTCACGTCCGGTTTGATCAAACGAACCGTGGACGCGTAGATCAATGTCAGGGTGCCCGCCCCGAACAGCACCGCCATCGCCGGCACGGACTCGCCGATCGCGGGGGAGAAGCGCAGGATCAGGATGGCGCCGGCGTTGACGACCCCGGCGTGCATCAGCGCCGACACGGGCGTCGGGGCGGCCAGGGTGGCCGGAAGCCACCCGTGGAAGGGTACCTGGCTGGATCGTGCGAGGGCTGGTATCACCAGGAGAAGGGCAATCACGGCGGCAAGGGCCACCGGCAGTGTGCCCAGCACCGTGCCGAGATCGGCGAGCGGCACATCTCCGCCGGCGGCCACCATCAGTATCACGATGGCGGTCACGAGCGGCGCATCCCCGATCACCACGCGTGTGGCGGTTCGGCGCACCCCGTCACGCGCCTGAGGAAGGTGGGGATAGGTGGCTAGCAGGGCGACCAGGCTGGCCCCTGCCGCCATCCAGGCGAGGCCGAATCCGAGCACTGTGCTGGTGCACACCAAGAGGGCTGTGAACCCGGTGACCAGGTTCACGGTGACCACGAACCACACCTGTCGGGTGTCCCCGCGCAGGTAACGCACGGCGAAGAACTGAATGAGGGCGCTCAGACCGAGCACAAAGATGAGCATCAGCAGTGACAGAGCATCGACGCTCAGTGGCCCCAGGAGGAGCGGGCCACGATCAGCGGATGCCGTCAGGCGGAGCAGTCCGAGGCATATCGCCGCGAGTGACCCGTTGAGCACCAGCGTGGCAGCGCACCGCGCCGCCGCGTCAGCAGCCCAGCGGCCCAGCAGAGCTCCGCTGAGGGGGGCCAAGAAAACGGCCGTCAGTATGCACGCCATGAGCGCTGCTTCGACCATTGAGACTCCCTGATAACCCGTCAACTAAAACAGGAAAAACATAGCACGTAATTTGATTCCGGAGAAACGTTTGGGGATATCTTCGGGTGGCACCGATAGGATCGGCGTATGGCGCACTGGACTTTCCTTACCAATCACGCCCACGTTCTGCTCTGCGTGTCCGAGAATCCGAACACTCGCCTGCGCGATATTGCCGACATGGTGGGGGTTACCGAGCGCGCCGCGCAACGCATTATTAGTGAGCTCGAAGAGGCCGGTTACCTGGAGCGTGTGCGCGAGGGGCGTCGCAACAGCTATCTTCTGAACCCGGCCATGCCCCTCCGGCACCCCCTCGACAGCGACCATCGCATCGGCGAACTCCTCGCCGCTTTTACCCCTCACACAGCCACCCCCACGAGCTAATCCCGGGTGGGCGATGACTGACACGTCGACACCACCGGTATCCGGGAGCACCGCGCTTGCCGCCGCGGCGCCGCGTTATGCCGATATCGTGCTCGAGAATCTAGCCCGCCCTTTTCCCCACTCGGCTCATCACACCGTTTTGTCCGCCGAGGGCCGGCCGTATCCGCAGCAGATTCACCCCGCATTCTTCACGTCTTTCGACTGGCATTCCTGCGTGCACATGCACTATCTCGGGGTGACGTTGCTGGAACACGGTCTCTCTGCCTCCCGCGATGCCGCGCTCCGTGCCGCGCTGAGTGCCACCCTCACGCCAGAGAACCTGCTCGTTGAAGCGGAGTATTTGCGTGCACACCCCGGCTGGGAGCGGCCCTATTTCTGGGCCTGGCTCCTACGCCTGGCGGCAGCGTGCGCAACGTCAACGGATGCCCAGATTCGCACGTGGGGTTCCGCGTTGGCGCCCGCAGTTGACGTGGTTGCCGACCTCGCTGTGGCATGGACATCCGCTGCGGAGTGGCCCGTTCGGCACGGTCTGCACACCAATTCTGCTTTCGGACTTGGGCTGATGCTCGATGCCTTCCGAACGCTGGGGCACTCCGACGCGGCTGCGGCATGCGCGAGCGCGGCACGCGCCTGGTTTCGAGCCGATGTGGCCTGGCCTGCCGACTGGGAGCTCAGCGGGCAGGATTTTCTCTCCGCCGGCCTCAGCGAGGCCGACCTCATGCGCCGCGTCCTTGGCCCGGAGGAGTTCAACGACTGGTTTACCGCTTTTCTGCCGGGACTGGCTGCCGACTCGCGCATTCTGCAACCTGTTCGGGTCACCGATGAAAGCGACGGGTATCTCGTGCACCTGCACGGCCTGAATCTCTCCCGCGCGGGACAGGTCGCGCGTATTCTCGAAACGCTTGAGAGCACCGAGAACGCGGCCGGCGGCATCCGTTCAGATGGTGCTCGTGCACTGCAGGCCGCACTCGAACCACTGCTGCGGGCGGGGCTTGCGGCCACCGTCGCCCCTGATTTCATGTCGACACACTGGCTGGCAACCTTCGCGTGGGACGCTCTCGTTTCCACCGAGCGTCTCGTAGCTACTCACACTTCTGTGCACCCCAACGAAAGGTACTGACTCTGAAACAGGTCAGTGCAGGTCAGGACTGCAGGGCGGGGGTCGCGGTCCAGTGGAGAAGTCGTCGAGCAGCGCGCACGACCTCCGCGATGGCTTCGTCGTCGGTCGTGTGCGAGGTGTCCACAATGACGCAGCCGCGATCTTCCGCCATGGTGCGATAGCGCTCGATAAGGTGCTCATGGCGGGCAATAGTTGCCGCGGGTGCGGTGCGGTGCCCCAGTCGCTTCAGGGTGCTGGGGAGATCGGCCCAGCAGAGGATGGTCGGAATCCAGAGTTGCCAGCGCTCGTAAAACACGTCGTCAGGAAGGAGCGATCCCACGGTCAGCCACGAGCGCTCAAGCACCACGGGACGCATCGAACCGGCGCGATGGATCGCGGTTGTCAGAGCGGCCTCGCCCACGCGGAGCACGCCGTCCGTGTCTCCCGCTTGGCTGGCGTGAGCCAGCAGTGTGCCACGCTCGTTACCGAACGGACGGTGAAACGAGGCATGCAGCGCCCGCGCGGCACCGCGCGCGATGGTGGACTTGCCGGTTCCCTCGTGGCCGTCGACGCCAATCACGCCCAGAATTGCGGCGGAATGGGGCAGTTGGGGGCGTGAGTTCATGGTGATGGGCTGCGTATCCGTCCCTGGCAGATCGATGGGCTGCGTGTCATCGGACTCGTCGGCGGACCCTGGGTCGGTCGGTGCGCTCACGGCGGTCCTCTTTCGGTCGGAGATGCGGATCGCTACAGAACTATCGCCACGCATGATTTCGCTGCAGCAGGGCACTCAGTGGCTCAGCTGCTCCGATTATGGCCCGGTCAACGAGCCTGTCAATGGCTCCCCAGCTATGGTGAAGAAAGTGCAGGGTTGCCGCACAGCCACGGATCTGCCAGAATTACTTTCCGAACGGTCGGTTACTAATTCCCCGTTATGATTTCGTTCAGGCAACACACCGCAGACACCGTCGTCAGGAGAAACCATGGCCGAGGCCTACCTCGTTGGAGGAGCACGCACGCCCGTGGGTCGTTACGGTGGAGTGCTCGCGGGCGTTCGCCCCGATGACCTTGCCGCGCTGGTCGTGGCCGAATCGGTGCGCCGTGCGGGCATCGACCCGGCACTCATTGACGACATCATCTTTGGTGCAGCCACCCAGGCCGGTGAGGACAACCGCAACGTGGCCCGCATGGCCGCCCTGCTTGCCGGATTGCCCGACGAAATTCCGGGCATCACCGTGAACCGTCTCTGTGCGTCCGGGCTGTCGGCGATCACCATGGCCGCGCAGGCCATTCGCGCCGGAGATGCTGACCTCATGGTGGCTGGCGGCGTCGAATCGATGACCCGCGCCCCCTGGGTTCAGGGTAAGCCCGAGCGCCCCTGGGCCAAGCCGAGCCCGCAATTCGACACCACTATCGGCTGGCGGTTCGTGAACCCACGCCTCGCCGCACGCGACAAGGCCACCTTTTCAATGAGCGAAACCGCCGAAGAGGTAGCCCGGATCGACGGCATCACGCGCGCCGAAGCGGATGCCTTTGCGCTGCAGAGCCAGCAACGCGCCGCCGCCGCCATCGATGCGGGGCACTTCGTCGACGAAATTGTGGGTGTTCCCACGAAGAACGGCGAGGTGCTGGTCGACGAGGGGCCGCGCCGAGACACCACGCTTGAGGGCCTCGCGACGCTCCGACCCATCGTGCCCGGTGGCTCCGTGGTGACGGCAGGCAATGCCAGCTCCCTCAACGACGGCGCCTCTGCGGTGATCGTGGCCAGTGGCGAGGCCGTGAAGCGCTACGGTCTCGTGCCACGCGCGCGCATCGTGCTCGGCGCGAGTGTGGGGCTCGCTCCCGAGATCATGGGTCTCGGACCGGTCGCCGCCACCCGCAAGGTGCTTGACCGCAGCGGCTTGAGCATCGCCGATCTCGGCGCGATTGAGCTGAATGAGGCCTTCGCCACCCAGTCGCTGGCCTGCATCCGCCGCCTTGGACTGGACGAGAGTATCGTCAACCGCGACGGCGGCGCCATCGCCCTCGGCCATCCGCTTGGCTCGAGTGGAGCACGACTCGTCGTGACTCTGCTCGGTCGCATGGAACGTGAAAATGCCCAGCACGGACTGGCCACCATGTGTGTGGGCGTTGGTCAGGGCTCGGCCCTCATCCTGGAGCGTGTCTGATGACCACAGTAGGACTCGAAATTGGCGACCGCGGTGAAAATGGTGTGCCCGATCGGGTGGGGGTGCTCGGCGGCGGACGCATGGGGGCCGGAATCGCCCACGCTTTTTTGCTCGCAGGGGCGCACGTCGCCCTGGTGGAGCGCAATGAGGCTGAGGCCGAGGCGGCCCGGGACCGGGTGCTCCGCGCCGTGGCGGCAAGCATCACCCGCGGTGCCACCGGGGAGACGCACGCGGACCTGTCCGACCGCCTGCAGGTGGGCTGGGACTTCGCGGCCTTCGCCGACCGGGAGCTTGTCGTCGAGGCCGTCCCCGAGGTGTGGGCCATCAAAGTGGATGCCCTGCAGCAGGTCGAGGCCGAGCTGAGCCCTGATGCCGCCCTCGCGAGCAATACGTCCTCCATCTCCATCGACGATCTGGCGGCGGAGCTCGAACGCCCCGCGCGCTTTCTCGGACTGCACTTCTTTAACCCCGTGCCCGCCTCCCGTCTCGTGGAGCTGGTTGCCGGGAGCGACACCTCGCCCGAGCTGATAGCGGATGCCCAAGCCTGGGTCAGCGCCCTCGGCAAGACCCCCATCACGGTGAGCGATGCGCCGGGATTCGCGTCCTCGCGCCTCGGGGTTGCGCTCGGATTGGAGGCCATTCGCATGCTGGAGGACGGCGTGGCGTCGGCCGAAGACATTGATGCGGCCATGATGCTCGGGTACAAGCATCCGGTGGGTCCGCTCAAACTCACCGACCTCGTGGGACTCGACGTGCGACTCGGCATCGCCGAGTACCTGCATTCCCAGCTCGGCGCCCGGTTCGAACCGCCCGCGCTCCTGCGCCGCCTCGTGGCGGAGGGGAAGCTCGGACGCAAGTCCGGTCAGGGCTTCTACACCTGGCCCACCGACTAATGACCGTTTCGCCCATTCTCACCGCCGAGGAGACCCCGCTCATGACACAGATTCTGCCCAGCTACGTGAACGGAGTCTGGTTTGTTCCCACCGACGATTCTGCGGCATCCGCTGCAATCGACGTGCGTGACGCCTCGACTGGCGAGGTTGTCGCCCGCGTGAGTACGGCGGGCCTCGACCTCGCGGCCGCGCTGGAGTATGCCCGCACGGTGGGGCAGGCTTCGCTCGGCGCCCTCACGTTTCACCAGCGGGCGCTGTTGCTCAAGCAGATGGCGCTGGTGCTGACCGAGCGCAAAAAAGAGCTGTACGCGCTCTCGAGCCGCACCGGGGCGACGAAGATCGACTCGATGGTGGACATCGATGGCGGCATCGGCGTGCTCTTCACCTACTCGTCCAAGGGGCGCCGCGAGTTGCCCAACGCCACGGTCTATGTGGACGGCCCCGTGGAACTGCTCTCGAAAGACGGATCCTTTCTAGCTCGGCACATTTACTCGCGCCTGCCGGGCGTGGCCGTGCAGATCAATGCGTTCAACTTTCCGGTGTGGGGAGCCCTCGAAAAGTTCGCCCCGGCATTCCTCGCCGGAGTGCCCACGCTCGTGAAGCCCGCCACGCCGTCCGGATATCTGGCCGAAGCCTTCGTGCGCATTCTGGTCGAGTCCGGTCTGCTTCCCGAGGGCGCCTTGCAACTCGTCTCGGGAAGCGTGCCCACCCTCTTTGACGATGTGCGGCTCGGCGACCTGGTGGCCTTCACCGGGTCGGCATCCACGGCGGACAAGCTGCGCTCGAGCGACTCCGTGCAAACCGGTGGCGTGCGGTTCACGAACGAGACCGACTCCATCAATGCCTCGGTGCTCGGCACCGACGCCACGGCCGGAACACCCGAGTTCGACGCCTTCGTCAAGCAGGTCGTCACCGAGATGACGGTGAAGGCCGGTCAGAAATGCACCGCTATCCGCCGGGTGATCGTGCCCCGCACCGCCATGGGCGACGTGATCGACGCCGTGCAGCAGCGCATCACGCAGCGCATCGTGCTGGGTGACCCGCGCGCCGACGGCGTCACCATGGGTCCGCTCGCCTCCACCGAGCAGCGCGCCGAGGTGCTCCGTCAGGTGGCGCGGCTGCAGGCGGCCGGCGGTACGCTCGTGATCGGCTCCACGGATGCCCCCGCCATCGTGCACGCCAATGGCACCACCGCGTCCGCCCCCGACGGCGCCTTTGTGGCTCCGATGCTGCTGCGTTTTGACGTGGCAGCGGATGCCGTGCACGAGGTCGAGGCGTTTGGCCCGGTCTCGAGCGTGCTCGGTTACGACACCCTCGAGGAGGCCATTGCCCTGGTTCGTCGCGGCGGGGGATCGCTCGTGACGAGCATTGCAACCCACGACCCGGAGGTGGCCGTGGCGCTGATGACCGGTATCTCGGCCTTCAACGGGCGCGTTCTGGTGCTGGACCGCGATGACGCCCGCACATCCACCGGTCACGGCTCGCCGGTTCCGCAGCTCGTGCACGGCGGCCCCGGTCGGGCCGGCGGTGGCGAGGAACTGGGCGGTATTCGCGCCGTGCTGCACCACATGCAGCGCACCGCCATTCAGGGTTCCCCGGACATGCTCACCGCCATCACGGGCATCTGGCATCAGGGGGCCACGGCCCGGGCCGGCGACACGCATCCGTTTCGAAAGAGTCTGGCGGAACTGCGGCTCGGCGACCAGATCGTGTCGGGTTCGCGTACCGTCACCCTCGACGACATTGAGCACTTCGCCGAGTTCACCGGCGACACGTTTTATGCGCACATGAATGAAGAGGCTGCCGCCGCGAACCCGTTCTTCCCGGGGCGGGTCGCGCACGGGTATCTGCTCGTGTCGTGGGCGGCTGGGCTCTTCGTTGACCCGGCGCCGGGCCCTGTTCTGGCCAATTACGGCCTCGAAAACCTGCGCTTTGTCACCCCGGTGTCGCCGGGTGACAGCATCCGCGTGGCGCTCACGGCGAAGCAGATCACCCCGCGCGAGACCGACGAGTACGGCGAGGTGCGCTGGGATGCGCAGCTCACCAACCAGAACGACGAGACGGTCGCCTCCTACGACGTGCTCACCCTGGTGGCCAAGCACGCCTAGCCCCAGCAGCAGCTGTGTCGCTAGTTCAGGAGATCCGCGTGCGGAACACCTGCGACCCGCGTCTTTCCGGGGTCGGGGCGCGCGCCCGAGGCCGGATCTCCTGAACTGGCAACCGCAGACGGCGGTGAACCGGCGCGGATGCGGCTTCAGCTGTCCGGCGGTCTTTTTTCCGAGCTAGCACTCAGTTTGGGGTCAGGCACAACGAATAACATACTGTCGAACACACTTGAGAAATCCACGTGTCGATCAGCCCTTTTGGGGAAGCGATCGGCTGAAGAATTAGGAAGGTACGTCATGACGGCCAACAGAGCAGTTGCCTACAAGAGCCCGGGCGAAGTCCAGGTAATCGACATCGACTATCCCACGTTTGAATTGAAAGACGGTCCCGGCGTCAACCCGGCTAACGTCGGCCGCAAGGTGCCGCACGGAGTCATCCTTCGCACGGTGACGACCAACATCTGTGGTTCGGACCAGCACATGGTGCGCGGGCGCACCACAGCCCCGATGGACCTCGTTCTCGGCCATGAGATCACCGGCGAAGTGGTGGAGTGCGGCCCCGACGTCGAGTTCATCAAGGTCGGCGACATCGTTTCGGTCCCGTTCAATATTTCCTGTGGACGCTGTCGTAACTGCAAGGAGCGCAAGACCGGTATTTGCTTGAACGTGAACCCGGACCGTCCGGGAAGCGCCTACGGCTATGTGGACATGGGCGGCTGGGTCGGCGGTCAGGCCGAGTACGTTCTCGTGCCCTACGCCGACTGGAACCTGCTCAAGTTCCCGGACCGGGACCAGGCGCTGGAGAAGATCATGGACCTCACCATGCTCTCCGACATCTTCCCCACCGGTTTCCACGGTGCGTACTCGGCCGGTGTGGGCGTCGGATCGACTGTCTATGTGGCCGGAGCCGGACCGGTTGGCCTCGCGGCCGCCGTCTCGGCGCAGCTGCTGGGTGCAGCGGTCGTGATTGTCGGCGACATGAACGCCGAGCGTCTCGCGCAGGCCCGCAGCTTCGGTTGTGAGACGATCGACCTCACCAAGGGCGAGCCGGGCGAGCAGATTGAACAGATCCTCGGTGTACCCGAAGTGGATGCCGGTGTCGACGCGGTCGGATTCGAAGCCCGCGGTCACGGCAAGGACGCCGATCACGAGGCCCCGGCCACCGTGCTCAACTCCCTGATGACCATCACCGCCGCTGGTGGTGCCCTCGGTATCCCGGGACTTTATGTCACGGGAGATCCGGGCGCCAAGGAAAAGTCCGCGCAGGTCGGCTCGCTGTCGATCCGGCTCGGGCTTGGCTGGGCAAAGTCGTTGTCGTTCACGACCGGCCAGACCCCGGTCATGAAGTACAACCGCCAGCTCATGATGGCGATCCTGCACGACAAGGTACAGATCGCCAAGGCCGTTAACGCCAAGGCCATCAGCCTCGAGGACGCCCCGCGTGGATACGCCGAATTCGACGCAGGCGCAGCCACAAAGTATGTGTTGAACCCGAACGGCTATGTAAAGAACTAACCGTCTCGCTGGTCGTGGCCCGTCTGCGGACCGGACATTCCTTCCCCCGGAGTGTCTGTTTCCCAGGCGGGCCACGCTGGCGTTCGGGTCTTACACAGGCCTACGCCTATGCAGCAGGCGAAGACCGCACGATACTGGCCGTGATGCGGCCGATCCCGGCCTCACGCGTTACCCACGGAGGTTGCAGGTGAATTCGGTGTCAGTGAACGACAGCTCGATAACGGTCAGTGAAGAACTCGTGGCAGCGTGTCGCCTCTTGGCGGCAGAAGACCCGGCCCGAGAATCTGATCTGGCCCTTGCTCTGACGCGGCTGTCCAATCGGCAATCGACCGCCCTGAACTCCCGCAAGGCCCTGCTGGCCGCCCAAGAGGCCGTGCATATTTACCAGAGGCTCGCTGACGCCGATCCCGACGGAGACGTAGAGCCCCTGGCACGAGCGCTCAACATTCTCGCTCTTCGGCTGGTTGAGGTGGGCCGCCGCGACAAAGCACTCTTCGTCAGCGAGCGCGCGGTGTCAATGGAGCGGATGCGTCCAGCCGGGCCCGCAGAAGGCACGCCCATTCCCGGTGTTGGTTCCGAGCGTGTTGGTTCCGAGCGTGTTGGTTCCGAACGTGCTGATTCGGAGCGGGCCGGTTCGGAGCGTGCGGCTTCTGACCTCGCGGATTCCCTGGACACGCTCGCGCTGTGTCTGCGTGAAACCGGGCGGGAGCAGCAGAGTCGGGCGTCTGCCCGCGAAGCGACGGAGATCCGAGAGGGTCTCCGGGAACATCGTCGTCGCGAACACCGCACCGACACCGTCTGATTGCGGCTGGAAACGGCCCGCTTGTCAGTGCCGATCCAGTCAGTGCCGGTCCAATCAGTCGAGATCCATCGAGGATTGACGCCACCGTTCCAGATCGTTGATGGACGTCTTCGTGCCGATCAACTTTGCCGTCGTCACGAGGTTCATCCGGATGATGTCGCAGAGCAGTGAGTAATTGATTGTTGCGAGCGTGTCGTCGCGAGTGTGAACGTTGTGGTTCGCGGAGTCCGAACCCTCAATGGTGAGCACGGCGGGTAGCCCGGCAGTGATAAACGGTACGTGGTCGCTCGCAAACGGGTGGAGAGAGACGTCAACGGCGAGCGTTGTGTAGTCGTGCGCGCTGGCCGCAAGCTCATCAATGAGTCCCTGCGACACGGGAGCACCCTCGAGCAGCACGGCGGGTCTCGCCGAGTTGAGGCTTCCGACCATGTCCATATTGATGACCGCCAGCAGGCGGTTGC
Organism: Cryobacterium sp. CG_9.6; assembly: GCF_029893365.1. Classification (NCBI taxonomy): domain Bacteria; kingdom Bacillati; phylum Actinomycetota; class Actinomycetes; order Micrococcales; family Microbacteriaceae; genus Cryobacterium; species Cryobacterium sp. CG_9.6. Next base: position 3,263,178 of record NZ_JARXUZ010000001.1, on the reverse strand, counting down.
GATCACGTTGACTGAGGCCCTGAACATACTGCTCACTCCCCAACAGGCCCTCCTCCTCCCCGCCAAAGAGCACCAGGCGCAGATCCTGATCATCCGCTCGGTCGGCGAGAATTCGGGCGATCTCCAACACTCCGGCACTCCCGCTAGCGTTGTCATCTGCTCCGGGGGCTGGGGCAAGCGGGCCGTCCGCGTGGTTAATGGAGTCGAGATGTGCCGTCACCAGAACGAGCTGGGGGTTCCCCAGCCTGCCCGGTTTGTCGGCGACGATCGAGAAACTTGATCCCGTCCCGACGCTGATCGCGATTCGGGTCACCGCATATCCGAGGGTTCGAAGCACCTCCGTGACCCAGTCTCCAGCCTGCCGGTACCCCTCACTGAGAGAGTGTCGGGTGCCGAATGTGGTGAGTGTGAGGAGGGAATCCTTAAGGTGCGTCGCGGAGACCTGATCGGCGAGCACGGTCAGTGCGAGGTCAGTGGTTCGCGCGCGTCGACCGGCATGCCGCGCTTCGACCACAACGGTGACGTTCGGGGGGAGGGGTTCAACGCCGTAGTCTGCGCCGGAACCGTGTGAAACGGCCAGCACCTCGTCATCGCTGAGCTCGACCGCCAGGTAGCGACCGCAGTCGACAATCACGCGGATGCCGGGAAAATTTTCTCGAAAGGAATTGCCGGACTGCACCACGAGGTGGGGGAGTCCCCGGCTCGACTGTTCCGCGGTGCCCAGCGTGCGCACTCGACGCCCGGCGGCAGAGTCGGCGACACCGGTTGTCCAATAGATCACCCGGTCGCCAAAGCGACACCACTTCAATCCCGGTTCGCGCCGAGCCGAACGCCCGGCAGCGAGATCAACGGATGCGGGAACAATGACATAGGTATACATGGCCCCTGCTTTCCAGCCTGACCAGCGGTGGTCAGGGCTGACGAATTTTAAGAATGTGGTCGTTCACTTCAATGACGATGACGCCCTCGGATGTTGGGTCAAGCCCCGCCCGGAGTCCGGTGGGGCGAGGGCGGTCATCGGGTCCCGGGGACAGGGCCGTGATTGCGCCGTCATCGCTCACCCGAAGCGAGTCTCTCCCGCCCCGCGTGGGCGGGAACGGAAAAGACGTCGCTGGGCGGTAAACCAGAATGTCGTCATGGTCTTCCTCTTGCGAGTGCGTCCACTCGCCAGCAGGGATGGATGCTTCCGGGTTTATCGCCGACATTCGATGGGTTATTCCTTTCACTAGGGGGAATGGTGAGTGTTGAGGCGGTGGGGCTCAGTTTGTATCGGCTCCCGACCCACGGTGGCGGTTCTTCTCGGTGACGTAACTGTCCGTCAGGATCTCGAAGGTATTTCGCGGCCCCTCCAGGCAGGCCTGCATGCGAGCGACTTGGCCAGCAGAAAACATCACCATGACGTCGTCGTCCACGTAGTCCATGTAGTCCACGAACAGGTCACCGCTCGGCGCGTTGTTGCAGGACACATGGGGAAATTCGGGCTTCCCGGTGTTCGCATCGGCTTGGTTCGGAGTGTCCTCCACCTTGTCAGTTCCCACGCAGCCGGGTTCGTCCCCCCAGATGTGGTTGAGATTGAGCCAGTGTCCGATTTCGTGGGTTGCGGTGCGCCCCAGCCCAAAGGGAGAAGATGCCGTTCCCACGGTGCCGAAGGCGGTGTTCAGAATGACCACACCGTCGGTGGATGCCGCACCTCCGGGGAATTGGGCATATCCGAGTAGGCGGCCGCCCAGCCGACCCACCCACAGGTTCAGGTAGGCGTCCGCGGGCCACGCGTCCTTGCCGCCCGACGAATCGAACTTGATGGCGTCGTCGTAACTGAACGATGTGGTGTCCGTATGCGTGCGAGTGATGCCGTCGGTGTCCGCACCGTTCGGGTCCGTTGTGGCGAGGGCGAACTCCACCTGAGCGTCCTCGGCCAGAGCCTTGAAGGCTTCGGGGAGCCGGGAAATGTCGGGGTTCGTCTTGCGGAAGTCCTGATTGAGAACGTCAATCTGGCTCCGAACCTGCTCGTCGGAGAGATTCTGATCATCGTTATTCCAGATCACATGAACGACCACGGGAATGCGCGTAATACCGGTTTGAGCGGCGAAAATGCCGCGGGCCACCATCTGCCGGGACTCAACGTCCAGGGCGAGGCGGGCTTCCGCGAATCCCGGCTGCTCGGCCAGCTGCTTCGTGTAGACGTCGGGAGTGGCGCAGTAGCGCGTTGTGGGCAGGTCGCGTGCAACAGCATCGGCCATGATGTGTTCCTTTCCAAAGAGACGGTGTGCGTACTCCAATATTTTGACCCGTTTTGCGTTACTGCGGCGTTATCGACGGCACGGTAGCGTGCGGGGCGGGGGAAGGCCATACTGTGTGCGTACCGAACCGTATCGTGCCGCACTGTTGGTGAGAAAAGGGGAACCATGCTCGAGCGCAACGTGCATCAGGACGAGCCAACAGCTCATGTCAGCTCGGGGCTCGAACGCCGTGCCACCTGCAGCATCGCTCCGCCCGACCTCTTGGCGTGGCTGGCGATGCAGGGAACAGTGAGTGAGCGCGAGGCGGTCTTGTCGGCGATCGCTACCTCGGCGGCGATGCGATCTCGCCGAGCGGTGCTCGGTCACTTCAGTCGTGAACTCAATCAGAACATCGGACTTATCGGACTTGTCTCGCTCACCGAGCAGGGTGTCTCCGTGTATGACAACGAGACCAACGGGCGCAATTTCCTTCCCGGGGTCAAGAAACGTGCGGTGGGGGATCCGCTCGCGACCGATCCTGCCGTGAATGAGGCCTTTGACGGTAGTTCGGCCACCGCGAGCTTCTTTCGCGATGTGCTCGGTCGAAATTCGCTCGACAACGCCGGCATGGAACTGGTTTCCTCGGTGCATTACGGCGTGGGGTTCGACAATGCTTTTTGGGATGGCAGTCAAATGGTCTACGGCGATGGAAGCGGCCGCATCTTTCAGGTGGGCGGCCTCACTCGCGCGATCGACGTGATTGCGCACGAGCTCACCCACGGTGTCACTGAGTTCACCGCCGGCCTCGTGTACAGCAAGCAGTCCGGAGCGCTGAACGAATCCTTCTCCGACGTATTCGGTACCCTCGTGAAGCAGTACGGGCTCGGGCAGACGGCGGCGAATGCGGAGTGGTTGATTGGTGAGGGCATTCTGGTGAGCAAGCTCGGACTCGCCCTGCGCTCCATGAAGAGGCCCGGTACCGCGTTCGCAGGCGATCGTCAGCCCGGCCATATGGACCAGTACGTGGATTTACCCGATGACAATAATCCAGCCAATGATAATGGTGGTGTGCACATCAACTCGGGCATCCCCAATCGCGCTTTCTATCTCGCCGCCATGGGTCTCGGCGGTTCCGCGTGGGAAAAGGCCGGAAAGATTTGGTACAGCGCGCTGACCACAAAAATGGGTCCGCACACGCAGTTCGCCGAGGCCGCACAGTTTACGATCGATGCAGCCGGAGAACTTTTCGGAACCGACGAGCAAGCTGTTGTTCGCGGGGCGTGGACGGAGGTGGGAGTTCTGTCATGAAACTCAGCGTGCGGCGAGGTGGGGGTTTCGCCGGTATCGTCGCGCGCACCGATCTCGACAGTGCACTCCTCATCACAGCGGATGCCGCGGCGCTCGCCGCAGAAATCGAGCGCGCAGGCCTACGCGAACGTTCGGAGCCGGCCGCTGGCATCCGCTGGCCTGACGCGCAGCTGTATGAAATCTCCCTCACTGACGAGGGACGGGACTACCGCTATCGATGCACGGACGCCACGATCCCCGACGAAGTGCGTGCCCTCCTCATCTGGATCGACGCACGCCCGGAACGCGTGGAGTCCATCGAGCCCTAGCGCCCAGCGGGAGCACGCGCACAGACTGGCGTCATCCGCCATTGATACGGGCGATGAATGTCGTCGGCCTCCACATAGTGCACCCCGGCCTCCGGGCCGACGGGCACGGTTGCGTGGGCTTCCGCGCAGCAGGCCTCCCAGACCTCCAGGCGCGAGAGCGCGTGAATTTCCCCGTCAATGACACCCCACCCGCGCACGGCCTTGTAGGGAATGTTGCCGTGTGGTGACGCAAAACGCGCGCCGACCTCCACGGTTCGAAGCAGCAGGGTGAATGACTGCGACGTCCCAATGCTCCGAGTGACAAACTCGAGCAGTGCGGAGTGCGCGAGCGCGGGAGGTCGGTGACCGGTCGGGTCGGTGTGAAAGTACACGAGCCCACCGTGCTCGGCGGTTACCCGCAGCTCGTGAGTCCCGCTTCCGTGGCGGGTGCCCACCAGTGCGGCCACCAGGAGATCCTGATTGTCACGTCGCACACTCGTGCGGTCACAACCTGAACAGGTGAGCACGTAGAGGGGAAGCGGTCCGTTATCGACATGGGCGGCATTGGGAGTGAGGGTCGCGTCGGAATGACAGTAGGGGCAGGTAATTCTCATGAGATGGTTCCTCACCTGTGTCGGCAGCACGGAGTGTCGAGGACCTGACTGGACTCCCCTACGACGCCCGATTGCCCCTGTACGACGACGGTAGCAGCGCACTTTCCCCTGCGCAGTCCTCATGAATGAGGACAGACACGCACCGCGCACCTGTGCAGGGGGAGTGGGGATGCGCACCGTCACGGCGCGACGCGCCCGGGATACACCCAAAAGAGCGGCCGATTTGCGTGCTCGCGGGAATGGCCGTAATGTCATCTAAGTCACCCCACAGGTGCGGGAAGCTGATCAGCTTGCCGGCCTCATGCGGGACCAATCCCAAGTCCAAACATCCTGCTCTGCAGATTGTTTGACTTGATGAAGTTTCATCTCACACTCTCGAGTGCGGGTGGAGCTACACGAAAGAAGTGAAGTGCTCCAGTGCAATGGCCTTTGGGTCGGCGGCTGGGTGCGTCCGATCCTTGAGAACTCAACAGCGTGCACAATGTCAAATGCCAAAAACCTCGTGATTGTTGGTCGGTTTCTAGCCGATTGCAGTCAATGAGATTCCTTTGGAATATGAATTGAAAGTCCTGGTTTCGATCAGGCACTATAACAAAGCAAGTCAGTAATGATTTGTTCTTGCTAGTTTCAAACTTGTATCTTGTTCGCCTATTCCGGCGGCAGGGTGCACTAGATGGGCGCTCAACTTGTTGGGTAGCTATTCAAACATTTACGGAGAGTTTGATCCTGGCTCAGGACGAACGCTGGCGGCGTGCTTAACACATGCAAGTCGAACGGTGATGAGGAGCTTGCTTCTTTGATCAGTGGCGAACGGGTGAGTAACACGTGAGCAATCTGCCCTTGACTCTGGGATAACTGCGGGAAACTGTAGCTAATACCGGATACGACCTTGGAAGGCATCTTCTGTGGTGGAAAGAATTTTGGTCAAGGATGAGCTCGCGGCCTATCAGCTAGTTGGTGAGGTAATGGCTCACCAAGGCGACGACGGGTAGCCGGCCTGAGAGGGTGACCGGCCACACTGGGACTGAGACACGGCCCAGACTCCTACGGGAGGCAGCAGTGGGGAATATTGCACAATGGGCGCAAGCCTGATGCAGCAACGCCGCGTGAGGGACGAAGGCCTTCGGGTTGTAAACCTCTTTTAGTAGGGAAGAAGTGACTGGGTTTTCCTGGAAGTGACGGTACCTGCAGAAAAAGCACCGGCTAACTACGTGCCAGCAGCCGCGGTAATACGTAGGGTGCAAGCGTTGTCCGGAATTATTGGGCGTAAAGAGCTCGTAGGCGGTTTGTTGCGTCTGCTGTGAAAACCCGAGGCTCAACCTCGGGCCTGCAGTGGGTACGGGCAGACTAGAGTGCGGTAGGGGAGATTGGAATTCCTGGTGTAGCGGTGGAATGCGCAGATATCAGGAGGAACACCAATGGCGAAGGCAGATCTCTGGGCCGTAACTGACGCTGAGGAGCGAAAGCATGGGGAGCGAACAGGATTAGATACCCTGGTAGTCCATGCCGTAAACGTTGGGAACTAGATGTGGGGACCATTCCACGGTCTCCGTGTCGCAGCTAACGCATTAAGTTCCCCGCCTGGGGAGTACGGCCGCAAGGCTAAAACTCAAAGGAATTGACGGGGGCCCGCACAAGCGGCGGAGCATGCGGATTAATTCGATGCAACGCGAAGAACCTTACCAAGGCTTGACATATACCGGTAACGGCTGGAAACAGTCGCCCCGCAAGGTCGGTATACAGGTGGTGCATGGTTGTCGTCAGCTCGTGTCGTGAGATGTTGGGTTAAGTCCCGCAACGAGCGCAACCCTCGTCCTATGTTGCCAGCACGTAATGGTGGGAACTCATGGGATACTGCCGGGGTCAACTCGGAGGAAGGTGGGGATGACGTCAAATCATCATGCCCCTTATGTCTTGGGCTTCACGCATGCTACAATGGCCGGTACAAAGGGCTGCGATACCGCAAGGTGGAGCGAATCCCAAAAAGCCGGTCTCAGTTCGGATTGAGGTCTGCAACTCGACCTCATGAAGTCGGAGTCGCTAGTAATCGCAGATCAGCAACGCTGCGGTGAATACGTTCCCGGGCCTTGTACACACCGCCCGTCAAGTCATGAAAGTCGGTAACACCCGAAGCCGGTGGCCTAACCCCTTGTGGGAAGGAGCTGTCGAAGGTGGGATCGGTGATTAGGACTAAGTCGTAACAAGGTAGCCGTACCGGAAGGTGCGGCTGGATCACCTCCTTTCTAAGGAGCACGTGCATCTCTCCTCTGTATACAGGGAGATCAAAGATGCCAGTCACACTGAAACGAACGTTTCGGGTGGCGCTCATGGGTGGAACATTGACATTGATGCGAAGACGGTTGATTTCAACTCGGTACGCCCTTTCGAGGGTTGGAAAAGTTGGTCTCAAAGAGAATCGCATATGCACGCTGTTGGGTCCTGAGGGACCGGAACATTCCTGGCTTTGGCCGGGGTGGACCTTTCCTCTGGATCCTTTTCTGTTGGCATCAATCGCTAGCAGGTAGGGGTACCGCCCGTACTTTGAGAACTACACAGTGGACGCGAGCATCTTAAATTTGACTCTCTTAGGAGAGCAAATTACAAAGATCTAAGCAATTAGATCATTGGTCAATTTCGACTCTGAATTTATTCAGGGTACTTAATCGATTCAAACTCATGTGATTTCAAATTTTTAAGAGCAAACGGTGAATGCCTTGGCATGTAGAGCCGAAGAAGGACGTAGTAATCTGCGATAAGCCTCGGGGAGTTGATAAACGAACTGTGATCCGAGGATGTCCGAATGGGGAAACCCCGCCAGGCCCGTGAGGTGACCTGGTGACTCCCGCCTGAATATATAGGGCGGGTAGAGGGAACGTGGGGAAGTGAAACATCTCAGTACCCACAGGAAGAGAAAACAATAGTGATTCCGTTAGTAGTGGCGAGCGAACCCGGATGAGGCTAAACCGATCATGTGTGATAGCCGGTAGGCGTTGCATGGTCGGGGTTGTGGGACTTTTCAGCCAATTCTACCGAATGGTAAGGGTTAGAGCGTTGTATAGACGAACAGGATTGAAAGCCTGGTCATAGAGGGTGCGAACCCCGTAGTCGAAATGCAGTAATCGCCCGAAGAGTATCCCAAGTAGCACGGGGCCCGAGAAATCCCGTGTGAATCTGTCAGGACCACCTGATAAGCCTAAATACTCCTACATGACCGATAGTGAACAAGTACCGTGAGGGAAAGGTGAAAAGTACCCCGGGAGGGGAGTGAAATAGTACCTGAAACCGTTTGCTTACAAACCGTTGGAGCCAGCTCTGTTCTGGTGACAGCGTGCCTTTTGAAGAATGAGCCTGCGAGTTAGTGATATGTGGCGAGCTTAACCCGAGAGGGGAATGCGTAGCGAAAGCGAGTCTGAATAGGGCGATTCAGTCGCATGTCCTAGACCCGAAGCGAAGTGATCTATCCATGGCCAGGTTGAAGCGACGGTAAGACGTCGTGGAGGACCGAACCCACTTCAGTTGAAAATGGAGGGGATGAGCTGTGGATAGGGGTGAAAGGCCAATCAAACTTCGTGATAGCTGGTTCTCTCCGAAATGCATTTAGGTGCAGCGTTGCGTGTTTCTTGCCGGAGGTAGAGCTACTGGATGGCCGATGGGGCCCAAAAGCTTACTGACGTCAGCCAAACTCCGAATGCCGGTAAGTGAGAGCGCAGCAGTGAGACGGTGGGGGATAAGCTTCATCGTCGAGAGGGAAACAACCCAGACCACCAACTAAGGTCCCAAAGCGCGTGCTAAGTGGGAAAGGATGTGGAGTTGCACAGACAACCAGGAGGTTGGCTTAGAAGCAGCCACCCTTGAAAGAGTGCGTAATAGCTCACTGGTCAAGTGATTCCGCGCCGACAATGTAACGGGGCTCAAGCACGCCACCGAAGTTGTGGCATTGATATTTTTGGTAAGCCGCCACCTTGTGTGGTTGGTTCAGCCGTGTTGATGGGTAGGAGAGCGTCGTGTGGCCAGCGAAGCGGCGGTGTAAACCAGCCGTGGAGGCTACACGAGTGAGAATGCAGGCATGAGTAGCGAAAGACGGGTGAGAAACCCGTCCTCCGAAAGATCAAGGGTTCCAGGGCCAGGCTAATCCGCCCTGGGTAAGTCGGGACCTAAGGCGAGGCCGACAGGCGTAGTCGATGGACAACGGGTTGATATTCCCGTACTGACGAAAAACCGCCCAAGCTAATCCAGTAATGCTAAGTATCTGAATCCCCTAGACCAATCCCTTCGGGGTGAGGCGTGGGGCCTAGCGTACGACCCTATTCTGGTGCGGTTAGCGTATTAACAGGTGTGACGCAGGAAGGTAGCTGAGCCGGGCGATGGTTGACCCGGTCTAAGGATGTAGGGCGAACGATAGGCAAATCCGTCGTTCATGATGCCTGAGACCCGATGGGTAGCCCGTAAGGGTGAAATCAGTGATCCTATGCTGCCAAGAAAAGCATCGACGCGAGGTTTTAGTCACCCGTACCCCAAACCGACTCAGGTGATCAGGTAGAGAATACTAAGGAGATCGAGAGAATCGTGGTTAAGGAACTCGGCAAAATGCCCCCGTAACTTCGGGAGAAGGGGGGCCTGAGGCGTGAACGGACTTGCTCCGGGAGCGTTCGAAGGCCGCAGAGACCAGTGGGAAGCGACTGTTTACTAAAAACACAGGTCCGTGCTAAGTCGCAAGACGATGTATACGGACTGACGCCTGCCCGGTGCTGGAAGGTTAAGAGGAACGGTTAGCCGCAAGGCGAAGCTGAGAATTTAAGCCCCAGTAAACGGCGGTGGTAACTATAACCATCCTAAGGTAGCGAAATTCCTTGTCGGGTAAGTTCCGACCTGCACGAATGGCGTAACGACTTCCCAGCTGTCTCAACCGCGAACTCGGCGAAATTGCATTACGAGTAAAGATGCTCGTTACGCGCAGCAGGACGGAAAGACCCCGTGACCTTTACTACAGCTTGGTATTGGTGTTCGGTGTGGCTTGTGTAGGATAGGTGGGAGACTGTGAAGCTTGGACGCTAGTTCAGGTGGAGTCATCGTTGAAATACCACTCTGGTCATATTGGATACCTAACTTCGAACCGTGATCCGGTTCAGGGACAGTGCCTGGTGGGTAGTTTAACTGGGGCGGTTGCCTCCTAAAAAGTAACGGAGGCGCCCAAAGGTTCCCTCAACCTGGTTGGTAATCAGGTGTCGAGTGTAAGTGCACAAGGGAGCTTGACTGTGAGACTGACAAGTCGAGCAGGGACGAAAGTCGGGACTAGTGATCCGGCAGTGGCTTGTGGAAGCGCTGTCGCTCAACGGATAAAAGGTACCTCGGGGATAACAGGCTGATCTTGCCCAAGAGTCCATATCGACGGCATGGTTTGGCACCTCGATGTCGGCTCGTCGCATCCTGGGGCTGGAGTAGGTCCCAAGGGTTGGGCTGTTCGCCCATTAAAGCGGTACGCGAGCTGGGTTTAGAACGTCGTGAGACAGTTCGGTCCCTATCCGCTGCGCGCGCAGGAAATTTGAGAAGATCTATCCCTAGTACGAGAGGACCGGGATGGACGAACCTCTGGTGTGTCAGTTGTTCCGCCAGGAGCACCGCTGATTAGCTACGTTCGGAACGGATAACCGCTGAAAGCATCTAAGCGGGAAGCCGGCTTCGAGATGAGATTTCCATCCCTTCGGGGGAGAGGCTCGCAGCTAGACTACTGCGTTGATAGGCCGGATGTGGAAGTGGGGACTAAAGACCCATGAAGCTGACCGGTACTAATAAGCCGATAATTTGATAACACTCAGTTTGAAGAAGCTGCTTTAGCGTCCACTATGTGGTTCTCGATGTACGGTCGAGAACAACGCCCCACCTCATACGAGGGCTCTATAACTAAAAAATATAGGTTCGAACCATCGAAAGATGTTTCGGCGGCTATAGCAAGAGGGAAACGCCCGGTCACATTCCGAACCCGGAAGCTAAGACTCTTTGCGCCGATGGTACTGCAGGGGGGACCCTGTGGGAGAGTAGGACACCGCCGGACATAACTTAGCAACACCAGAAAAGCCACCCCACGGGGTGGCTTTTTCTGCGTTAACCCACCAGGTCTCGACAAGCTCGACCAGCGCAAAGGGCTCGACCAACGCAGGGCTCGACAACCGAGCCTCAGAGGCGGGGGCGCAAGCCGTCGAGTGCCACGGTGAGTACGTCGTCGGCGAGGTGCGCCGCGTCTTCGGGCCCTTCGGGGCGATACCACTCCGTGATGGAGTTCACCATGCCGAAGAGCAGGCGTGTGGCCACACGGGCGTCGATGTCGCTTCGGAGTGACCCGTCGTCGCGCGCCTCCAGCACCAGTGCAGACACCGTGCGGTCGAAGGTGCGCCTCCGGGTGAGGGCATCGCGCTCCACTTGAGAATTACCGCGCACGCGCAGGAGCAGGGTTACCGACGGGAGCTTCGCCGCCAGGACCTGCACGGCGCCACGGAGCACATAGGCGAGCCGGTCAATTGCCGAACCCTCGAGGGCGCCGGCCTCGAGCAGCACGCCTTCCAAAGCGGTCAGTGCCTCGTCGAGGGCAAGCTGCAGCAGCTCTTCTTTCGACGCGAAGTGGTGGTAGATCGCGGCCTTGGAGAGATCCAGGCGTGCAGCCAAAACCCCCATAGACGTGGCGTCGTAGCCATACTCATTGAAGGCCGCAACGGCAATGTCGAGGATGGCGCGCTGATCGTAACCGGGGCGTCCACGTTTGGCCGTGATGAGATCTGACATGCTCTGAATTATCTCACGTGGTCGACGTTCACCCACGAATCACCGCAGGTCGTAGACGCGTTTCAGCTTGCCGGTGCTGCGCTCCAGCGTGCCGGGCTCTGCAATCTCCACGTGCACGGTGGAACCGATTTGGTCTTTAATCCGCGCGATAAGTGCGGCTCGAGCAGTGTCGGAGGAAGCGCCGTCGGCATGCTCGTGACGTTCGATACGGACGGTCAGTTCGTCCATCCGTCCCGGCCTTGTCAGCTCCAGCACAAAGTGAGGAGAGAGGTGCTCGATACCGAGCACGATCTCTTCAATCTGAGTGGGAAAGAGGTTCACGCCACGCAAAATGATCATGTCGTCGTTGCGGCCGGTGATCTTCTCCATGCGGCGCATTCCGGGACGGGCTGTGCCGGGGAGCAAACGCGTGAGGTCTCGGGTGCGGTATCGGATTACCGGAAATGCCTGCTTGGTGAGCGATGTGAACACCAGCTCTCCGGTGTCGCCGTCAGCGAGGGGTGCCAGTGTTTCGCCGTCGATGATTTCGGGATAAAAGCAGTCTTCCCAGAGGTGCGGACCGTCCTTGGACTCGATGCACTCATTTCCCACACCGGGGCCCATCACTTCGCTGAGCCCGTAAATGTCCAGCGCATCGAAGTCGAGACGGTTCTCGAGTTCCACCCGCAGCTGGTTGGTCCAGGGCTCCGCCCCGAGCACCCCAACCTTGAGGCTCGAGCGGCGAGGGTCTAGGCCGGCTGACACCATGGCATCCGTTATCGTCAGCAGATAACTGGGTGTGGAGAGAATGACGTCAGGCTCGAAGTCCCTGATCATCTGCACCTGTTTGTTGGTTTGGCCACCCGACATGGGGATAGCAACCGCGCCGAGGGCTTCGATACCGGCGTGGGCGCCGAGGCCACCGGTGAAGAGGCCGTACCCGTAGGCGTTGTGCACCTTCATGCCGGGACGCACGCCCGAGGCGCGCAGACTCCGAGCCACGAGCCGGGCCCAGATGGCGAGGTCTTCTTTGGTGTAGCCCACGACGGTGGGGAGGCCCGTTGTTCCGGACGACGTGTGGATGCGTGCCACTCGGTCCATGGGGACCGCGAACATGCCAAAGGGGTAGCTCTGGCGCAGGTCCTCTTTGGTGGTGAACGGCAGCCGCGCCACGTCGTCGAGGGTGCGAATATCGTCGGGGTGCACGCCAACGGCGTCGAACTTCCGCGTGTACAGGGGCACATTCGCGTAGGCGTGCCGAACGGTCTGTTGCAGGCGGTGAAGCTGAAGGGCAAGAATCTCGTCGCGGGACATGCGCTCTTCGGGATCGAGTTCGTTCTGGGACGGTGCGTGCAGGCGGGTCTTGGTCAGCAGTGACATGGTGCCTCCGAAGCAATCAGTTGTGGGAGCGCGGGGGTGTTGCGAGGTTGGTAGTGCGACTGCGGCCACGAAATTCCGCGACAGGAACGTTGTGCTCATCGGTCACGCGCACATCGTACAGTCCGCTGCGCCCGCTCTTGGTCCGGAGTACGGCGGTAGCGGTGAGTGTCTGGCCGACGGTGGTCGGCTTCAAAAAGGTAATGTCGGCGCCTGCTGCGAGAGTGACGTGGTGGTCGTCGTTGCAGGCTATCGCGAAGGCCGTATCAGCAAGGGAGAAGATCATGCCGCCGTGAGCGACATCGAAGCCGTTGAGCATATCGTCGCGAATGAGCATCGACACGATGGCGCTACCGGGCTCACTGTGCTCCACAACCATGCCGAGTGCAGCGGATGCGCGATCACGCTGCATCATGGCGCGGTTACCCAGATGGGATGGTGTGTTCAACGTGGTTCTCCTCTTTGAGTGACCGGGCGGTGAAACCTGTACTGGCGCGGGGTTGCCGCGCCGATACCGTGACTATATACTAACTGAACGATCGGTTGGTAAAGCTTCCGCCGGCCGGCCGGTAATTTTGAGTGCCACTGATGATCAGGAGTCAATGATGACAACCCCCGCAGGGCCGTATGCCCTTGCTCCGGATGCCTCCGCAGAGAGTGCGGCGCTGTCGCCCGACGAGCAGCAGTTCAATGATCTGATCGCGGCGGACTCGCGCATTGAACCTCGCGACTGGATGCCGGAGGCGTACCGTAAGTCACTCGTGCGGCAGATCTCCCAGCACGCGCACTCCGAGATCATCGGCATGCAGCCGGAGTCCAACTGGATCACGAGGGCTCCGAGCCTGAAGCGCAAGGCTATCCTGATGGCCAAGGTGCAGGACGAGGCCGGTCATGGTCTGTACCTGTACTCCGCCGCACAGACCCTGGGGGCTACCCGTGACGGCATGACCGAAGCCCTCATCGCTGGCAAGGCGCGTTACTCATCGATCTTCAACTACCCCACCCCCACCTGGGCCGACATGGGTTCCATCGGCTGGCTCGTCGACGGTGCCGCCATTTGCAACCAGGTGCCCCTCTGCCGCGCGAGCTATGGCCCGTATGGGCGAGCGATGGTGCGCATCTGCAAGGAAGAGTCGTTCCATCAGCGCCAGGGTTTCGAGATTCTGCTGGAGCTGATGCAGGGCACCCAGGCGCAGCGCGACATGGCGCAGGATTCGGTGAACCGCTGGTACTGGCCTGCGCTCATGATGTTCGGTCCGCCCGACGACGATTCGCCCAACTCCGCGCAGTCCATGGAGTGGAAGATCAAGCGGTTCTCCAACGACGAACTGCGCCAGCGTTTTGTTGGCATGCTGGTGCCTCAGGCTGCTGTGCTCGGTGTCACGTTGCCAGACCCCGACCTGAAGTGGAACGAAGAGACTCAGAAGTACGACCTCGGTGAGATTGACTGGACCGAGTTCCACGAAGTGCTCGCCGGCCGCGGCGCCAGCAACGCGCAGCGTCTGCAGCGAAGGCGTGACGCGCACGACGAGGGTGCCTGGGTGCGCGAGGCTGCCGCCGCGTACGCCCGTAAGCAGTCCGCACGAGCCGAAATGGTGGCCTCATGACCGCGCCCGGCGATTCCGCCGCTGAAATCTGGCCCCTCTGGGAGGTGTTCGTGCGTTCCAGCCGTGGGCTGAGCCACGTGCACGTGGGTTCACTGCACGCTCCCGACGAGATCCTCGCGGTGCGCAACGCCCGTGATCTCTACACGCGTCGCGCCGAGGGCGTGTCCGTGTGGGTCGTGCCCGCCGCCGCCATCACCACGAGCGACCCCGACGCCAAGGGTGCCTTCTTCGAATCGGCCGCCGGCAAGAACTACCGCCACGCGAGCTACTACTCCAAGAGCGAGGGCGTGAAGCACCTGTGACTATCGAAAAGGACATGAGCATCGAAACGGATGCGACACCCGCCGCCGACGAGCACGGTCACGTTCAGGTTGATGTTGCCTTGCTTCCGGACGAACTGATTGCGTCGGCATCCGTTGCCTCGCCCGATGTGGCCGAGTACGCACTCTGGCTTGGCGACGACTCGCTGGTGCTCTCGCAGCGCCTCGGGTCGTGGATCTCCCGTGCGCCCGAGCTCGAGGAGGATGTGGCGCTCGGCAACATCGCCCTCGACCTGATCGGACACGCCCGCTCCCTGCTGCACTATGCCGGCACGGCGAGCGGACGCACCGAAGACGACCTCGCCTACTGGCGCGACGAGCCCGAATGGCGCTCCCTGCAGATCGTGGAGCAGCCCAACGGCGACTTTGCACACACCATCGCGCGGCAGTTCATCGTGAGCCACTTTCTCTTCGAGCTCTACACCCGCCTTCGTGAATCCACCGATGACACCCTCGCGGCCGTCGCCGACAAGGCGGCGAAAGAGGTGGATTACCACCGTGACCACTCCGTGCAGTGGGTTCTTCGGCTTGCCCAGGGCACCGACGAGTCCCGCCGCCGCATGATTGTCGCCTTCTCCGACATGTGGCCCTACGTGGATGAAATGTTCCGCGACGAACCCCTCCTTGACCGCCTGGAGGGCGTGGCGGTGCGCCCGTCAACGCTGCGCGCCGTCTTCGAGGGCGCGATTGCCCCGGTGTTCGCGGAGGCCGAGCTGGACGAACCCCGTGGCTTCATCGCCTCGGGTGGCGGGCGTCGCGGCATCCACTCCGAGCACCTCGGACTTCTGCTCGCCGAGATGCAGGTGCTTGCCCGCGCTCACCCCGGAGCGACATGGTGACCTCACCGTCCCTCGCGCAGCTGGCTCGACCTCGACCCGTCGACGCCGAATCCCTGCGTGCTTGGCTGGTGGCCGCCACGGTCGTTGACCCCGAGATTCCGGTGCTCACCATCGAAGACCTCGGCGTGCTGCGCTCGGTGACCGTGACGCCCACCGGCGTTGACGTGGCGCTGACCCCCACCTACAGCGGATGCCCCGCCCTCGACGCCATGCGCGACGACGTTCGCGACGCACTCACCGCTGCGGGTTACGTGGCCGTCACGGTACGGCTCGTACTCAGCCCGGCCTGGACCACGGACTGGATGAGCGAGGAGGGCAAACGCAAGCTCATTGAGTACGGCATCGCAGCCCCCACCGGTCACGCGGCCGCTCGACCCTCGGGGCCGGCTGGACCTGTGCGTCTGCAGCTGGCCGTGAAGTGTCCGCGTTGCAACTCCCTGAACACCCGTGAACTCGCCCACTTCGGTTCGACCTCGTGCAAGTCGCTCTATGAGTGCAAGGCCTGCCTCGAACCCTTCGACTATTTCAAGGTGCTGTGACCATGACTGCAACGAACCTCGGTTCCACCAAGCACCGCGCGCGTTTTCATACGCTCACGGTGTCCGACGTGCGCCAGCTCACCGCGGACAGCGTGGAGGTAACTTTCGCCGTTCCGGAGACGCTGCGCGGAGACTTCGACTACGCGCCGGGTCAGCATCTTGCCCTGCGCGCCACCATTGACGGTCACGAGCTGCGTCGCAGTTACTCCATCTGCCGCCCGCCGAGCACGAGCAGCGTGGGGTCGATCAGCGTGGCGATCAAGCGCGATCTGGGTGGTGTCTTCTCCAGCTGGGCCAATAGCGAGCTCCACGTGGGCCTGGACATGGAGGTGATGAGTCCCCAGGGCACGTTCACCTCCACCCTCCCCGACCTCGACGACCGGCACGTGGTGGGCGTTGCCGCAGGCTCGGGCATCACTCCACTGATGGCGCTGGCGCACACGGTGCTCGCGGCATCCGCTACTTCACGCTTTACGCTTGTGTACACAAATCGCACGGCCCTCGACGTGATGTTTCTCGATGAACTGGCCGATCTGAAAGACCGCTACCCGGCCCGCCTCGCGCTGTATCACGTGCTGTCGCGGGAGCAGCGGTCGTCTTCGCTGCTCTCGGGGCGCATCGACGAGGAGAAGTTTCGCCGCATGCTCGACTCGATTCTGCGCCCGGCGACCGTGGACGAATGGTTCCTCTGTGGACCGTTCGAACTCGTGCAGCTCTGCCGCGACACCCTCGAGGACGTGGGCGTCGAACGCGCGCGGGTGCGCTTTGAACTGTTCACCACCGGCGAGAGCAACCGCGCCAGCGGTGACACCGGACGGCCTGTTTTGGTGGCGGCCGGCGACAAGACGTTCCAGATCGAGTTCACCCTCGACGGCCAGAGCAACACGGTCACCACGCCGGTGAATGCCCACGAGAGCATCCTGAACGCCGCCCTGCGGGTGCGTCCCGATGTGCCCTTCGCGTGCGCCGGGGGAGTCTGCGGCACGTGCCGGGCCAAGCTCGTGAGTGGCAATGTGACCATGACCGAGAACTACGCGCTGGAACCCGACGAACTCGAGCGCGGCTACGTTCTCACCTGCCAGTCTCACCCCACCACCGAGAAGGTTGTCGTCGACTACGACGTGTGACCTCAGCCCGACCGAAAGCGCCCGCCCATGATCGAGTTGACCCTGCACAACGACGTTGCCTACGTGGTGCTGAACGCGCCCGAAAAGATGAATGCGCTCGACGAAGCGGCCGTGCGCGCGCTCGATGCGGCGTACGCGGAGGCCGAGGCGGCCGGGGTGCGGGCACTGGTTCTGCGCGGGGAGGGTCGGGCGTTCTGTGCCGGCCGGGACATTTCGGCCGTCGACCCGCGCACCGACGACGTGCAGGGTTACCTCGGTGGCCACGTCACGGCGCTGCTGCACCGCATGAGCGCGTTTCCGGCGCCCACTTTCGCCGCCGCTCACGGCGCGTGCCTCGGCGTGGGTCTCGGTCTGCTCATCGCCACCGATGTGGTCTACGTGGCCGACACCGCCAAAATCGGTTCACCGTTTGCGAACCTCGGTGCCACTCTCGACTCGGGTGGACACGCCCTCTTCGTGGAGCGACTCGGTGCCCATCGCACCCTTGACCTCATCTATTCGGGCCGGCTCATGTCGGGCGCCGAGGCCGTGGCCGCCGGACTGTTCAGCCAGGTTTTCCCGGCGGCTGAGCTAGCGGATGCCACGGTGCAGGCCGCCGAGCATGCCGCAGCCGGTGCCACTCAGGCGTTTCTGGCGAGCAAGCACCTTGTGGCCGCTCTCCGCGACGAACGCCTGGGCCTCTGGGACAGCATGACGGCGGAGACCGCTGCCCAGGTTGCCCTCTGCGACACCGCCGATTACCGCGAGGGTTTCGCGGCGTTCCAGCAGAAGCGCAAGCCCGCCTTCACCGGCCGCCCCTAGCTGTACTGAGTCATGAGGTTGGTGACACTCGGCTGAGCGGTGTCTGTCCGATTCCAGTGTGGATGCGTTCAGTGTTGTAGAAGTTGAGCCAGGGCGCAAGGGCTTGGGCGCGTTCGTGGTTGCTGGTGTATTTGCGGGCGTAGGCCCATTCGGTGGCGAGGGTGCGGTTCAGTCGTTCGACTTTCCCGTTCGTCCAGGGGCAGTGCGGTTTGATGAAGCGTTGCACGGCCCCGATCTTCGCGACGGCTTCTTTGAATGCGGTCGAGTTTCGGTAAGCGAAGGCGTTGTCAGAGATGACGCGTTCAATCTGGGGGATGCCGTTTGCCGCGAAGAAGGCTGCGGCACGTTCGAGGACACCAGCAGCGGTGATGCCCTTCTCGTCGGGCTGGATTTCGGCGTAGGCGAGGCGGGAGTGATCGTCGATGACCGCGTGGACGTAGTCAAATCCCACGCGCCGAGACCCCTTTCGATGATTGCGGGGACTTTGGGTGGGGTCAGCGCGCCACCCGCCACCGTTCGGGATGCGGCCGAGTTTCTTCACGTCGATGTGTACCAGTTCGCCTGGCCGGTCGCGTTCGTAGCGTTCTGCGGTGGCGCGTGAAGATCGGATGACCGCGCCGGTGACGGGGTCCAGCCACGACAGGGGTGGGAGGTCGTAGCGAGTCAGTATTCGCGACACGGTCCGTGCTGGCACTCCCGTCACCGCCGCGATGCGCAGGGGCCCATTCCGCCCCAGGAGACGGGCAACAACAACTTTCGCTTCTTGCGGAGCACTGGTCTTCGTCGGGCAATGGTGTGGCCGGGACGAGCGGTTCAGGAGCCCCGCGGTGCCCTCAGCGTGGTGCCGGTTAATCCAGCGGTGAGCGCATTGACGCGAGATGCCGAGCTCTTTAGCGACGTGTGAGACAGGGCGCCCGTCATTGATCACTCTGTCAATCAGTAAGGCCCTCCCATGAAGGGTCAAACGGGTATTAATGTGGGGCATGAGAACCTCCGTTTTCGTGGCGACTTTGACATCACCACTGAAACCGGAGGTTCTCCTTTTTTCAACCCCGAACTGTCACCAACCTCTCGGCTCAGTACACCTAGCCTCGCCCCGTCCTTCCGGTAGCGTCGGCAAAGCCTCCACAACCGAGCAACATTCCGAGTGCGCCACTCACTCGTAGCGGATGTCGGAGGTGGCGTTTATGGTCTGTCGTAAGCCCATATCGGTCAGCTCGTATTGGTCGGCTCGTATCGATCACCACAGAGGCAAGGAGTGGCTCATGCTTCCGATCTCCACCGCAACTTCTGCAGACACCGTCGCGCGCTGGCGAGCCGTTCTCGTGCTCCTGTTGGCCGGTTCCCTGGGCTGCGGAATCGGTGTCGTTGTGGCGACGCGTGCTCCGGGTGCCAGCGGAGCAGATTCTGGCACCGCGGTACCCATCGCTGCCGTGCAGGGCACCGCAGACCAGAGCTCCCTCGTGGGGTCGACCGTCACCGTGGAGGGAGTTCTCACGGCAGACCTCCGTGCGGGCGGCTATGCCGGCGTGTTTCTGCAGACGGCGGGATCTGGCGGGGCAACGCATCCGCTCTCCGGTGCCTCCGACGCGATCTTTGTCCATCTGGGCTCGGCTACGCCGTCGGTCACCCGGGGAGACCTCGTGCGGGCAACCGGTCAGGTCAGTGAGTATGACGGGCTCACTCAAATCACGGCCTCGGCGTCCGGCGCGACCGCACGCGTGGCGGCAGGCGTTGCCCTGCCGGAGGCGACGCCGCTGCCCGACACGCTGATCGGCAGCGCTCGGGAGTCTCTCGAGGGGATGCTCGTTGCGCCGGACGGGACCTATCGGGTCAGTGACAGTCACGAGCTTGATCAATTTGGCGCTCTGTGGTTGTCTGCAGGAACAGACGCCGCCGTGCACGGCACCGAGCGTGCTCGGCCCGGCAGCGAAGCGGCTGCGGTGACCTCCATGAACGAAGATCGCCGTCTGATTCTCGACGACGGTCGCAGTGAACGCTTCGGCACGAGTTCCCCCGGTACGGCCACCCCCACCGCCGGCCAGCCGTACATTGTGGGAAGCGAGGTCGTTCGGGTCGGTGACACGGTGATGTGGCCGGCCGAGCCCTGGGTGCTCTCGTACGGGTTTGGTGATTGGCGGTTGCAGCCCACAGGGGTATTCGGTGGCACCCGCCCCACGTTCACCACTACGAATCCGCGCCCGGTCACGCCGCCCGCGGTGGGCGGCACGCTGCGCGCGGCCACATTCAACGTTCAGAACTACTTCACGACACGCTCGAGCAACAACCCGCGGGCGCGGGGCGCGGCCACTGCGGCGGAGTTTGCCGTGCAGAAATCGAAGATTGTGGCGGCCATCACCGGCCTGGGCGCCGATGTGGTGTGCCTGCTCGAGATAGAAAACTCCCTCGCGCTCGGCGGCCCGGTCGATACCGCTGTCGCCGACCTCGTGAGCGCCCTGAACACCGCAGCCGGCCGGCACCTCTGGGACTTCGTACCCACTCCCGAGGCGCTCCGAGACCCCACCGCGACCGATGTCATCACCACGGCGCTTATCTACACAGCGGATGCGCTCACTCCCGTGGGCCCGAGCCGCACCACTCCGCCGGGCCCGGTCGGCTCGGCAGTCTCCGCTGCGAATACCCGTGCGCCCATCGCTCAGGCGTTCCGCACCACGGATCGCACGTTCACGGTGGTCGGGAGCCACTTCAAATCCAAGGGTGGTGACGGTGCGGAGCCCGCAGACGGGCAGGGACGCTTCACCGAGGTGCGGGTGGCACAGGCTCGCGCGCTCACCGCCTTCGTCCCCGAGTTGCAAGCCTCCTCGGGTAGCCCCGACGTGCTTCTGCTGGGTGATTTCAACTCTTATGCCGAGGAAGACCCCGTCACGACGCTGACCGCAACGGGCCTGGTCGATCTGGTTCCCACCTTCTCGCCCGGTCAGTACACCTACGTCTTCGATGGCGAGGTGGGTTCCCTCGACCATGCTTTTGCCACGCCGTCGCTCGCGGAGCACATCACCGGCGCCGCCGTGTGGGCGATCAACTCAGCGGAGTGGTCGGGTCGCGGCTATGCCGGAGCAACGGCGGAACCCGGCAGTCCCTTTCGCTCGAGTGACCATGATCCGATTCTGGTGGGTGTCGCCCCGTGAACGTCCCTCGCCGACCTCTTGTAGTCTTAAGGGGAGCGGCAGAGGAGGAACCATGACCACACGTTGGGCACGTTTCGCTCGCGGCTGGATTGTGGCCCTCGTCTCCACCTTGGTGGCTGCCGTATCGCACACCATCGGCGGTGGCGGCGCACCGGGCATGGTCGCTGTCGCCCTCTCGCTTGCCTTTGCCGGCATGATTTGTATTGCGCTCGCCGGCCGCACCCTCTCATTCTGGCGCGGTGCACTGGCCGTGCTCACGAGCCAGCTCATTTTTCACGGTCTCTTCTCGCTGGGCGCAGCGGGGGGTGCCATCTCACCCGACGCGATTGCCGCCTCCGGGACGCACCAGCACTCGATGCTTCCGGGACTCATCGAGTCCAGCGGAACCGCGATGCCTGCTGGCCATGATGGTGCGACGATGTGGATTGCCCACGGCGTTGCAGCCGTCATCACGATTGCGGCGCTGCGGTTCGGCGAGCGGGCCTTCTGGGGACTCCTCGAGAATGCTCGGCTCATTGTTCGGGCGCTCTTTCTGCCGACTCCCACCGCCGTCATGCCTCCCGTTCTCGCGCGGCGGGCCGCCACGGCCCGCGTCAGTCTGCCGCGCAATCTGTTCGTGTTGTTATCGTCTCTGCGGCGCCGTGGGCCGCCGCTGGTCACTGTTTTCGCCTGAATGCTCCCGGCTCCGGCCGCCCGCACTTGAGCAACAGCACCAGACCATTTCCCACTTCGCATGAGACGCAGACCGTGTTCTGCGCTCCCGCGGCTCTGACCGGCCGCCGTGCATATTTTTGAAGGAACTCTCATGAAGCATTCCCCGTCTACCTCCGCCCCGTCGACATCCGCACTGTGCACATCCACGCGACGCTCGCGGTTGCCGCTGCTCGCCCGAGTGATGCTCGGCGGCGGTCTCGTCGTTGCCGCGGTGGGCCTCTTCGCGGCGCCGGCCTCGGCGCACAACTCTCCGATCGGCTCCGTGCCGGTTGATAACTCGGTCGTCACCGAACAGCCCGGGGTGTTCTCGGTGACCACAAGCGATCTGCTGCTCGACCTCGACGGCGCGGGTGCGGCCAGTGCCATGCAGATCAGCGGACCGACCGACTCGCCGACGCCCCTCTTTTACGGTGATGGCTGCGCCACGGTCTCGGATGCCACCCTCGAATCGAGCGCCCAGCTCGGCGAGGCCGGTGACTACACGGTCATCTGGCAGACCGTCTCCATCGACGGCCATGCCATCTCCGGCGAGTTCGCGTTCACCTGGCAGCCCGCCGCAGGACAAGAACTCAGTACCGGTTCGCCCGACGCGCCCACGTGCGGTGGAACGGCGGCTGAGGTCACCACGCAGACAACG
The DNA here is from genome assembly GCF_029893365.1 of Cryobacterium sp. CG_9.6. Classification (NCBI taxonomy): domain Bacteria; kingdom Bacillati; phylum Actinomycetota; class Actinomycetes; order Micrococcales; family Microbacteriaceae; genus Cryobacterium; species Cryobacterium sp. CG_9.6. Next base: position 3,240,884 of record NZ_JARXUZ010000001.1, on the reverse strand, counting down.
GATGCCGCCGCCGACGAGTCGGACGCATCCGCTACCGCACCGGGTGCCGGCGCTGATGTGCTGTGGATCGGTGCAGCCCTGGGTGTCGTGGCTCTCGCAGTGGGCGCCACGCTGTTTTTCGTACGTCGCCGACCGCAGCCAGCCGCTCAGTCGGAGCACGAACAGAAGTAGGTCAGGAGGCGAAGATCGCCCCCGCCGACCCTGCAGAGAAGCCCCGTTTCTCGGTTGTGCGTCGCTGGCGCAGGTAGACTCGCACGGTGAGTTGGAACGCCGAAATCCCGTGGAATCCTGACGAGTTCGAACCACCGGAAGACTTCGATGCTCCACCCCCGCCGAGCGAGGGCGGGTACGGTCCGGCCGGCGGGGGCGCGTCCCGTGCGAGCGAGCCAGCGGATGAGTCGAACACGGGTGCGCGTCCGATATCCGCTCCTCAGCGTGTGGCCACAGCCCCAGCCAGCCGCAAATTTGCGACCGCGGCCGAGGCCCTGCACACCGTTTTTGGGTACGACTCGTTTCGCGGCGACCAGGCGGAGATTATCGCTCAGGTGGTCGACGGCAACGACGCCGTCGTGCTCATGCCCACCGGTGGCGGAAAGAGCCTCTGCTATCAGATTCCGTCGCTCGTGCGCGAGGGAACCGGCATCGTCGTCTCTCCGCTCATCGCTCTTATGCAAGACCAGGTGGATGCCCTCACCGCGGTGGGCGTGCGCGCCGCGTTCCTCAATTCCAGCCAGGATGCCGCCTCCCGTGGCCAGGTGGAACGCGACTACCTGTCCGGCAACCTCGATCTGCTCTACGTGGCACCCGAACGCCTGTCGAGCGAAGCCACCAAGCGGTTTCTCGACCAGGGCACCATTGCGCTTTTCGCCATCGATGAGGCGCACTGTGTGTCGCAGTGGGGGCACGATTTTCGTCCGGACTACCTCGCGCTGTCGGAGCTGGCCGACCGCTGGCCCGACGTGCCACGCATCGCCCTTACCGCCACGGCAACGGATGCCACGCATCAGGAGATCACGACCCGCCTGCAGATGGGCGACGCCAAACACTTTGTGGCGAGCTTTGACCGCCCCAATATTCAGTACCGCATTGTGGGTAAATCCGAAGTGCGCAGGCAGCTGCTGTCGTTCATCAAGACGGAGCACCCCGAGGACGCCGGGATCGTTTACGCGCTGAGCCGCAAGACCGTGGATCAGACGGCCGAGTTTTTGCGCCAGAGCGGACTCAATGCGCTGCCCTACCACGCGGGACTCGACGCGGGGCTGCGGGCCCGCACGCAGTCCCGGTTTCTCCGCGAGGAGGGCGTCATTATTGTCGCCACCATCGCTTTTGGCATGGGAATCGATAAGCCCGACGTGCGCTTCGTGGCCCACATCGACCTGCCCAAATCAGTGGAGGGGTACTACCAGGAGACCGGTCGTGCTGGTCGTGACGGCGCCCCCGCCGACGCGTGGCTCGCCTACGGCCTCGCCGATGTCGTGCAGCAGCGCCGCATGATCGACGAGTCGCCCGGCGATTTGTCGCACCGCCGCAAGCTGTCGGCACACCTCGACGCCATGCTCGCGCTCTGCGAAACCGTGCACTGCCGACGCGTCAATCTGCTGCGCTACTTCGGGCAGACCAGTGAACCCTGCGGCAACTGCGACACCTGCCTCGAGCCGCCGGAGGCCTGGGATGGCACGGTACCCGCCCAGAAGCTGCTGTCCACCATCGTGCGTCTGTTGCGCGAGCGCAACCAGAAGTTCGGTGCGGGGCACCTGATTGACATTCTGCGCGGCAAAGACACTCCACGAGCTGCTCAATACGGACACAGTGCTCTCAAGACCTGGGGAATCGGCGCCGACCTCAGTGACCAGCAGTGGCGCGGCGTGGTGCGACAAATGCTCGCTCAGGGTTTTCTGGCCACCTCGGGCGAGTATGGCACGCTCATTCTCACGGATGCCGCGGCTGATGTTCTCGGCGGATCTCGCAGCGTGCAGCTGCGCACCGAACCTGACCGGCCGGTGCGGTCCGCAGCCGCACGCGGTTCGAGCAAGAAGGCCGCGGCGGCCGACCTCTCGCCCGCGCAGACCGAGCTCTTTGAGGCTTTGCGCGCGTGGCGCTCGGCCCAGTCGAGAGAGCAGGGTGTTCCGGCCTACATCGTGTTCGGCGATGCGACCCTGCTGGCCGTCGCCGCGGCCAAACCTGCCCAGATGAGCGACCTTGACGGCATCACCGGCATCGGTGCCAAGAAGCTGGAGGCCTATGGTGAGGCCCTCCTCGAGGTGGTTGCCGCGGCATCCGTCGCCTGATCCGGCGCCGCCACCGCCGCCGCGCCCCAAATCGGTGACCGCTACGGCGGTTACTGTAGCGGCCTCCGATTTCGGGCGCGACGCCGCACAACTTCGACTGCGGCCACCCATTTGCGTAGCGGCCACCCCGGTGTGGCGCGGTGACGGCGGTCCTGTGCGAGCCACGCTTGTGGGGGATAGCTGGGAGAATGCCCAGTCGGTTGAGGAAACCTACAAGATGGATGCCGTGCTCAGCATGCTTCTTTGTAGCCCGGTCACGCACTATTTCGCGGTGGGCCGGGTTGGTTCTAGCGTAGGCACACAGTCACGATTACGCCCACGTTAGGAACTTCGATGCTTGACACTGCTCAGCGTTCCACAGCCCGTTCCGCCGCTCGCCCCACCATACCGAGCGCGCGCAGCGAAACCGCACCCATCCCGGTGAATGGCGTTACGGTGCAGCCCGTTGTCGACGTGGAGCGCCTCGGTCGACAGCTTCTCGGCACGTGGGCCGACGTGCGCCTTCAGGCCCGGGAGCTGTCTGCCCGCCCCGAGATGCAGCGCATCGAGGGCCTCAGCATGGCCGATCACCGCACTCGGGTTTTTGGCCAGCTCAAGGTGCTCGCCGAGAACGGCCACGTGCTGCGGGCGTTCCCGAAGCACCTCGGTGGCCAGGACGATCACGGTGGAAACATTGCGGGCTTCGAAGAGCTCGTCATCGCCGACCCGAGCCTTCAGATTAAGGGTGGCGTGCAGTGGGGCTTGTTTGGTGCGGCCGTGCTGCACCTCGGCACCCAGAAGCACCATGACAAGTACCTGCCCGACATTATGGACCTCACCGTTCCCGGTGCGTTTGCCATGACCGAGATCGGCCACGGATCCGACGTCGCCAGCCTGGGCACCACGGCCACGTTCGACCCCGAGACCGATGAATTCGTCATCCACACCCCGTTCCGGGCTGCCTGGAAGGACTACCTCGGCAATGCCGCGAAAGACGGCATCGCCGCCGTGCTCTTTGCGCAGCTGATTACCCACGGCGTCAACCACGGCGTGCACGCCTTCTATCTCCCCATCCGCGATGAGAACGGCGACTTTTTGCCCGGTGTCGGCGGCGAAGATGACGGCCTCAAGGGTGGCCTCAACGGCATCGACAACGGTCGCCTGCACTTTGACCACGTGCGCATTCCCCGCGAGAACCTGCTCAACCGTTACGGCGACGTCACCGCCGACGGCACGTACACCAGCCCGATCTCCAGCCCCGGTCGTCGCTTCTTCACGATGCTCGGCACGCTGGTGCAGGGTCGCGTGTCGCTCGACGGGGCGGCGACAGCGGCATCCGCTCTCGCTCTCACCATTGCCATCACGTATGGTGGCCAGCGCCGCCAGTTCAACGCGGGCAGTGCCACCGACGAAGAGGTCATTCTCGACTACCAGCGTCACCAGCGTCGGCTGTTCCCGCGCCTGGCCACTACCTACGCGCAGACCTTCGCACACGACGAGTTCCTCGTGAAGTTTGACGATGTGTTTAGCGGCAAGGCCGACACGGATGCCGACCGGCAAGACCTCGAAACCCTCGCCGCCGCCCTCAAGCCGCTCTCCACCTGGCACGCCCTCGACACGTTGCAGGAGTCCCGCGAAGCCTGCGGTGGCGCCGGATTCATTGCGGCCAACCGTCTGGTGGGTCTGCGCGCCGACCTCGACGTGTACGCCACTTTCGAGGGCGATAACAACGTGCTGCTCCAGCTCGTGGCCAAGCGCCTGCTCACCGACTTCAGTCACAAATTCAAGAAGGCGGATGCCGGAGCTCTCGCCCGCTACGTCGTCACCCAGGCTGCCGGTCGCGCCTACAGCGGTTCCGGCCTGCGATCGCTCTCCCAGCTAATGGCGGACCGCGGATCAACGGCTCGCTCCGTTGGTGCGCTACGGGACACGGACGTGCAGCGGGAGATGCTGACGGATCGCGTGGAGACCATGATCGGTGACATTGCCGGCACGCTGCGTCACGCCACCAAACTTCCCAAAAAGGAAGCGGCTGCCCTCTTCAATGCGCATCAGAATGAGCTCATCGAGGCGGCGCGTGCTCACGGGGAGCTGCTGCAGTGGGAGGCCTTCACTCGGGCGCTCGAGACGACCGAAGACGCCGGAACGAAGCAGGTCCTCACCTGGCTGCGCGATCTTTTCGGCCTCGGCCTCGTGGAGAAGAACCTGGCCTGGTACCTCATCCACGGGCGGTTGTCCGCCAAGCGCGCGCAGGCCGTCACCGCCTACATCGACCGGTTGATTGCACGCATCCGTCCGCACGCGCAAGATCTGGTCGATGCGTTTGGGTACACACCCGACCACCTGCGGGCCCCGATCGCCAGCGGACTCGAGCGTGAACGCCAGAGTGAGGCGCGCGAGTACTACGCCGCGGCACGTGCTTCCGGAACCGCTCCCCGCGAGGAGAAGGCCGCCAAGAAGTAGCCCGCCCCGCACTCCCGCCGTCGTACCGCGGTACGAGAAACCCGGGAGCAGAACCGTCCCTGCGGGTGATGCGCCGAGGCATCCTGGGTCCGTAACGTCTTTCAGTGGGGCCGCAGAGTGTGCGGCCCCAGCACTCACTGAAAGAGGAAATTCATGATTCAGGCACAGTCCCTGACCAAGCGCTACGGCAGCAAGACGGCCGTCGATTCGGTCGACTTCACCGTGCAGCCGGGCAAGGTCACTGGCTTCCTCGGCCCGAACGGCGCAGGCAAGTCCACCACGATGCGCATGATTGTGGGACTCGACAAGCCCACCTCCGGCTCCGTCATCGTGAACGGCAAGCCGTACCGCGAGCACAAGGCCCCTCTGCACGAGGTGGGCGTGCTGCTCGATGCCAAGGCCGTGCACACGGGCCGCAGCGCTTACAACCACCTGAGGGCCCTGGCCGCAACCCACAACATTCCGCCGCGCCGAGTCGACGAGGTCATCGCCCTCACCGGCCTCGAATCCGTCGCCCGCAAGCGAGTCGGCGGTTTCTCCCTGGGCATGGGCCAGCGACTCGGCATCGCCGCAGCACTGCTCGGTGACCCAGCCACCCTCATCCTCGATGAGCCCGTCAACGGCCTCGACCCCGAGGGCGTGTTGTGGATTCGCCGCCTCACCCGTCAGCTGGCCGGTGAGGGACGCACCGTTCTGCTCTCCTCGCACCTCATGAGCGAGATGGCGCTCACCGCCGACCACCTCATCATGCTCGGTCGCGGCCGAGTGATAGCGGATGCCCCGGTCGCCGACATCATCGCCTCGGCTACCCACAGCACGGTTCGGGTGCGCACGCCCAGTGCGACCAGGCTCGCGAATCTGCTCGCCCAGGCCACGGTCACGAACCTCGAACAGGACGTTCTCGAGATCGTGGGCGTAACCGCCGCCGAGATTGGTGACGCGGCCGCTCGTGCCGGGATCGTGCTGCACGAGCTGACGCCCGTGAACGCTTCTCTTGAGGAGGCCTACATGTCCCTCACCCAGGATGAGGTTGAGTATCGCACCGGCGGTACCGCTATGTCCACCGAGTCCGAACCGGCAGAGCCGGAACTGCAGGAGGCAGCACGATGACCACCCTGACCCACTCCACCGTTTCCGCTCAAATTTCCACCGACAGGAAGTATGCGCCCACCGGCTCCGGCCTCAGCTTTGTCGGCCTGATGCGCTCCGAGTGGATCAAACTGTGGAGCGTTCGCTCCACGGTGTGGTTGCTCTCCGTGGCCGTGGTCGTTTCCCTCGGTATGGCCGCGGTCACAGCATGGGCCACGACCCTGCAGATTTCGAGCATGGGCGGCCCCTCCGACCTCAGCACGCTTCCCGCGGCCGACCAGGCCGGAATCATTCTGCAGGCCTCCACATTCGGGGTCTTCTTCGGCCAGCTGATCGTGGCGGTGCTCGGTGTTCTTGTCATCAGCGGCGAGTACTCCACCGGAATGATCATGTCTACCCTCACCGCGGTTCCGCGTCGCCTCGGCGCACTCGCGGCCAAGGGCGTCGTACTGTTTGCGGTGACGTTCCTGGTGGGCGTCGTCAGCACCGTGGGTTCGTTCCTGGTGGCGACTCCGATGCTGGCCGGGCTCGGCCTCAGTTCGAGCCTGCTCGATCCGGCCATCAGTCTGCCGCTGCTCGGCGCCTCGCTCTACCTCGCGCTCGTCGCCGTGTTTGCGCTCGGAATCGGAACGGTGGTGCGCAGCGCGGCCTTCGGCATCAGCGCGGCCCTCGGTACGCTTCTGGTGCTTCCGATTGGCCTCTCCATGATCCCGGCCCCGTGGGCCACTGACGTGTCTCCCTACCTGCTCTCGAACGCTGGAACCTCGCTGTTCTCCACGACAGCGGGCATGGAGCCGGGGCAGGGCGTGCTCGTCGTGCTCGGCTGGGTCGTTGCATCGGTGGGAGTGGCTGCCGTGCTTCTCAAGAAGCACGACGCCTAAAGCGAACACGGCGCCCCTCTGCCGCGTAAAATCAACGAAATGACCGAAACACAGCTTTCCCCCCAACGGAACACTCCGTCGCGGGGAGATTTGCTCCTGCCCACCCAACCTGGCATGATCCGACGGTTCTGGTCGCGGCACCCACTCGTGGCCGACGTGCTCCTGGCCAGTGTGTACTTTGTACCGATGTCGATCACCCTGGTCGTTGATGCGGCCGTGAGCGCCGGCACGGCGCCGGCGATGCTCGCGCTCAACGCCCTCATCGTGGCTGTGGTGAGCGCGGCGTTGCTGTTCCGGCGGCGTGCACCTCGGCTGGTCCTCGGCATTGCGCTGCTGGGCATGGTGGTGGGATTCGCCGAATACGGCGAGGGGCATCTGGTGCCTGTGCTGCTCGCGTTGTACGCCGTGGCGGTGTATCGCGATGAGCCAACGGCCTGGATCGGGTTCGGTGCCTCTGCGCTGTTTGGTGCGTTGGCGGCTTGGGCCAACGAGGGCTCCGCCCTGCTGTGGTGGGGAGCTGTCGCGAGCCAGGTGGCGATCATGATGCTCGCCGCGACCCTGACCGGTATCAATGTCGGTAACAGTAAGCGCTACGTGGCCGCACTCGTTGACCTCGCCGCGCAGCTCGCCGCCGAACGCGACCAGCAGGCGCGGTTGGCGCGCATCTCCGAGCGTGCCCGCATCGCCCGGGAGATGCACGACGTCGTCGCGCACAGCCTCTCGGTCATGGTGGCTCTCGCCGACGGTGCCAACGCGATCGCACCGAAAGATCCGGAGCGCTCCCGCGAAGCCATGCTCGAGGTCGCCTCCACGGGACGCAGCTCCATGCATGAGATGCGTCGCCTTCTTGGCGTGCTGGCCGAAGATTCCGAAACGGATGCCGAGGCCCGCCTCGGCGGAACTGATCGGTACGATCCTGCCTCCGTGGTTGCACCACTCGCACCCCAGCCCGGAACCGAACAGCTCGTCGAACTCGTTGAATCCTTTCGCGCGGCGGATCTGCCCATTCGGCTGGAGCAGAACGGGCGAGGTCCCCGCAACACCGGAGTGCAGCTCACGATCTTCCGCATCGTGCAGGAATCGCTGACAAACGTCCTGCGCTACGCCGAGAACCCCACCGTTGTCACGGTGCGAATCGTGGCAACGTCGGGCCGCGTCGAGGTCGTGGTCGCCGACAATGGGGCGCGGCACGCACCAGCGCCCTCGCAGGGTTCCGGCCGGGGCATTATTGGCCTTCAGGAGCGTGTCGGCCTGTACGGCGGCACCCTCGAGGCAGGACCGGCAGCCAATCGTGGCTGGCGCGTGAAGGCGACCATGGTCTTCGATCCTGAGGAAAATGCGTGACCGTTCGTATCCTGCTCGTCGATGACCAGACGCTGCTGCGGGTGGGCTTTCGCATGGTGCTTGATGCAGAGGATGACCTTTCGGTGGTGGCCGAGGCGGGTGACGGGACCGCGGGCGTTGCGCTGGCGGCCCGCGAGCAACCCGATGTCGTGCTGATGGACGTGCGCATGCCCGGCATGGACGGCATCGAGGCCACGAGGCGAATCGTCGCGGCGAATCCCGCCACTCGGGTGATCATCCTCACCACCTTCGACCTGGACGAATACGCCTTCGGGGGGCTTCGGGCGGGAGCGAGCGGGTTTCTGCTGAAGAATACCGAACCCGGGGAGCTGATAGCCGCGATCCGCTCGGTGGCGTCGGGGGACGCATCCGTTTCACCCCGCGTCACCCAGCGGATGCTGGAGCTGTTCGGCGCGAAGCTGCCCGCGCAGGGGGGAGCCGAGAACGCGGCGAACCAGCTTGACGCGCTCACAGCCCGCGAACGGGAGGTGTTTCTTGCCATTGCTGAGGGACTCTCGAACCCGGAACTCGGCGCGCGGTACTCTCTGTCGGAATCGACCGTGAAGACCCACGTCGGCAGAATCCTGCAGAAACTCGGGCTGCGCGACCGCGTGCAGGCCGTGATTCTGGCGTACGAGCTAGGCCTGGTGGGCTGACCTCTCCGGCGGCTTGGATGAGCGGCTCACGGGGTGGGGAATAGGCTCAGGTCATGCGCACTTTTTACCCTGAGATCGAACCCTACGAAACCGGAATGCTCGACGTGGGCGACGGGCAGATGATCTACTGGGAGGCCTCCGGTAACCCGGAGGGCAAACCGGCCGTGTACCTGCACGGTGGCCCGGGCGGAGCCAGCAGTGCGGCGCAACGCCGGGTCTTTGACCCCGCGAAGTACCGCATTGTGCTCTTCGACCAGCGTGGATGCGGCCAGAGCACTCCGCATGCGAGCGCACCGCAGGCCGATCTGGCAACGAACACCACGTGGCACCTTGTTGCCGATCTGGAGAAACTGCGTGAGCACCTGGGCATTGACCGTTGGCTGGTCTGCGGTGGTTCCTGGGGGAGCACGCTGGGACTCGCGTACGCCGAAACGCACCCGAGCAAGGTGTCCGAGCTGGTGCTGCGCGGAATCTTCACCCTGCGTCCGGTGGAACTCGACTGGTTCTATGAGGGCGGCGCAGCGGCCATTTACCCGGACCTGTGGGAGGCATTCCTCGCACCGGTACCGGAGGCCGAGCGGGGTCACCTGATCGAGGCATACGGTCGCCTGCTGCACGACCCGGACGGGTTCGTGCGCGAGCGCGCGGGCATTGCCTGGGCAACGTGGGAATCATCCACGATCACGCTGCTGCAGGAACCCGACAAGATCGCACATTTTTCGGAGCCAGCCTTCGCCGTGGCCTTTGCCCGCATCGAGAATCACTTCTTTAAACACGGTGGCTGGTTCGAGCCAAATCAGCTGATTCGCGACGCCGGTCTGCTTGCCCACATCCCCGGCGTTATCGTGCAGGGACGCTACGACATGTGCACGCCCGCCTTCACGGCGTGGGACCTGCACAAGAACTGGCCGGAAGCTGACTTCCACATGATTCCGGATGCCGGCCACGCGTTCGACCAGCCCGGAATTCTGCACGCCATCATTGAAGCGACCGACCGCTTCGCCGACTGAGCTCCAGGCAGCATCCGCCCACGACGGGGAGCGCCGAGTGCCACTCTTCTGCCCATGTTGGGGGGCCGCGCAGGATTAGTTCCTGTGTCACAGTATTGATCGTGAGACAACCTCATCGAGGGTGATCTTTGCTGCGCCTGATCATGTGCCCTAATACGTGGGTCTAATTGTGTTGCCCGGAACTAGGCATCTGATCGAGTCGGAGGAGAGAACCACCGGCACAGAGCAGAAGGATGGCTATGACCGTATCGACGACGCAGGCACGGCTCCGGGTTGCTGTTATTGGAGCGGGTTACTGGGGGCCCAACTTAGCTCGCAATTTCACCGCCAGTGCATTCTGGGATCTCGTGGCGATCTGCGACCTCGACGCAGATCGCGCGCAGGGTGTTGCGGATCGAGTGGGCGGCGACGTTGCGGTGTACTCCGACGTGGCGGCTGTTCTCGCTCGGCCCGATATTGACGCGGTGGCCATTGCAACTCCGGCGCGCACGCACCACGCTCTCGTGCTCCTCGCCCTTCGTGCCGGCAAGCACGTTCTGGTGGAGAAGCCGCTCGCCGACAACCGCGATCACGGTGCCGAAATGGTGCAGGAAGCGGCGGAGCGCGGTCTCGTGCTCATGGCCGACCACACATATTGCTACACACCTGCCGTTCTCAAGATTCGGGAACTCATCGCGGCGGGCTCTCTCGGGGAGATTCTGTTCATTGACTCCGTCCGCATCAACCTGGGGCTCGTGCAACCCGACGTCGACGTATTCTGGGATCTGGCTCCGCACGATCTGTCCATCATCGATTTCGTGCTACCGGGTGGCCTGCGCCCCGAGGCGGTGTCGGCTCAGGGCGCGGACCCGCTGGGAGCGGGGAAGGCCTGTATCGGATATCTCACGATCCCGCTGCAGAACGGCGCTATCGCTCATGTCCACGTCAACTGGCTGAGCCCCACCAAGATTCGACAGATGGTCATCGGCGGCACGGAACGCACCCTGGTTTGGGACGATCTCAATCCTCAGCAGCGTCTGAGCGTGTACGACCGCGGGGTCGATCTCACCCAACAGTCGATTGACGGAGCGGATGCCGCGGCATCGCTGGTCTCCTATCGCCTGGGCGATACGTGGTCTCCCGCACTGCCTGAGCACGAAGCGCTGGGCGCAATGGTGAGCGAATTCGCGGCGAGCATTCGGGAGGGACGTGCGCCTCGAACCGACGGGGAGGCTGGTCTGCGCGTACTTGCAGTGCTGGAAGCGGCCAGCCGCAGCCTGACTGATCACGGACTGATGTCCCCCGTGCAGAGCAACATTCATGGTGCCTCGACCGATGCTGACCTCGTGGAGGTTGGCCGTTGACCGCCCTCGCAGCACACGACCTCTCGGGACTACGCATTCTGGTGACCGGGGGTGCGGGTTTCATCGGCAGCCATCTTGTCGACACGCTCTTGGCTCGCGGTGTGTCGGAGGTGCGGGTTCTGGACAACTTCAAGAACGGAACGCATCACAACCTCGCCGCAGCGCAGCTCGACCCGCGGTTCTCTCTGATCGTTGGCGATATTCGTGATGGCAACACGCGCGAGCACGCTTTGCGCAACATCGACGTCGTGTTTCACCTCGCCTGCTTAGGCGTGCGTCACAGCTTGCACGATCCACTGGAGAATCACCAGGTCAATGCTCTCGGCAGCCTGTTGATGCTGGGCAGCGCGCGCGCCGCAGAGGTACGTCGTTTCGTCTATGTGAGTACGAGTGAGGTCTTTGGCACCGCTCAATACGCCCCAATGGACGAGCGTCACCCCACCTGGCCGGAGACCGTTTATGGTGGGAGCAAACTCGCGGGTGAGGCCTATACGCGGGCCTATTTCCGCACCTACGGTATGGACACGGTTGTGGTGCGCCCGTTCAACACATACGGGCCACGAAGCCATTTCGAGGGAGACAGCGGAGAAGTCCTGCCTCGAACTATTGTTCGTCTCCTCGCCGGAGAGCGGCCCGTCATCTTCGGTGACGGTAAGCAAACGCGGGACTTTATGCACGTATACGACACCTCGGCTGCGCTCGCACTGCTGGCCGATACCTCCGGGCTCGCCGGGGAGACACTCAACCTAGGCTCCGGCACCGAGGTGAGCATGAACGATCTGTGCGAAGCGGTGGCTGTGGCGGTGGGTCGCCCCGATCTCGTTCCCGTGCACGATATTGCCCGTCCCGGTGATGTGCGCCGCCTGCTTGGTGACCCAACTCACACAGCATCCCTCACCGGATTCGCGCCCACGGTCGAGTTTGCGGATGGTGTAGCCGACCTTGTTGAGTGGTTCAAAAAAATGGCGACGGAAAATCCTGACCGTGTCAATCGCATCGAAGACCGCAACTGGGTTGCGATGGAGGCCGTCTGATGACCCGAGTGAATGTGATGAAGCCCTGGATGGGTTCCGAGGAGATCGCCGCTGTGACGGCCGTGATTGAGTCCGGTTGGGTGGCTCAGGGCCCTCGGGTCGCGGAGTTCGAACAGCTTTTCGCGCTGACCATGCAGAGTCCGTTTGCGGTGGCAACCTCCAACTGCACCACTGCCCTGCACCTCGCTCTCGTCGTGAGTGGAATCGGCGCCGGTGACGACGTTGTGGTTCCGTCATTCTCGTTCATTGCTACCTCGAACGCACCCTCGTATGTGGGTGCGCGGAGTGTCTTCTGCGACGTGGATGCAACAACGGGAAATGTCACGGCCGAAACGGTTCGGTCCGCTCTCACTCCGGCCACTCGAGCCGTGATTGTAGTCGACCAGGGTGGCATGCCCGTGGATCTTGACCCCATTCGTGCCCTCTGTGACCCTCTCGGCATCGTTGTCATTGAGGATGCCGCGTGTGCCGCGGGATCCCTCTACAAGGGGCGCCCGGTCGGGTCGGGGGCCGAACTGACAGCGTGGTCATTTCATCCTCGCAAGATCCTTACCACCGGTGAGGGCGGCATGCTCACGACGACGCGCTCTGAGTGGGCGACGCGCGCTCGGCAGCTCCGCGAGCATGCAATGAGTGTGTCTGCAACGGACCGCCATGCCTCGGTGCTGTCCCCGCCGGAGGAATACAGGGAGATAGGTTTCAATTTTCGTATGACGGACCTGCAAGCCGCGGTGGGTATCGTGCAGGTCGGGCGTCTGCCCGCCATTGTGAAGCGACGACGGAGTATCGCGGCCGGTTACACAGCCGCCCTCGCGGGGATCCCCGGTCTGCGCGTTATCTCCGATCCAGTCTGGGGAACAACGAATTTTCAGTCCTTCTGGATCGAGGTGAGCTCCGAATACGCGTTGAGTCGTGACGGTCTTCTGGAGCGGCTCGCTGAAGCTGACATATCGGCTCGACGTGGCATCATGGCGGCACACCGCCAACCCGCCTACCGCGGTCACGATGGTGGCACCGCACCGCTACCAGTCACGGAACGGCTCACGGAGACGACGCTTATCCTGCCGGTGTATCACCAGCTCACGCTGGAAGACCAGGAACGGGTCATTGAGGTGCTTCAGGTCGAGAATGCGGTCGCCCATGCCTGAGCTGCTTCTGGTGGGGGCGGGCGGCCTCGCCCGCGAGGTGCTCAGCCTGCTGCGCACCCAGTCGGACCCACGCACCGTTCTGTTCGTCGACGACGACCCCGCCCTCTGGGGGACAACACTCGATGGTGTGATGGTCACGGGCGGAATCGATACGGTAACCGAGCACGCGCTCTCACAGGTGCTTCTCTGCGTCGGACACGGGTCGGGTCGAGCTCGGATCGCGTCGCGACTCGCCGATCTCGGCGTCGCCGTCGAGCGGTATGCCACGGTCATTCACCACTCGGTAGAGGTTCCCGCGTCGTGCACGGTCGGTGCGGGAAGCATCGTCTTGGCAGGTGCCGTGCTCACCACTAACGTGCACCTCGGAAATCATGTCGTGGTCATGCCGCACGTCACGCTGACCCACGGCACGAGCGTCAGCTCCTTCGCCACGCTGTGTGCCGGAGTGAGCCTCGGCGGCGACGTTCGCGTGGGTGTAGGTGCCTACCTGGGCATGAACTGCTCCGTGCGTCAGGGCGTGCAGATTGGCGATGGTGCCACAGTTGGCATGGCCGCTGCCGTTCTCACCGATGTTCCTGACCATGACACCTGGATCGGCGTGCCTGCAGCCCCGATGTCCCTGACGATGAAGGCACGTGTGAGCCCATGAGGATCCTCATTTGTGCGCACACCCTTGAAATAGGAGGGAGTCAGATTAACGCAATTGAGCTCGCGGCTGCGGTGGCCGAGCTTCCTGGTCATGACACGGCCATGTACGCTCCCGATGGTGTTCTTGCCGATGACATTCGGGCGCGTGGACTGCCGTTGTACCGTGCACCGGAGACACATATGGTCCCGTCGGTCCGGTCGTCTGCCCGGATGACGGCCCTGGCCGCGTCCGGAAAATTTGACCTCGTTCACGCCTACGAATGGAACACCACTCTCGATGCCCTCGCGGGACCCGGTCTTGTTCTCGGCACGCCTATCCTCTCCACAATTCTGTCCATGGACGTTCCCTACCTGATCCCCCGCAGTGTGCCAATGATTGTGGGTACGCGTCAGATGTATCGGGAAGAACTTCGATGGCGTCCCGACGTTCACCTGTTAGAACCGCCAGTCGACACAGTATGCAATGCGCCCGGGGTAACGGGCAAGGCCGAGCATGTTCGGGCAGAATGGGGAATCAGCGCGACGGATCTGTTGGTCGTGGTCGTCGGTCGGCTCGCGGCCCGGCTGAAGCTCGAGGGGTTGTTGGCAGCGATCGCAGCGATCGATCGGCTTGCCCCGCGCTACCCCGTTCGCCTGCTGATCGTCGGTGATGGGCCGGAAAGGCCCCGGGTTGCGGCGGCCGCTGCTCTGGTCAATACCATCGGCAATCGTCCTGTGGTTCAGCTTGTCGGTGAGCGTGCCGATCCAAAGCCCTTCTACGATGCTGCGGACGTGATTATTGGAATGGGTGCGTCCGCCCTTCGTGGTCTCGCATTCGCGAAGCCACTCGTTGTCCAGGGGGAACGCGGCTACTGGGAGACGCTCACGCCTGAAACGGCCGAGACCTTTCTGCGGCAGGGTTGGTATGGCATCGGAGACTCGAGTGACGCGCGCCAACGTTGTGAATCCAAGCTTGAGGGCCTCCTCGCGGCTACAGCGGAGGCCCGGGCCTCGCTCGGGACTTTTGGCCGCGGCGTTGTCGAACAACGTTATAGTCTCACGGCCGCTGCACAGACGCTTGAGGGTATTTACGAGCTCGTCGCAGATCGACGGGTGTCGGTGGCAAATCGCGTCCGAGATCAGTTTGGTGCAGGGTTCGTCATGGCCAAACATCACGCAGCGTTGTTGGGGCATCGGGCGAGAGCATCCGCTCCGGGGAGAAAGCGCTCATGATCAAAGTGCAGCCAATTGTTGACGGCCCCCGGGTGTCTGGAACGGCCCCGCCGAGTGTTTCGGTCGTGATTCCGTGTTACAACTACGGCCGGTATCTGCGGGCGTGCGTGGAGTCGGTTCTCACTCAAAAGGGTGTCCGTGTAGACGTCACAATTGTTGACGATGCATCGACGGATGACAGCGTGTCAGTCGCCGAGGCTCTTTGCGCTGACGACGACCGGGTGACGCTTCGGCGGCACAGCAGCAATCAAGGTCACATCGTCACGTTCAATGATGCCCTCGCCTGTGCCACGGCGGATTTTGTTGTCAAGATGGACGCTGACGACCTGCTGACCAGGGGGTCGCTTGCCCGGTCAGCCCATCTCTTACGCTCATTCCCCACTGTGGCCTTCGTTTACGGTCACCCTCAGTCTTTTAGCGGTGAGCCGCCGACAGACGTTTATCTCCGAGAACGTAATTGGAGTATCTGGGCGGGGAACGAGTGGATCGAACACATCATTCGTCGGGGTCATAACGTGATCATGCAACCCGAGGTGATGATGCGGCGTTCGGCTCTCGAGCTCGCAGGCGGACATTCGGCCGAGATTCCCGAGGCCAGTGACCTCCACCTCTGGCTCCGACTCGCGTCCGTTGGATCGGTCGGTCGTGTTAACGGGCCAGTGCAGGGTCTGTATCGAATCCATGATCAGAGCATGCAGCGCACGATTCACTCGGGGTACCTATCCGATCTCAAGGCTCGGAGAACCGCTTTCGATCTGTTCCTGGGTGCAAGTTCACTGAACGTTGAGGATTCGGACGGTATGCGCGTGCGAGCCCATCGGGCCCTTGCCCGTGATGCACGGCGTCTGGCGGTGCGAGCTCGAGACCTTGGTGCCGAGCACACGGAGCCAGTTGCCGAATACCGAGCACTTGCTGAGGCGTTGGACCCGCGGAAGACGTACCGTTCCCTCGCGTCAGCAGCGAAGCGATCACGGTTCTTCCGCAGAATCGATCCGGGGCGGCCATATCGGAACCTCGAAGATCGAATCCTGTGGCGCCGTTGGCGGAGGTTTGGCATATGAGCGGCTCCCGTGGAACGGTGAGCCGAGCAATTGTCTGGAGTGGTGGAGGTGCAGTGGCGCTTCGAGCCGGCCAATTCGGCATCGGTATCGTGATCGCACGCATCATGTCGCCCTACGACTTTGGTGTCTTTGCGGTTGTTCTCGTTGTTTACTCGCTCATCGTCAATGTGAGTGAAATTGGAATTGGATCTGCTCTGATCCGGGTTCGCGGCAGCGTTGACCGGCTGGCCCCGACTGCCGTGACGTTGTCGGCGGCGAGTTCAATCGTGCTCGGAACGGGAATGTGGTTCGCCGCCCCGCTGGTGGCTTCGCTGATGCGAGCGCCAGGCGCCGGTGAGGCGATTCAGGTTATGTCCCTCGTTGTGGTCTTGGCGGGCTTCAGCTCGGTACCACTCGCGTTGATCACACGGAACTTTCGGCAAGATCGAAAATTCATTGCTGACATGGCTAACTTTGTTGTGAGCAACATCCTTCTGATTATCCTCGCGCTGGCCGGACTGGGCGTGATGGCGTTGGCGTGGTCCCGAGTGGCGGGCCAACTCGTATCCGTAATCACGCTTGTCGTCCTCGCCCCGCGCCGTTACCGACCGGGGTTCAATCGCGGCGCGGCAAAGACTCTCATCCGGTTTGGAGCACCCTTCGTCGGCGCAAACCTTGTCGGATACGGTGTGGGAAACGTAGATGCCATCGTGGTGGGACGAATCCTCGGCCCTGTCCAACTGGGGACATACGCTCTGGCCAACAACGTTGCCGGCTGGCCGCTTAGCCTCTTCACGAGCGTCTTGAACAGCGTAGGACTGCCTGTCCTCTCGAAAATCGCACACTCTGCGCATGCGCTCCGCGATTACCTAGCAAATGCCACCTTCTTACTAACCGGTGTTTTTTTCTATGTGAGCGCTATGTGTGCGGGTCTGGCGCAACCTCTTGTCGACGCCGTCTACGGTCCGAAATGGTCGGCAGCGGGACCGGTGCTGGCGATTCTCGCTGTCTACGGGTCAGTCCGGGTGCTGCTCGCACTCCTGTTCGATGCGCTCATCGCATGCAACTCGCCTCGTAGCCTGCTCCTCGTTCAGGGGATCTGGCTCGTTGCTCTCGTCCCTGGAATGTTGGGCGGCGCGATGTTAGGTGGCCTTGTCGGTGCCGCAGCAAGCCAAGTGCTGATTGCACTTCTGGTTTCGCTGCCGGCAAGTTTTCTCTTTCTGAGGCACGCTTCGGGCGTGAAGGTGCTTCCTATCGTGTTTCGCACGGTCTTGCCGTTGACGGCCGCCGTGTCCTCTGCGGTCATTGCTCACGTTGTGGCAGGGTTTGTCGACAACGCATGGTTGGCGCTGCTTTTAGGCGGCTGTGCCGGAACAGCCGTGTACGCAGCGGTGATGTTCAGGTCCATCGTTCGCACGAGGGACGAAGTTCGCCGACTTTACGGCAGTGACGTGACACATTTTTCACCGCACGACGATTCTGTTTCCGAAGCAGCTGCACCGCTCCCTCCAATCTCTTCGTTTGCACTTCCCCTGAGAGGCACTGAGAACCGTGATGATTAAGACCCAAGAGATTCCCCTGGTCGACTTGAGAATCCAGCACGCCCAGATAGAAGAAGAGGTCAATGTTGGGATTGCCGGTGTACTCCGGCATCAGGGATTCATCCTCGGACCGGAAGTCCGCGCCTTTGAAACCGAGTTCGCTCGCTACTCGGGTGTGGGTCATGTTCTCGGCGTTGGCAATGGCACAGATGCTCTCGAGCTTGCGCTGCGAGCGGTGGGGATTGGTCGGGGTGACGAGGTCATTGTCCCAGCTAATACCTTCGTGGCCACGGCGGAGGCCGTTCTGCGGACCGGAGCCGACATTGTGCTTGTGGACAACGACGAAAACTATTTGATCGATGTGGAGCACGTCGGTGAACGCCTCACGCGGAAGACTCGGGCGATCATGGGCGTACATCTCTACGGTCAGACAGCGCCGGTTGAACGGCTTCGAGAAATCGCCGGTCCCGACGTGGTGATTATTGAAGACGCTGCTCAGTCTCAGGGGGCTCGACGTCATGGAATTCGCGCGGGTTCGCTCGGCGATATTGCGGGAACGAGTTTCTATCCCGGAAAGAACCTGGGTGCCTACGGTGATGCGGGCGCAGTGATGACCAACAGCCCGGAGTATGCAGAGGCAGTGGCGCAATTGCGCAACCACGGTGGCCAGAAACGTTATGAGCACAATCTGGTGGGCATGAACTCCCGCATGGACAGCATTCAGGCCGTTGTGCTTTCGGCCAAATTAGCTCACCTCGACCGCTGGAACACACAGCGACGTGAGGCTGCGGCCTACTACGCTCACTTATTTGCCGATGACGTGCGCTTCGTTACTCCGTGTGTTGCCGAGGGCAACGAGCACGTCTTTCACCTGTACGTCGTTCGTGTTCCGCGGGCAGCGCGCAACGGTGTTGTCGAGTGGATGTCCCGAAACGGTGTCGGAGTTGGCATCCATTACCCCGCACCTATCCACAGGCTAGGCGCGTTTCAACAGCTGAGTGACCAAGGCTCCTTCCCTCTGGCGGAGAAATTTGGTGAGGAGATTCTTTCCCTGCCAATCTTTCCAGGAATCACGCGCGAACAGCAGGATCATGTCGTGGAGATGCTCATCGCTGCCCTCAGGGAGTGCGCATGAAGAAGAACCACCACCGTCCAGATGTTCTGGCGCGACGGCGCCTACATGGTGTGCGTGACAGGCCGATTAGACCCGTAACTGTGAGCGTGATTATCCCGTGTTATAACTATGCTCGGTTCCTGCCGGCAGCGATCGAAAGCGCTCTCAGCCAGCAGCACGCTCTGATGGAGGTCATCATCGTGGACGACGCGTCGACAGATGACTCCGTCGCGGTCGCAAGATCAGTCGCACGTCATGATTCCCGGGTTCGCGTCTTGGTTCACGAGGTGAATCAGGGTCCTGTAGCCACCTTCAACGATGGCCTGGCGGTGGCGACGGGGGACTACCTCATTCGGCTCGATGCCGATGACCTTCTTACCCCTGGTTCCGTTGGGCGGTCCACGGCTGTAGCCGAAGCCTTCCCGAACGTTTCCATGGTTTACGGTCACCCGGTGCATTTCTCTGGTGACCAGCTGCCAGCGTATCGTGGCACGGCCGTGTCGTGGACAGTGTGGGGTGGGCGGAGTTGGCTCGAAATGCGGTGTCGACTCGGCGTTAATTGCATTACGTCCCCCGAAGTGCTCATGCGCGCTACCGCTGTTCGCGAGGTCGGTGGGCAGCGTGAACTTGCCCACACTCACGACATGGAAATGTGGTTCCGGCTTGCACTACACGGGGACGTTGGCTGGATCAGTGGAGCTGATCAGGCATGGCACCGCGAGCACGACGACAGTTTGTCGGCGCGGGAAGTGGATGTCCTGACCGACATGGAGGAGCGGGCCCGCGCGTTTGAGATATTGTTTTCAAGCATGTCGGGCGGTGCCACGGAGAATCGTCAACTCCTCGTTCTGGCTCGCAACGCGCTGGCAAATGAGGCGATCGCTCGCGCGGCGCAGGCCTATTCGCGTGGTCGAGGAGGGACGCCCGAGGTCGATCGATATGTGCGGTACGCCGAATCGCTGTGTTCTGTGCCAGCCGATCTACCGCACTCCAGAATCCTGGCCCATGCGCGCAAGCTCGGTCCCCGTCAGGCCGTTTATTCCCCATACCTCTTTGCCCAAGCTGTTGTTTACCGCGGCACTCGTGAGCTTCGCGCTCTGCGTTGGCGTGCCACGGGACTGTAAGGAGACATGAATGAGTCAGATAACGAATATGCAAAAACTCGTCAGGGTCATGCGTCGCGAAGGTATGGACGGTGTTGCTGAGCGGCTCGTTCGTCGGGCGGCTAAACGCTGGGGCGGGGACAGCGACCCGATGTTTCTCCGGCCACACGATGTTGTCAGTTCACAGAGTGTTCAACCATTCGGACTCTGGCCACCGACCGTCGAAGGGAACCCCCTCACAATCGGCTGGGTGTTAACGGCGCCCGGACCCGCTTCGGGAGGCCACACGACTATTTTTCGCTTCGTTGAGGCGCTGGAGACAGCAGGTCATACCTGTGTGCTTTACGTCTACGACGGACAGGGTGGTGACGCCAGCCAGTACGAGGACCTCATCCGCACGTGGTGGCCGCGGGTGCGCGCAGAAGTACGAAATGTTTCAGACGCGACAGAGGGATTTCAACATATCGACGCCTTTGTTGCCACGGCGTGGCCCACAGCTCATATCCTGGCCGGATTTTCGGAACTCGTCGGCGCGCGGTTCTATCTTGTTCAGGATTTCGAACCATATTTTTATCCGCGCGGCAGCGCATATGAGCTTGCCGAGGACACCTATCGATTCGGATTCATTCCCCTCACGGTCGGTCACATGGTTGCCGATGAACTTCGTGCCCGTTTTGATGTCACACCGATCGTCGCCGAGTTTGGTTGTGATCGGGAAAAATACCACGTGACTAACCATCGCAAACGTGATGCTGTGGTCTTTTACGCTAAACCGGGAACAGCTCGGCGTGGCTACGAGCTTGGCCTCATGGCTTTGGAACTCTTCCATGAAGATCATCCCGAGGTCGAGATCCACACGTTCGGAATTGAAGCACGCCGAATCCCTTTTCCTGCAACGGTCCATGCGCACATGAACCCATCCGCTCTCAACGATCTGTATAACCGTTGTGCGGCTGGGCTCGCCCTGTCCTTCACCAACGTTTCTCTGATTGCGTTCGAACTCCTCGCCGCCGGGGTCGTACCTGTTGTCAACGACTACGCAGGGACACGCGCCGACCTCGTAAATCCGCATGTTGCGTGGTCACAATCGAATCCGCGTTCGCTGGCGGATTCCCTTGCCCGAGCGCTTGATGATCACCGACGCACAGGACCAGATGGGCTTGCGGCAAGCGTTGCGAGCATGTCCTGGGCCCCGGCTCAAAGTGCCGTTGTAACCGCGATTGAAAAGGAGTGCGCCCGGTGACTCTTCGAATATTCTGGGACATCATTAGCCGATGGCGTTGGATTGTGATTATTGGCATCATGATGGGGCTTGCCGGGGGAGCGTACGTGGCGTGGCTCACACCGGTGGTGTATCAGGTGAAGGCAACCTATCTGTTCCTCTCACCAGTTCTGTCCGGAGACGGCAAAGCGGGGAATCCCTTCCTGCAACTGGGGAACAGCGTCTCGACGACGGTTGACATCCTGTCTGTATCTCTTCGAGACGGTAAGACAGCCAGTACCTACGTGGATGTCTACCCAAACCTCACCTACACGGCAACCCGGGACACATCGCTCTCGGCGCCGCTCATGATTATTAGCGTGGAAGACGAGACCCTCGAATCGGCGACCTCGACGTTGGCTAGCCTTGGGGGCGAGCTGTCTCGGCGCCTTGACATACTTCAACAAAACGCAGGAGCCCCAACAAGCCAGTGGATCACCGTGTCCCAATTTACGCTCGACCCCAAACCGGTGATCAGCTTCGCGACGCCGATGAGAAATGGTGTCGTTGTCGCATTGGGAACGATTCTGCTGTCGTTGATCATCGTGCTGACTGTCGAACATCGGCGGGGGGTCGTGGGTCCGCGGCGTTCTCGGCGTTCTCGCAGGTCGCGGCGTTCTCGGCGTTTGAGGGCCTTGCAGGCTTTGCGGGCAGCCCGAGATAAGCGGAGCCAACAAGGTGCCGCAGGCACGGAACCCCCCGAGCCAGACAGCGATGCCGAGTGGCCCTCTCCCTCCCCGGCCTCCACGCCGACGCTCGTGAGCAAGCTGGTGGGATCATCTCCGAATTGAAAGCGCGAGCACCGGACACCAAAAAGACGCCACGCGGGACTGGCGTTCAGCCTCCTCTGCGGAGAATTTCTCGGGATCCGCTGGTCGCCCTTCAGGTTTATGTCGTGGTGCTCTTTGCGTCGCCGTCCATCTACATCATCAAACCGCTCGGCGCTGCCGGCACACCTGCGACGGTAATCGGCGTCTTCTTACTGATTCTCTGGCTCATGGGGACGCTCACTCGAACGGCACATCGTGTGCGCCCAACGCCGATGCACTGGCTGTTGGGGGCCGTAGCTCTGGCTGCTCTGGCAAGTCTGGTGGCAGGTATGCTCCGGCCGACCACCGGTGCCGAGGTTTCGTCTGCAGAGCGGGGCCTTATCATGCTCGCATCGTGGGCGGGCGTTGTGCTGCTTGCGGCGGATGCATTACATAGTCGGCGTCGCCTTGACGTGTTCCTTCGCTTCCTCGTGCTCATGGCGTCGATTCTGGGCGCAATGGGCCTGGTGCAATTCGTCTTCCAGGTGGATTTTGTCAGTCTGCTTCACCTGCCCGGACTCACCCAGAACAGCTCGGGCGGGGGGCTCTACCTTCGGTCAGGGTTTCCCCGTGTGAGCGTGACGTCCCTGCACTCCATCGAATACGCTGCCGTTCTCGGCGTCATTCTGCCCATCGCCATTTACCTTGCATTTACAGCTCCCCGCGGCAGAGTGTGGCCCTGGTGCCAACTCGGTTTGATCTTCGTCGCCATTCCGCTAACGGTGTCCCGATCCGGAATGGTTGGGCTGTTGCTTGGCATTACGTTCGCTTTTGTTATCGCCACACGACGACAGCGTCTGTGCCTCCTTGCTGCGTTACCAGTTATCGTGGTGATGTTTCGGTTTTTCATTCCGGGGCTTGCGGGGACCATCCGTGATCTCATCCTCGGATCGCGAACCGACCAATCGGTTGTCGGGCGCACCCGAGACTACGAGGCGGTCAGTGCATTCTTTGCCCAATCTCCGATATTCGGGCGCGGCGCTTTCACTTTTTTACCGGACGTATATCGCACTCTCGACAACCAGTTTCTCGGAACTCTGGTCGAGCAGGGACTTGTGGGACTGCTCGCTTTTGTTCTGTTCATCATCTGTGGCATCCTCATGTGTATCGTGGCAGGTTACTCGGCCCCCACTAGAGAACTCCGCAGCCAGGCCTGGGCGGTGGCTGTCGGGATCACCACAGGCTTCGTGTTGTGTGGCACGTTCGACGCTTTCGGCTTTCCGATGGCTATGGGCATCTTCTTCTTACTGCTCGGGGCTGCTGGCGCAGTTTGGCAGTTTCATCGTCGTCCAGCACGGCGGTTACCTCTCAGTGACGGGGTGAGGCTTACTCGGCCTGGGCACATGTTGATTGCCGGCTGTATGATTCTTACTCTGGTCGGTGGTGCGTGCGTGATCGGCACGGCCAAGGGTGAATTTGAAGCACAGGGAAGCGTTGTTGTCGCGCTCCCAGGTGAATCAGGCCAAAATATTTACGACCAGAAAGTAGAAGTCGCAGGAGTGTCCGATGTCGTTGCGGCCCTGATGGCAAGCAGTTCCGTGAAGCAAGCCCTTGAGGCTCAGGGCGTTGCTGCTTTCACCGTAACCGTGGGGGACGGGAGCCGTGAACCATATACGGAGGCCCAAGGGAATGGGCCCATGCTGTGGATCTCAGCTCGGGGTCCGACGGAACTGTCGGCCAGTAATCGAGCCGATGTCGTGCGCGAGGAGCTCAAAACGCAGTTGAAGGCGATTCAACTCGGTCGAGGAATCCCGGAGGGTTATTTCATTGTCGCCGGGGATGCTTTCGTGCAGCCCAACGTGTTCGCGCGTCCCGTCAACCGCAGCGTGGCGGCGGCGGCGCTCCTCCTGATGACTGTGCTGGGGGCTATGTTACTGGGGGCCGCGTTGCGGCGCACGCGCAGATGGTCAACCCGGGGAATCATCGATCTCGCTGGACTACCTCGTCGTAGCATCGCGCCAACGATTCGCTAGCCCGGTCCCAAGAGAGAAACTGACGCTGGGCAGAGCCACGTGCGGAAAGCCTCTTGAGGAGCGCTGGCGTGGTGGCGAGCAACACCAAGTGTTCCGCCAGCGCCTGCCGAGATCCGACGGCATGTTCAAGAAAGTCGATACCCGGCGTTCCGAGTGCCCCTGACGCCGAACTCACCAGGGGAACGCACCCACTGGCCTGCGCCTCCAAGGTGACGAGAGCGCTTCCTTCGGTCCAGGTGGGCAGCAGCAGCACATCCGCACTCCGTAAAAGCGCGGGAATGTCGTCCACGAAACCCAAGGTCGTGACGTTGGGCTGAGCGAGGAGGGCGGAGAGTGAGCGACCATAGTCTGGCTGGATCGACCCGGCAATCAAAAGCTCAGCATCCGCTAACCCTGCGCTGCGCCAGGAATCAAGAGCGACGTGGAGTCCTTTGGTGGGGTCCCCCCGACCAACGAACACTGCTCTGAAAGGTCGCGGTGATGCTGAGGGATCACACGTGCGCGCAGCAAAGCGGGTGAGGTCACATCCATAACGGTGCTGCAGCATGCGTGAGCTCGGGAATCCTTCAACGATGAATTCGTCTCGTGCATAGTCCGACGGGACAAGTACCGCCGTCGCCGCCTCATATTCCGCACATTCCCGAGCTAGAACGGTCAGGTTGGCCGCATGGGAGTGTTGGGGTGGCAGGGGAACTCCTGCATCGGCAGCCGCCAATGCCGACTGCCGGATAACGCTGGCGGTGTGTGGGTTAGGTGACTCGCGCAGAGTGGCGATTCCCGCTTTTGTCGCTGTCGTGAAGGTGTGGAGGCAGGCTCGGGGCCACGCGTGAACCACATCGATGCGCTTCGTGTTTTTGCGCAGCCACCCAGCAACCTGAATGTCGTGAAACGTGTACGCCCGCTGAACGCCCAGTGCCCGATGGGGTACACGAAAGGTGCCGACCATCATCGTCTCGTGCACCTCGACGGAAGAAGGAAGCACCAAAGTGCCGACGGACGTGCAGAACAGCACCACCTGCACCCCAAGCTGAGCGAGACCCAGCACTTGCTGGCGCGCCGTGAGGGCGATCCCGGCCCGATCAAGGGAGTGCGGGAAGCTATACAAAACTCTCACTAGTGGCCGGCCCTTCGGTAACCGTTTCTTGTCAATCGCCGCAATGGCGGACGTTTGTGGCTGAGCATAGCGGCCGGAGGGGGACGGGACCGTGAGCATTAGGGGGGTACCGAGAAAATCAGCGTTTTCACGGCGGTAGGGAGCCGGAGAAAAGCTCGAGCGCCCGTCAGATTCGACGGGCGCTCGAGCTTAATAAGGTCTGGAAAAACTAAGGGTTAGCCGATAGGAGCCCCCACAACTGCGCCGGTTGACATGACGTTGCCTGACCAGACGTTACCTAGCCCCGACGTGTAAGACGTGGCTGGGCCCCAGTAACCACACTTCGGGAACACACTCGTGCCGAAGGTATTGTTCGTGAATTGGGCATTGTAGGCTTGCCTCCCGTTTGTGCTTCCCGCATACAGGCAGTATCCGCCACCGTTCATCAGGTTTCGATCAACGACAACGTTGCGAATAGTTTCCAACTGGCTGTACAGGGCCACGGAGGCCGAGAAGTTTGGTTCAGTTCCAGCGTCGAGGCGGTTCCCTGTGATGATGAAGTTTGTCCCTCCGAGGCTAATGATTGGTTCATTGTGGCTTCCACCATTAGCCGGGTCACCGTGCACAACGAGGTCGTGGATCCAAGAGTTCTTGATCGTCATGTTGGCGACGAGTCCAGCTCCTTTGCCCCAGCCGCGGATGTTAGCGCCGTCAACGGTCATATCCGTGTAGCCCACAGCGGGGTACCCGCCATCAGCAGCGCTGTCGTACGGGCCGATGATTTCGACTCGTTGAACGAGTGCGCCCGGGTATTTGCCGGCAACATCACCAGTATCGACTCGGCCCCACACCCGGGAATTCTTGAGTGTGACACCAGCAGCCCGGATGAAAACATCGCCTCGGATCTCGAGCCCACTGATAACCGCACCGGGTGTGGTGATCGTGAGTCCTCCCGAGGGAGTCAACGTGGTTCCAGCCGGGACACCCGTCGTCGTTGCATCAGGCCAGCCGCTCGGCGCCGGGGTTTGTGTTGGGGTAGGTGTCGGGCTGGGTGCTGGTGTGGGTGTTGGAGCGGGTGTCGGGCTGGGTGCTGGTGTGGGAGTCGGCGCCGGTGGTGGCGGTGTCGTCAGATCAGCAGTGAAGCTCACATCAACGAAGTAGTTTGTTGCGTTCCACGTTGACGTTGGCATCCCTCCGGTAGTGCCGTACAGGTAGCGACCATTGATGGTTGCGGCAGCTGTGAGTGGGCCACTGACCTTGGCGGAGTTGAAGTACGCCGTCGTATAAGCGTAGCCGCCTTGGGGTGCATAGTACGAGACGATGTAGGTCGACCCAGGAACGAGTGCCACGGGTGTTACAAGGTTGGCACTCTGCCAGCCAGTTGCTGACTCACCCGTGAAAGTCACTGCGGCTAACTTTGTTCCTGTCGACGACCACAGAGAACCGGTGTGGGTGCCAACGTTCGCCGCGCCTTTATAGAAGCGAATACCGGTGACGTACCCAGCGACCGACGACGTGAAGGACATCCCAACCGTAAGCGGAGTTGATTCGCCCGAGGAGGCTACGGCGGGTGTTGACGTACCGAGCAATGTTGTGATCACTGCGGGTGCGGGTGCGGGTGCGGGTGCGGGTGCGGGTGTTGGTGTGACTAGGGCATTGAAGTTCACATCAACAAAGTAGTTTGACGCATTCCATGTGGAGGTTGGAAAACCTCCACCCGAACCATACCGGTAACGGCCGTTCGGTGTTGCTGCAGCGGTGAGCGGTCCGCTGACCTTGGAAGACGCGAAGTACTTCGACGTGTACGAGTAGCGACCCTGCGGGGCGAGGTAGGAGACCACGTAGGTTGTGCCAGCGGTAAGCGTCACGGGGGTTGCGAGCTGTGCACTCTGCCATCCGGTGGTGGTTTCGTTTGTAAACGTGACGGAGGCGAGCTTGGTCCCTGACGACGTCCAGAGGTTACCGATGTGGGTGCCTCCATTTCCTGCACCCTTGAAGAAGCGAATGCCGGTGGCATAGCCAGCTTGCGAGGAGACGAACGAGACGCCCAATTCCACTGCACTTGTGTCGCTTGTCTCCGCCGCAACAGCGGGGGTCTCGCTACCAAACAGTGTGACTGTAGTGGGGGAAATCGCGGTGACAACAGAGGCCGCATGGGCCGCGCTGATGCCGGTGATTGATGAGGTTGCAGACGCACCCGTGACCACCAGAACGCCCGCAGTAATAAGGGCAAAAAGGGAATTACGGTTCCACGGGCGATTAACTCGGGAGCGAGCAGCGGATGAAGGGGGGAATGTTGAATGTGCGGAGCGCGCACGTATAAATAACGGGAGCATTAGCTGATTTCGTGTGGCGCACGCGGACGGTTCATGCGAAGGTGTGGGACCGTAGGGGGCCAACTGCGTTTAAACAACGCTACGCCGTACATGAGCATTAATCAACTGCGCACCCCGAGGGACTTCTTCCTCGCCCAACCTTAGCGAGAGTCCGAATTGGCATTCGTGTGAGAGATGAACTGCGAACACGTCGATAAGGAGCTGGTCACAATCGAATAATGTTGCCATGGTTTCTCTCCGGGAGACACCCGTCCACCGTGTCGCATCTTGTTCCACGGCGAGTGTCCGACCAGTTCCTGAAATGGCACGAACTAGTTCGCGGGGGTGATCTTCGCGCCCGGCAGCAGGGTCTCGCGGGAACTCGTGTCCCGTTCCCAGCGAGTCCCGGCCGGTGCGAGCTTCGCCTGCACTCGAGCAAGGGTAATCATTGCCACATAGAGGACTACGTCACAGATCTGTCGAGGGTCGGCTCGCACCAGTGCCCACACATCCGCGAGCTGGCCCCGCTGACTCGCCGATACAGGGGTTGCTCGGGCGGTGAGGGGAACATCACTCTGCGTGCGGTAGGTGCGTTTGAGGATTTTGACCAGGTCTACCGAACGACGTGGGGCGTGAACGATTACCGGATCGGTCGACACGATGACGCGCTCGTCGGTTCCGATGAGATTATCTATAAAGAGGTCGTCAGACACAATGTTTGGAAATTCTGTGAAGCGCGCCCGCCCAGCGGTGGATAAAGCGTAGGTGCCGGCCCCCCACAGCACGTTCTGTATCGAGGGAAGTTGCACCCGGATCCGATACCAACTCTGTACCGCCCACTCCGACCCTGCCGTTTCGAACCGCACGGGTGGGCGTCCACCGAGGGCCGGGCCGTGGGATAGTTCGGCCATCACGTCGAGTGCAGCCCGGCTCGTCATCACGACATCGGCATCAAGATAGATCCGGGGACCACGCCGAGCAATAACGTCGCCCGCACGGAGGGCCGCGGTCTTGGAGGCAACGGCGATTTCCACAACCCGCACGCCCGTGAAGCTGCGTGCGATGTCGGCAGTACTGTCGACGCATCCGTTGCACACAACAATCACGTCGAGGTCTCCGGCCAGCACCGCGGGGCTCAGGGCGAGCAGGCACCGTGCAATGACGAGTGCTTCATTATGAGCAGCGATAACTACTGAACCCACGCGAGTCACGCCTTGCCTCCCGGAAGGGCAGCTCGGACGGAGGGAGAGGACAGAGCGCGCAGAATGAGACGGGACTCAGCCCGTCGCACCCGGACGAGGCTATGCACAACCGCAACTCCGTAGAACATGGCAGAGGCAACGCTGCCATGCCACTTACGAAAATAGCGAAGCTTATTTAGCGCGAGAAGAGCGTCAAGTTGAATGGATGTACCCGACCCCGCCCCCCGGTGCCGCATGATTGCACCCGGAACGAAGACGATCTGCAGGCCGCTTTGTCGAATCCGCCGGCAGTAGTCGGTTTCCTCAGAATAAAGAAAGAAGCGGGCAGCATCCCACTCACCGACGAAGCCCAGCACATTGGTCTTCACGAGCAGAGCGGCGCCGGTAGCCCAGTCGACGGGTGCCATGGTGCGATACGGCTCGTTCGACCGAACCATCTCAGACAACCAGTGCGGTCGTCCCGGCCAGTGATCGCCAAAAAGTGCTTCACCGAGAGAACGAAGCATCGACGGCTCACGCCGAAGGGACGGTTGAATGACGCCGGACTCGTTGGTGAGGAGGGGAACGGTCGCCCCAATGCCCTCCTTTCGACACGTCTCAACCAGGCTGCTAATCGAACCAGCCTCAAGCACGAGGTCTGGGTTCAGGAAGATCGTGAAGTGCGAGGGTGTTGCGTAGCCCAGACCCAGATTGGCACCACCGGAAAAGCCTAGGTTGCCGTTGGCGGTCACGACGGTCACCCGGGAATCCGCAGCGTGCGCCGCTGCTATGCCGTCGTCACCGTAGTTGTCCACCACGATGGCGTGCCAGGTGAGTTCATCGACGGCAGCTGCCACGGAGGCCAGCAGTGTGATCATGTCGTCGGCGCTCTTGTAGGCGACGATCACGAGGGTGAGGTCCCGCACGGATTGATTCTGATCGGGTGATCGGGGTAGCTGTGCAGTTCCTACGTCGGGCCGGCCAGTCACTGATCAATCCTTTCGTAGGTTTCAGTGCCTCGTGGCTGCTCCGTGCGCGATTCGGAGACCATAGCTACTGGGCCTTCAGCTCTGAAGAAGGTTTCGTGCCACACCTCGAGGCACATCAGGGTCCAGATGCGGTTTTCCTCGCTGAATCGACCGCTCTCATGGCGCTTGAGCAGATCGCGCACCGCGGTCTGGTCGAACGTCTGGGCCACGAACGAGTCTTTGCCGGTAAGTCGGTCCCACATGGAATCTCGAAGCCCAGTTCTAAACCACTGGTCGAGCGGAACGCGAAAGCCCACCTTGCGCCGATCAACGACTTCGGTCGGCAGGTAGCGGCGGGCTACTTCCTTGAGCACCCACTTCGTCGTGCCGTTGCGCACTTTGACCGAGGAGGGAAGTCGAAACGCGAGCTCAACGAGACGGTGGTCGAGCAGCGGTGGGCGCAGTTCCAGAGACGCGGCCATGGACATGCGATCGCCCCTCTCGAGCAGGTTGTCGGGCAGCCAACCATCGAGATCAGTGAGCAGCATGTTTCGAATGGTGTCGGATCCGGAGGTGGTCACGTCACGCGCGGGCGCTCGGGTGGGGATTCCCCTCAGTAGGCCGGTTCGCTCGGCGCTGGTGAAGGGCGCAAACCAGGTACGGTATTGCTCGTCTCGGCTCACCGCCCCGGCTGCCCGAAGTGCAATGCGAGCCCGTGCAAGGCGGACTGGCAAGTGTCCCTCGATCGAGTCGATCACCTTGGAGCGCAGGGCGAAGGGCAGAAGGGATGCCGTCGCTACAGCGCGAGCAGCCCGATACTTCGGGTAACCAGCGAAAAGTTCGTCGCCGCCCTCGCCGGAGAGGACGACACTCACAGACTGCCGTGCGGTCTGCGCGAGTCGGTACACCGCTATATCGGCGGGTTCAGAAATGGGTGAATCTCGGTGCCAGGTGAGTTGCGGCCAGAGGGTTTCAAAGTCGCTCGCGTCCACGTTGACCTCGTGGTGGTCCGTGCCCACGTGCTCGCTCACCCGCCGCGCCCACGGCAGTTCATCGGTGCGGGCGTCGCCAAAACCTGCGGCAAAGGTCTGTACGCGGTGCTGAGGCCGCAATGCGGCGATTTTTGCCACGATCAGGCTGCTGTCCACTCCTCCGCTGAGGTATGCGCCCACGGGAACATCCGCTACGAGTGAGGCGTCGACCGCTTCGGTCACAGCTTGATCCACGGCATCGATCGCGGCAGGGTCTGGCCACCGGCTTCGTGGGTCGGCAGCGGGCGGTTGCCAGTAACGAATGATCGTGATTTTGCCCTCACGTGTGACTTCAGCGCGGTGAGCAGGAGGAAGTTTGCTCACGCCCTCAAACAGAGTGTGCGGTGAGGGTACCGAGCGTGCTGCGAGGTAGGAATCTATGCTTAACATGTCGACGCCCGGAGCTTGAGGAAGAACGGTAAGAAGTGCCTTGATCTCCGAAGCGAACAGCAGCTGCCGTGAGGTGTGCGAGTAATACAGCGGCAGAACGCCGAGGCGATCGCGCACGAGGTGAGTTGTACCTGTAAATGTGTCGTGCAGGGCAAATGCGAACTGGCCGATGAGGTTATCGATCCAGCCAATGCCGTGCTGGCTCACGCCGGCAAGAATCACCTCCGTGTCACCGTCGGTGTGGAAGGGGTATCGCAACCCGGCCCGCAGCTGCCGGTAGTTGAAGATCTCACCGTTGAACGTCAACACCCATCGGGCATCAACACTGTGCATCGGCTGTTTACTGCCGGCCAGGTCGATGATCGACAGCCTGGTGTGTGCGAAACCCACGCCGCCCGAGTGCCAAAACCCATGACCGTCCGGGCCTCGATGGGCCAGACACCGGGTCATCGTCCCGAGAACGGTCGCTTCGACTGCGGTGCCGTCAAAGTGTTGGATCCCCATGATTCCGCACATATATCTTTAGGCCCTTGTTCTTAACTTGATGAACTCGCTGCTATCAGGTGTTTGCAGGCGTCGACCTCTGGTGACGAGGAACTTAGTGAAGGAGACGCTGTCGTTGAGGTCGACGTGTGAGGGGTCTGCGGGAACCCCGGCGTTGGAGAATGGCCACACGGCAGCGCGCAGGTCGTTCTGGCTGCGACCGAGTACAGTATCGAAGACGCTGATGTAGGCCTGAGCCTGATGCTGCCAGTCGAGTTCGCTCGTCACGCGCTCACGTGCGGCACGGCCGAGATTTGCGCGTGCTTCGGAGTCATCGAGAAGGGCCTCGATCGCGTCGGCGAAGGCGCTGATGTCTCCGGATGGCACGTAGATGGCGCTGTCACCACCGGACACGCGGGTTTCGGTGAGGTCGAAGGACACGGAGGGGAGTGCGTAGGCCATATATTCCATGGTCTTGTTCATCGTGGACAGGTCGTTGAGTGGCGTCTTTTCGTCCGGTCCCAGGCCGATATCAGCGGCGCTCAGGTAGTTTGCGATAGTTTTCGGTCCGACGCGGCCAGTGAAGTGAATCCGGTCGCTCAGGCCCATCGCAATGGTTTGTGCTTTGAGCGCTTCGAGACAATCCCCGAACCCCATCAACACGGCGCGCACATCCGTTCGGCCGCGTTGAGTCACGAGTTCGTCGACGACCTCCAACACCTTGTCAACGTTGTCTTGAGGTCCCATGATTCCGAGATACACGAGGAGTGAATCTTGTATCGCCGCTGCATCGTCAACGGGCTGAATCGGGCGCATCACCCGTGTGTCTGGTCCGCTGCGCACTACGGTGACCTGGTCGGGGCGAAGCTTGCCACGCCGCAGTGCGATCGCGCGATAGGAATTATTCGTCGAAATAACATGGTCAGCCACCCGGAAGGTCATGCGTTCGAGCCATAACAGGGTGCGGTACTGAAAACGTGCGGCAAGACCGCGTGGTTGACCGAATCGAGAGAGAAACAGCTCGGGATTCAGATCGTGGTGGTCGAAGATGAACCGGACACCCCGATGACGCCACAGCAAGCCGAGCAACCAGTAGGTGTCTGGTGGGTTACAGGCCTGAATCACGTCAAAACCCCGTTCGCGGCGTACCGTGAAGGAGAGGGCGGCCGTGCGTATCCACGAGAGAGCGAACTCGATGGCGAAGCCGAGCGCTCCTGTTGCCTCGGGTGCTGGACGGTACTTGTAGATTCCGATGCCGTCAATGACCTCACGAGCGGGGTCACCGGGCCCCTTAGGGCAGATGACTGAGACGGAGTACCCCTGGGCGTGCAGGGCTTGGCATTCCAGCCAGACGCGGCGGTCGAGAGGTACGGGAAGGTTTTGCACGATGATGAGCACGCGAGTGCCCGGCGCTGCGGGCGGTGTCAGACGCGTGTGAGAAAAGATTCGCTTGATCATGAGAGAGTCAAAATCCCTTCGGTCTCCGTGTAGTTTTCGCCCGTTGATGGGCAGGTGAACTGGCCAGACTCTGTCGCGCTGAGGGCCATGCCGCTGCGTCCGACCCAGCCGATGCGGCGGGCGGGGACTCCGGCGACAAGAGCGAATTCGGGAACATCGGCTGTCACAACGGAGCCGGCAGCCACCATGGACCAGCGTCCGATCGTGACGGGTGCAATACACACGGCCCGGGCGCCGATGGACGCACCGGTCCGAACAATGACACCCACCATGGGCCAGTCGTCAGCGCTTTTGCGAGAACCATCAACGTTTATTGCTCGGGGGAAGACATCGTTCGTGAAAACGGCACCCGGGCCCACGAAGACTCCGTCTTCGAGCACAGCTGGTTCGTACACGAGAGCGTAGTTCTGTACCTTGCAGTTTCTTCCAAGGATGACACCCGGACCGATATAGGCACCGCGACCGATGATGCACCCAGGGCCGACGCGTGCGTGTTCACGAACCTGAGCGAGGTGCCAGATCTGGCTTGCCAGCCCGATGATGGCAGTCGAATCAATGTCGGCGGTGCCCGCAATCTGTGCGGGTCCGTCGTTGCGAGCAGCCGCGGCATGTAACGCCGAGTGCGGGGCGGTGTCCATCAATACGCTCCTACAGGGTGAATGACGACTTGGAAGGTGCGCCAGATAATCATCAGATCCTTGGTCAGGGACCAGTTTTCGACGTAATACAGATCGAGCCGCACACTTTCTTCCCAGCTCAGATCGGAACGACCGCTGATCTGCCACATTCCTGTCAGCCCTGGTTTGATGTACAAGCGGCGGTGCACGTGGGTCTCATAGGTGAGGACCTCCTGGGGCAGGGAGGGGCGTGGGCCCACGATGCTCATGTCGCCCCGGATGATATTCCACAGCTGAGGCAGCTCGTCGATGGAGTGCTTGCGCAGAAAACCACCGATGCGGGTGATGCGGGGGTCGTTGCGAATCTTGAACAGGGTGCCCGAGGCTTGGTTCTGGTCCAGCAGGCTCGAAAGATTGTCCTCTGCGTTCACCACCATGGAGCGAAACTTCACCATGCGAAAGGTTTCTCCACCGCGACCACAACGCTCCTGAAGAAACAAGACCGGGCCGGGGCTGTCGGCTCGGATGAGAGCGGCAACAACGAGGAGTGCGGGAGAGAGCACGATGAGCGCAAGGCTAGATGCCGCGATGTCAAGACTGCGCTTCAGAGCATGTTTGAAGCCATCGAAACGGGGAATCTCCACGTGGATCAGCGGCAGGCCCTCCACCGGACGAAAATGGATGCGTGGCCCCGCAACGTCCGTGAGTCGACTGGACAGCACAAGTTCAGCGTTGGTGTTTTCCAGCTCCCAGCCAAGCGAACGCACGTATTGCGCGCCACCGGACGGCTGGCCCGCCACGATGACAGTATTGACGCCGAGTACGCACACCGTATCGGCCACGTTTTCGAGATTTGTGACGATGGGGACTGTTCGGTGGTCAACGGTAATTTCTGTTGGGCGACTGCTGCCCTCCGCAGAATCGAGTGCCACGCCAACGACGCAATAGGCAATCCCTGAATGAGCGTGCAACTGGCTGATCACGTATTCCACATCGTCGCGCTGCCCAACCACGAGTACTCGAGACAAATAATGGCCGAATCTGCGCTGTCGTGCGAGCCATCTGCGCCACAACCAGCGCTCAAGAGTGAGGACCGTGACGCCCACCGGAAAAGCCAGGATGAAAAAGCTGCGGGCAATGTCCACCTGAAAAATGAGAAACGTGATGGCAAGCAGGCCGAACGTGATGGCGCTGGCGTTCACGACTCTCTTGTATTCGGTCGAGCCCATGCCGAGGATACGAGGGTCCCGGGTGCGAGTAGCGGATAGGCTGGCGATCCACGTGGCGCCAATGATCGCGGAAATAACCCAGTAGTCCACGTGGAAGCTACCGAGGGGAGTCGACGCTTCATCAAAGCCGAAGCGGGCGATCAGCGCCACTGAGAGCGCAGCCGAGACCATAGCGACGTCGGTTATGACGAGTTTCAGGCGGTATTTGCGGGCCCATTCCCTACCAGAGACCGCGCCGTTCACCTCAAACTCGGGACGGCTCGCTGTCGACGCCCCAACGAGCGTGAGACGGGGGGTGGCCTCGGTTGTAGCGGTCATTTTCACCGTCGGAGTTGGCTCGATCATGCGTAAACCACGGGTGATATAAGGGCTTGACTGGGGACGGGTTCGCAGCAGAAGTGTAGGACTAGGTCTGTCTGATTCACGTGTTCAATCCCTGCATTTCGGGGGTACAGGTCAGGAAATGGACTATGCCATCGCAAGACGACCCGCAGTCGTCGTCGGGTAAGTGATGCATCCTCACGCGGGCACGTTGCGACAGTACCTTCCTTCACGCCAGCGTCGCTGCGGCCAGTTAGGGGGACAGTGCCGCACGTCGAGGCAGTTTTCCGCACCATCACCAGTGCACCGTGGCCGTGAGACCGTGCCAAAGAGGCCCTGGAGACAAGCACTGGTGAACAGATCAGTGCCTGTCGACAGCGGCCCTCATCCTCGAGGTCGGAAGGATCAAGGACGGTGGCACGTTCGTTGATCGAAGTCGACGACTGGGAACCTGCCCTCCCCGCCAATCCCTGGCGATTAGCGCGATGCGGGGAGGAAATATGACCGTGAGAACGACCGTCTTGGCGCCCGACGTTCATGTGCCCAGGTCGGAGTTGTCACGGACGGGCCTGAACACAGCATCTCGGTCCGGCCAGAGGAGCCGCACGCTCGCGCTTGACCTGCTCGCCGGCGGGGGTGCAGGCAGGGGATTCAGGCTTTCCCCACGTTGCTTCGCAGTCATCGGACGGCATTAAAGGGCGGTTATCTCACAGGTGTCCAAAATGTGTCCACCGGGGGTTTCGTCGGCCTGATTTGTCGCCCGAGAATGGGCATAAAAAAAGCCACATCCCAGTGTTTCCAAGGGAGTGGCTGTGGTGGCCCCGACCGGCGTCGATCCGGTGACCTTTCGATTTTCAGTCGAACGCTCTACCAACTGAGCTACAGGGCCGAAAAAGCCTCGTAAACGGTGCCTTCTCAAACAAAAACCCCTTCTTTCGAAAGGGTTTGTGCTTTGCGACCCTGACCGGACTTGAACCGGCGACCTCCGCCGTGACAGGGCGGCGCGCTAACCAACTGCGCTACAGGGCCAAACTTTGAGCGAATCTTGCTACTCGGTAAGACTATTCTATTTTTCTTGCCTTCACTTACGTGACCCCAACGGGATTCGAACCCGTGTTAACGCCGTGAAAGGGCGCCGTCCTAGGCCACTAAACGATGGGGCCGTGTGTCACAGCGAGCATGACCAACGAGAGGTAAGCATACGGGCTAAATCTCAAAAGCTCAAATCGGACGCAAAAGCTGGACGATGTGCCGATTATCTGCCCCAAATGCGTCTCGCACCGCGCCCATGGATGGCCACCGTTTGGGGGACATTTTGGGTTACGTTCGAGGCCAAAGACTGGGCGATGATGCGTCGTCTTGTTAGTGTGAACTGAGTTACCCATGTGACAACGGTGATCACTGTGACGAATGTGACTAAACAACGCCCGATCGGGGAATGATGAATCGCACGACAACCGTGATCAGCCGCGAGCTGGCAGGTGCTTGGCGGCGTCTCACCCGCGCTCCCGCTCGTCGTCGCACTCTGACTGTCACCAGCGTGGCGGCAACACTGGCTCTGGTCGTGACACTCGTGAGCCCGGTGGGTTCGGCTCAGGCTATCGATTACCCGAGCTGGCAGGATCTGCAGAACGCCAAGGCGAATACTGCAACCGCTGCCGCGCAGGTCACCCGAATTCAGGAACTTCTCGTGGGCCTGCAGTCGCAGGTAGAGCAGACTCAGGCCGAGGCTGATGCCCGAGCCGCAGCGCTCGAGGAGGCCCAGCAACAATTTGACGACGCAGCTCGCCGCGCGAGCGAACTTCAGACCCAGGCCGACGCGAGCAAAGCCACAGCGGATGCCGCCACGCGCCAAGCCGGCCAACTCGCCGCCCAGCTCTACCGCACCGGCGGAACAGACCTCAGCATGAACCTCTTCCTGGAAGGCAGTGGCGACGGACAGGCAGACGCTCTGCTGTCCAAACTGGGCAACATGAGCAAGCTCGTGGAACGCAGCACGGACATCTACGACGTAGCGCAGTCCGCAAACAACAGCGCGCAGGCACTCGGAGATCAGGCCAAGATTGCCCAAACCGAACGCGAGACCCTGCGTGTCGCGGCGGAATCCGCGCTGCAGGCCGCTCAGGAAGCAGCCAACGCCGCCGCGGCGGCCCTCGCGGAGTCCGAGGCAAAGAGCGTTGAGCTGAACTCGCAGCTCGCGTTCATGCGCGATGCGGAGGCGACGACATCTGCTGCCTATGAGGCCGGTGTGGCTGAACGCGCCCGCCTCGAGGCCATTCGGGTGGCCGAGGTTGCCCGTCAAGCCGCAGCAGCTCGGGCAGCGGCCGCAGCGGCGGCGGCAGCTGCGGCAGCCGCTCGGGGGTCGAGTTCGGCCGGATCCGGAAGCGTAGGCGGGTCGGTGAGCAACACGGGCTGGGGCGTACCGGCCAGCGGTCGCATCACCGGCGGCTATGGCCCCCGCACGCCCTACTGCGGTAACGGAGTCTGCAGTGGTAGCTACCACTACGGAACCGACCTCGGTACCGGGTGCAGCGCACCGATCTACGCGGCACACGCGGGCACCGTCACCTGGGCCGGACCGCTGGGGACCTACGGAAACTTTGTGAAGATTTCCCACGGCGGCGGAGTGTCCACCGGCTACGCGCACATCCGCAACGGGGGAGTCTTCGTTCAGGTGGGCCAGAACGTGGCGGTGGGACAAAACATTGCAAGTTCCGGCTCCACCGGGGCGTCAACCGCGTGCCATCTGCACTTTGAGGTGTGGAGCGGCGGAAACCGAATCAATGCAGTGCCGTTCATGGCCGATAGGGGAGCATCACTTGGCTAACAGCAACACCGGGTCGCGGACACGTCTTCGACCCAACCGACTGCTCTCGGCAGTGACGCTCGGACTCGTCGGCGCAGTGGGGGTATCCGGTGGGCTGATTGCACCGGCAGCCTTCGCAGACCAGGGATACCCGAGCTGGGACGACGTTCAGCAGGCCAAGCAGAATGAGGCCACGAAGCGGGCCGAAATTGAGAAGATCACCGGGCTGCTCGGGGCGCTTCGCGCCAGCGCCGAGGCGGCGGCGACGTCATCACAGGTGACCGCCGAGGCCTACCGGGTGACACAGGACGCCCTCGACGCCGCAACAAAGCGGGAGGCGAGTCTCACCCGGCAGGCGGCGACGGCCGAGGCCGCGGCTGCCACGTCAAAGATGCGGGCCGGGCTCATTGCCGCGCACCTCAGCAAGGCCGGTGCCGGCGGGCTGTCGCTCAATCTCTTCCTGAACGGGAACACGGCCGACGACCTGCTGCACCAGCTGGGTACTGCCAGCAAGCTCAGCGAGCAGTCCCAGGCCATTTACGATCAGGCGCTGCAAGACAAGAACACGGCCGAGTCGCTCGGCGATCAGGCGGCATCCGCCAGTACAGAGCGCACGCGCCTCACCGCTGAGTCGAAGGCAACGTTTGACGAGGCCAGCGAGGCAGCGACCGTGACTCAGGCGGCGTACGACCTGGAGCAGAAGAAGTCGAGCGAGCTCTACGAGCAGCTCGCCCTCTTGAAAGACACCACGGCCGAGGAGGAGCGCAGCTACCAGACCGGGCGGGATGCCGCGGCTGCGGCCACGGCATTCGCTGCCGCTCAGGCGTCAGCCGCCCGTATCGCGGCTGCTGCTGCTGCTGCTCGACCGGGTGCGGCGGCACCCGCAGCGCCAGCGGCATCATCGGCCGGGGGCGGTGGCACGTCAAGTGGCAGCACCGTCAGTCCCAGCCCTAGCGCCGGAAGCTCCAGCGGGGCCAGCTCAGCACCGAGCGGTGCCAGCAGTGGAGGGTCCACGTCGGGTGGAGCCACGTCTGGCGGCGCGGCGTCCGGTGGCAGCACCGGTGCAAGCGTTGGTACGCCGGCGCCCCTCCCCAACGCCAACGCCGTGAGTACGGCCATCGCATTCGCGCGGTCGCAGCTCGGTGACCGGTATGTGCTGGGTGGTGCGGGCCCCGATGTGTGGGACTGCTCGGGCCTTACCAAGGCCGCGTACTCCGCGGCAGGCATCTACATTGGAACGCACTCGGCCACCAACCAGTACAACACCATGGCGGCGCGCGGGAACCTGGTGTCTTTTGCCAATGTGGCCGTGGGCGACCTGTTGTTTTGGGGCCGCCCCGGAAACTATTACCACGTGGCCATTTATATGGGTGGCGGCATGATTCTGGAGGCGCCGAACCCGGCGTCGCCCGTGCGCATCCACAGCATCTGGTCGATCGGTGACGTTGCGCCCTACGTGGGTCGTCCGGCCTAACCGGGCATCGCCGCGCATCAAATCGGTGGCCGCTACCGTAACGGCCGTAGCGGCCACCGATATTGGGGGCGACGGCGCGCGGAAACCGTAGCGCCGACCGAAGACCGTAGCGCTGAGCGAGAGCGGATGCCGCGCCCGGCACACAGAAGGCCCCGAGCGTGTGCTCGGGGCCTTCTGTTCTGCTACAAAAGCTGGTGCTGCGGAGGCTAGTGGCCCTCGGCGGCGAGCTTGGTGATGCCGTCGCGCACGATCTGGTCGGCCTCTGCGGCGTCGCCCCAGCCCTCGGTCTTCACCCATTTGCCGGGCTCAAGGTCCTTGTAGTGCTCGAAGAAGTGCTCAATCTCCTTGCGGGTGTACTCCGGAATGTCGAGTACGTCCTGAATGTGGTTCCAGCGCGGGTCGCCGGCCGGAACCGCGATGACCTTGGCGTCTGAGCCACCGTCATCCGTCATGTTGAACACGGCTACGGGGCGAACGGAAACGCCCACGCCCGGGAACAGCGGGTAGTCGAGCAGCACGAGAACGTCAACGGGGTCGCCGTCGAGTCCGAGCGTGTTCTCGAAGTAGCCGTAGTCGGTGGGGTACATGAAGCTCGTGTACAAAACACGGTCGAGATACACCCGACCGGTCTTGTGATCCACCTCATACTTGTTTCGGCTCCCGCGCGGGATTTCGATGACTGCGTCGTATTCGGCCATTGCCTTATTTCTCCCTTGATCACGTCTGCGGCTAACGTTACTGGATGCAGTCTGAACGCCGCCGCCGTCTGACCCCGGCCATTGCGGATGTGCGGCGAGCCGTGCGCACCATTCTCACCGTCGGGCCGGCTCCCGATTTCGTTCTCGTGGGGCTCAGTGGGGGCGCCGACTCACTGGCTCTCGCCGCCGCAACGGCCTTCGAAGCTCGCCGCGCCGGGGTGCGTGCCGGCGCAGTGATTGTGAATCATCAGCTGCAAAACGGGTCAGCGGATGTGGCGGCAACGGCCGCAGGCCAGGCTCGCCAGCTGGGCCTCGAGCCGGTGCTGGTGCTCACCGTTGCGGTGGGTGCGGTGGGCGGCCCCGAAGCCGCAGCCCGCGCCGCACGCTACGCCGCCTTTGACCGGGCGATGACAGAGACCGGGGCCTCGGCGGTGCTTTTAGGGCATACTCTCGACGATCAGGCCGAAACGGTGTTGCTCGGGTTGGCCCGGGGCTCCGGTCCCACCAGCCTGCGCGGCATGAGTGTGCGAAATGGTCCGTATCTGCGACCTATCCTCGGTATTCGCCGCGAGCAGACCCGGCAGTTCTGTATCGATAGTGGCCTCACCCCATGGAACGACCCGCAGAACGGGGACCCGCACTATGCCCGGGTTCGCGTGCGTCAGACCGTGTTACCCGTGCTGGAGAGTGAGCTTGGCCCCGGCATCAGCGAGGCGCTCGCGCGCACAGCGGATGCCCTGCGCGAGGATTCCGATGCGCTCGACGATCTCGCCCGCGCGGTGCTGCGGGAGATGTGGCCGGCAGCGTCCGACCAGCAGCCCGCCGCGCAGCTCCCGGCCGCACACCTGCCGGTGGCCGCCTTGGTGACGCTCTCTCCGGCGGTGCGGCAGCGTGTCATCCGCTTCGCTGCCGAGCAGGTCTTCGGCGTGATGCTCTCCCGATCTCAGACGCTGGCGGTGGCGAGTTTGGTCACTGATTGGCACGGACAGGAGGCGCTCAACCTGCCAGGCGTTAGAGTTATACGGCAGGACGGTGTGCTGACATTCACCGTTTTGGACACACACCCCAGTAAAGGACTGCCCCGCTCCCATGGAACCTCGCGACATTGATGGCGACCTCACCGAAATTCTGATCAGCGAAGAGCAGATCCACACCCGTCTGGCCGAGATGTCTCGCGAGATCGAGAAGGACTACGCCGGCAAAGATTTGCTGCTTGTTGGCGTGCTCAAGGGGGCCGTTATGGTGATGGCCGACCTGGCCCGTGAACTGCACCACCCCATTTCCATGGACTGGATGGCGGTGAGTTCCTACGGATCCGGCACCACGTCCAGCGGTGTCGTGCGCATTCTCAAAGACCTTGACACCGACCTCACGGATCGTCACGTGCTCATCGTGGAGGACATCATCGACTCGGGGCTCACCCTGTCGTGGCTGATCGCCAACCTCAATTCCCGGGGACCGGCATCCGTGGAGATCTGCGCGTTGCTGCGTAAGCCCGATGCCGCTCGCGTAGCGATCGACGTGAAGTACGCCGGCTTCGATATCCCCAACCAGTTCGTGGTGGGCTACGGCCTTGACTACGACGAGAAGTACCGCAACCTGCGCTCGGTGGGCGTGTTGGCGCCCCATGTCTACGCACCGGCAGGTCTCGCTGCAGCCTCGGTCTAACCCGATCGCTGGTCTGGTCCCAGCGGATTGAGATTTTCCTTGAGGCGAACACACACCCTTCCCCCAGTGCTGGCACGCTAGCTTAGGAGCACTATGAACGTCAAGAAGCTTCTTCGCGGACCTATTCTCTATATCGTGCTGGCCGTCATCGCGGTCTGGGTGGGGTCGAGCCTCATCACCATGTCCGGATTCCGTGAGGTGACCACCCAGCAGGGTCTGGAATTCCTGAAGAACGGGCAGGTGTCCGAGGCCAAGATTGTCGACGG
This sequence comes from Cryobacterium sp. CG_9.6, assembly GCF_029893365.1. Lineage (NCBI taxonomy): Bacteria > Bacillati > Actinomycetota > Actinomycetes > Micrococcales > Microbacteriaceae > Cryobacterium > Cryobacterium sp. CG_9.6. The sequence goes on along the minus strand of NZ_JARXUZ010000001.1, from coordinate 3,198,950 downwards.
CGAGCAGCGCGTTGATCTCACGCTCAAGCAGGCCTCCGGTGATCTCGGCACGCAGGTGCAGTTCAACTACGTGACGCAGCGTGGTGAAGAGGTTGTCACGGCCGTGACCAACGCGAACCCGTCCAACGGGTTCACAGATGAGGTTCCGCAGCCCAACGTGCTGCTGTCCGTGCTTGGTTTCCTGCTGCCCGTCTTGCTCATTGGTGCCTTCTTCTGGCTCATGCTCTCGGGCATGCAGGGTGGTGGCAACAAGGTGATGCAGTTCGGCAAGTCGAAGGCCAAGCTCGTGTCCAAGGAAAGCCCGCAGGTGACATTTGCGGATGTTGCCGGTTCTGACGAGGCCATTGAAGAACTTGAAGAGATCAAAGAGTTCCTGAAGGAACCCGCAAAGTTCCAGGCCGTTGGCGCCCGCATTCCCAAGGGTGTGCTGCTCTATGGCCCTCCCGGTACCGGTAAGACCCTGTTGGCGCGTGCCGTCGCCGGCGAGGCCAGCGTTCCGTTCTACGCCATCTCCGGTTCCGACTTCGTGGAAATGTTCGTGGGTGTGGGTGCCAGCCGTGTGCGCGACCTGTTCCAACAGGCCGAGGAGAACGCCCCCGCCATCATCTTCATCGACGAGATTGATGCCGTCGGTCGCCACCGTGGGGCCGGCATGGGTGGCGGTCACGACGAGCGCGAGCAGACTCTCAACCAGCTGCTGGTGGAGATGGACGGCTTCGACGTGAAGGCGAACGTCATTCTCATCGCGGCCACCAACCGCCCCGACATTCTTGACCCCGCGCTGTTGCGCCCCGGTCGCTTCGACCGCCAGATTGGTGTCGACGCGCCGGACATGCTCGGTCGCAAGCACATTCTTGAGGTGCACTCCAAGGGCAAGCCCATGGCTCCCGGCGTTGACCTGGAGGTGCTGGCCCGCAAGACTCCCGGGTTCACCGGTGCCGACCTCGCCAACGTTTTGAACGAGGCCGCGCTGCTCACCGCGCGGTCCAACGCGCAGCTCATCGACAATCGCGCGCTGGACGAGGCCGTTGACCGGGTCATGGCCGGACCGCAGCGCCGGTCCCGCGTGATGCGTGACCAGGAGAAGCTCATCACCGCGTACCACGAGGGTGGCCACGCTCTTGTTGCCACCGCGATGCGCAACACCGACCCGGTGACGAAGATCACGATCCTGCCGCGTGGCCGTGCCCTCGGGTACACCATGGTGATGCCGCTCGAAGACCGCTACTCCGTGACGCGCAACGAGTTGCTTGACCAGCTCGCCTACGCCATGGGCGGTCGCGTTGCGGAGGAGATCATCTTCCACGACCCCACCACAGGAGCCTCGAACGATATCGAGAAGGCCACCTCGACGGCCCGCAAGATGGTCACCGAGTTCGGAATGAGCTCGGCCGTCGGTCCGCTCAAGCTCGGCCAGGGTTCGGGCGAAGTCTTCCTCGGCCGCGACATGGGTCACCAGCGCGACTACTCGGAGCGCGTGGCGGAGCAGGTTGACAACGAGGTTCGTCAGCTGCTCGAAGACGCTCACGATGAGGCGTACGAGGTGCTCATTCGCAACCGCGGTATTCTGGACGACCTCGCCGCCGCGCTGCTCGAGCACGAAACCCTCGACCAGCACGCTCTCGCCGAGATCTTCGCGAATGTGGAGCAGCTGCCTCCTCGCGCGCAGTGGCTCTCGAGCGACAAGCGTCCCGTGTCTACCGTGCCACCCATCGCGATGCCGGCACCCAAGACACCCATCGAGGCGGGTGTTGCCGACGGTGGTACGGCCAGCGACGACACGGTGACGGCCAAGCCGAAACGCGCGCCAACCCTCAACCCGCGCCCCGCAACCGCCTAGGGCGCCGTGGGGGTCGACAAGGCACGTATTGAGGCGGCTATTTCCGAGATTCTGGCGGCCATCGGGGAAGATCCCAACCGTGAGGGGTTAGGGGCTACCCCTAGGCGTGTGGCGGATGCCTATGGCGAGTTCTTCGGCGGCCTCGGCGAGGATCCGCTGGAGCACTTGCGCGACTCCACTCCGGTGGGGGCGCACACGGGTGAACTCGTTCTGCTGCGGGACGTGTCTTTTCGCTCCGTGTGCGAGCACCATCTGCTGCCTTTCCTGGGAACCGCGCACATTGCCTACCTGCCGAACGATCACGTGGTTGGGCTCGGACGCATCCTTGCTGTGATCGAGACGATCGCGGCCCGCCCGCAGCTGCAGGAACGTCTCACCGAGGAAATCGCCGAGACGCTGCAGGAGGGTCTTGACCCGCTGGGTGTTCTCGTGGTGCTGGACGCTGTGCATGGGTGCGTGGGTGCGCGTGGTCCCCGGCAGACCGGCAGCTCCACGGTCACCATGGCCAGCCGCGGCACTCTGTCGGACCCGGTGGCTCGCGCCGAGATCGTTGCGCTGATCGCGGCCGGTTCATGACCCTCGTGATGGGGGTGCTCAACGTCACCCCCGACTCGTTCAGCGACGGCGGACGGTGGGCGTCAACGGATGCCGCGATCGCGCATGGCCTCGAGCTCGCTGCGCAGGGTGCCGACATCGTGGACGTCGGCGGTGAGTCCACGCGTCCGGGAGCCACCCGGGTGGCACCGGCCGAGGAACGGTCTCGGGTCATCCCGGTCATCACCGAACTTGCCCGGAATGGTGTGCGCATCAGCGTGGATACCCTCAACGCAGACACGGCTGCGGCGGCCATCGATGCCGGTGCGGAGATCATCAATGATGTGTCCGGTGGCCTCGCCGACCCGCTCATGGCGGCCGTTGCGGCCCGCAGTGAGCGCACCTACATTGCCATGCACTGGCGTGGCCACGCTCAGGAGATGGGGTCCCGGGCCGTGTACGACAACGTGGTGACGGAGGTGCACAGCGAACTCGCCCAGCGCGTTGACGTACTAACGAAGGCGGGTGTGAAGCGGTCCAACCTGGTGATCGACCCCGGGCTCGGTTTCGCCAAACTCGCCGAGCACGACTGGACACTCCTCGCTCACCTCTCGCACTTCGACGATCTGGAACTCCCGGTAATGGTGGGGGCGTCGCGTAAACGGTTTGTCGCTGCGGTGTTGCCGGCTCAGGCATCCGTTCTGGCTCGGGACCTGCCCACGGCCGTGATTAGCGTGCTGGCCACGCAGGCGGGCGCGTGGGCCGTGCGCGTGCACGACGTGTCGGCCACTCGCACCGCGTTCAACGTGCTCGAGCGCGTGGCCGCGGCGGGGAATGTGTGCGGACCCGTGGCATGGTCCACAATGGAGTCATGACCGACTCGATCATTCTTACCGGGCTGCGGGTCAAGGCCCACCACGGCGTCTACGACTTTGAGCGCGAAAACGGGCAAGACTTCGTGATCGACGTTACGGTGTGGCTCGATCTGCACACGGCCGCGTCCAGCGATGACGTGTCGCGCACCATTCACTACGGTGAGCTCGCGAACGAGGTGACCGAAGCCGCGCAGCACAACCCGGTCGACCTCATCGAAACGGTGGCCGAGCGCATTGCGGCCGTTGTGCTGCTGCATGAGGCTGCCGAGCGCGTGCAGGTGACCGTCCACAAACCGCAGGCACCCATTGAGGTACCGTTCACGGATGTCGCGGTGCGCATCGAGCGGACACGCTCGTGACCGTGCCGGTGCCAGTCGCAGTGCCCACGCACGTTGTGCTGGCGCTCGGGAGCAACCTGGGTGACGGGACCGCGACCCTCGAGGCCGCCGTGCGCGCCCTCCGCACCGTATCGGGCCTTGACATCGAGGGCGTCTCACCCAATTTCGAATCGGCAGCGGTGAAGCTTCACGGGGTCGACGACACGGCGCCGCGCTACATCAACTCCGTAGTGACCGGCCGATTCACCGGCGATGCGCTTGAGCTGCTCGATGCCGTGAACCTCATTGAGGCTACACATGGGCGGGTGCGTGCCGAGCGCTGGGGTGACCGCACCCTCGACATCGACATCATCGCCATTGACGGGCTGGAGCTCGACACTGCGCGCCTCACCCTGCCGCACCCGCGCGCGTGGGAGCGCGATTTTGTGCTCGCACCCTGGTTCAGCCTCGAAGCGGATGCCGTGATTCCCGGCCGCGGTTCGGTGCGCGACCTGCTCGCCGCGACCGAGAACACTGCGGTGCCGGTTGCTGCGGTGCCGGTTGCTGGGACAACCGCTGCGACACACTCGGCGAAGTCCGGCCCGCGATGAAGCGCACCCGGGCGACACCGCTAATCGGCCTCGGACTGCTGGGTCTCGTTCTCGGGTTCTTGCTCGAGGTCGGTGCCGCGGCATCCGGTTCGGCGCTGATTGTGCCTCCGGTGAGTTTGCCGCTGACCCTCACGGTGATGGCGGCCATTGTGGTGAGTCTGGCGTGGCGAGTGCGGCGGTCCACCCGGCGCCGCGGAAACCGGCGCATGGACCCGTTTTGGGCGATGCGTGTGGCCGTGCTGTCGAAGGCGTCGAGCCTGAGTGGTGTGCTCGTGCTCGGCGCGGCCCTCGGAATTGTGGGGTACATTCTGTCGCGCACGGTCGTTGCGGCGCTACCATCGCTGTGGCTCACGATCGCGTCGGCAGTGGGTGCGTTGCTGCTGCTGGTGGGTGGCCTGCTGGCCGAGCATTTTTGCACGCTGCCTCCCGATGACGACGACCCCAACAGTGGCAAGCAGGGCAGCACAAAACCGAGTGGAGATGTTCCGGGTGCTCAGCGAATCTGAACCACGCGATTCTGGACCACGCGATTCTGAACCACGCGCATCCGCTCGCCTCGACCTGCTGAACGTGGGGGAGTGGCAGCGAGTCGCCCCGCGGTACGTGGTGGTGGAGATCGTGGGCAGCATTCTCTTTGGGCTTGCGGTCTGTGGCGGCGCGGCGTTCCTGTGGCTGCTTGCCGACCAGATCTGGGCGCTGTATGTGGGAATTGGCATGGCCATCGTCACCGTTGTGAGCGTGTTGGTCGAACCGCGTCGGGTGCGCTCGATCGGCTACCAGCTGCGCGCCGATGACCTTCTGTTTCGGCGAGGAATCATGTTTCAGCGCTTCGTGTCGGTTCCGTATGGTCGCATGCAACTGGTCGACATTACCCGTGGGCCGGTGGCGCGCTGGCTGGGGCTGGCCGACCTCAAGTTCGTGACGGCTGCGGCAACGTCGGGGGTGTCGATTCCCGGGCTCAACGAGGCGGATGCCGAGAGCTTGCGCGATCGTCTCGTGGAGCTTGCCGAGAGTCGCCGGGCCGGGCTGTGACGACGCCGCCTGCGGAGCTTGCGGTGCCGTCCATCACCGACGGTGAGTGGCATCGGCTGCATCCGGCGACGCCGCTGCTGCGTGGGGGCATCTTCATTGTGGCCGTGCTGGGTTTCATCATTGCCAATCTGCGCGAGCGACTGGTTGAGGTGTTTCTGAACGAACCCAACTACGGCGGTGACCCCATCGATGCCATTGTCGACAATGGCGCCGTGGGGTTGGCGCTGCTGGTTATTGCCGGCATTCTCGTTGTCATTCTCGTTCTGTTCACGCTGTCCTGGCGCATGCACACGTTTCGCATCACCTCGGAGGTTGTGGAGGTGCGGAGCGGTGTGCTCTTTCGCAGCAGTCGCCGTGCCCGCCTCGATCGTGTGCAGGGCGTGAACCTGGTGCGTCCGTTTATTCCGCGGCTCTTCGGGGCGGCGCGCCTCGAAGTGAGCGTGGCTGGGCAAGACGGAAATGTGCAGTTGGCCTACCTGGCGTCCTCCCTGGCCGACGGCTTGCGCCATGACATTTTGCGCCTCGCGTCGGGGCTGAGGCAGGCCAGCGCGGATGTTGTGGGCACGGAACCACAGACATCCGCTGCACCGGGTGTATTGGCACCGGGTGTATCTGCACCGGGTGCGTCGGCACTCGGTGCGCTTGCCCAGTCGAGGGTGACCGAGTTTCTTGCGCCCGAACTCGACCCCCAAGCGGCGGCGCCGGAATCGGTGGTGCGCATCCCTCCCGGCCGGTTGATCGGTTCGCTCGTGGCCAGCGGATTCACCGTGTTTCTGGTGCTGGCGATCACGGGCGTTATTCTCAGTGCCGTCTTTGGCGGACCCAACTGGCTGCTGTTCGCCATTCTGCCCGGCATCATCGGCAGTTTCGGGTTCTACTACTCACGGTTCACGAGATCGCTGCGCTACAGCATTGCGGCCACCAGTGAGGGCGTTCGTGTGGGTTATGGGCTGCTCTCCACGAGCAGTGAAACCCTGCCGAGTGGGCGTATTCACGCCATTGAGGTCTCGCAGCCGGTGCTGTGGCGGCCCTTTGGTTGGTGGCAAGTGCAGATCAATAAAGCTGGTCAGTCTACGAATTCGGGAGCTGGTGGTGCGGCGAATACCGTCACGCTGCCGGTGGGCACCATCGAGGACGTGGCCCGGGTGCTGATGCTGCTGGTGCCGAGCTTTGACGGAGACGAGCAGCGTGCCCTGATCGAGAGCGGGCTGCGCTCGAAGGGCGGGAGTGACGGTTTCGTCAATGCGCCGCGGCGGGCGGCGTGGCTGCGCCCATTCTCCTGGCGGCGCACCGGGTATACCCTGAGCCACGGTGTGGCCCTGATTCGCCGGGGCGTGCTGTCCCGCGAGCTTGTGCTCGTGCCACTGGCCCGGCTGCAGAGCGTGCGCATCGCGCAGGGTCCGCTGCAACGGAGCCTGCGTCTCGGGACGGCACACCTGCACACGGTGAGTGGTCCGGTGGTGGCCACGCTCAGCGTCATCGATCGCGTTGAGGCCGAGCGGCTGTTCGACCTCGTGACGAACGCCGCCATCGCCGCCGCCGAGCTTGACACCAGTACTGACACCAGCATGACTACCAGCACCGAAACCAGATCAACGATGGGACCCGCAGCATGAATCAACGACCAGGACGGCTGGGCGTGGGCATCATCGGTGCCGGCCGGGTCGGACCCATCCTCGGCGCCGCTCTCGCGGGCGCCGGGCACGCCATTGTGGGCATCAACGCCATCTCGCAGTCCAGTCGGGACCGGGCCGAGGCCATTCTTCCGCTCGTCCCCATTCTCACGGTGCCGCAGATCGTGGAACGCAGCGAGCTCGTGATCCTCGCCGTACCCGACACCGAACTCGAGAGCCTCGTGGCTGGTCTGGCTGCCACCAAGACGTGGCAGCCTGGTCAACTGGTGCTGCACACATCCGCTCGTTTCGGCACGGCCGTGCTGGCTCCGGCTCTCGCTGGTGGGGCGATCCCATTGGCGATTCACCCGGCCATGGCGTTCACCGGCACCAGCCTGGACCTCACGCGGTTGTCCGATAGCTACTTTGCCGTGACCGCACCCACGCCGGTGTTGCCCATTGGGCAAGCCCTCGTGGTGGAGATGGGCGGCGAACCCGTGATCGTGGCCGAGAGCGATCGGGTCAGCTATGCGGAGGCCGTGGAGACGGCAACGGCCTTCTCCACCTCAATTGTGGAGCAGGCCACCCGGCTGCTCGCCGACATTGGTATCGACGAGCCCGGCGCCGTGATCGGTCCCCTCGTGCGTTCCGCCATGGAGAATGCTCTCGGTCGCCTGGGTTCCGAGTCTCTGGACCTCGCCGGGTTGAGCCTGTCGGGACTCGACGGTCTGCAGCAGCGCACGCTTCGTGACAGGCTTGACGATGGTCCGCGCGAACAATTCGACGACCACGACCGGGAGGACGAGTGACTGTGCTCACCATGCCAGAAGTCATTGGCACCATTGACGAGCTGCGCAACCGACTGGGTGCGGCCCGGGACAAGGCCGCAATGATGGGTGGCGACACTCGCATTGTGCTCGTCCCCACGATGGGTGCTCTGCACGACGGGCATCTGGCCCTCATTCGCCGCGCTCGGCAGCTCGGTGACATCGTGCTCGTATCCATCTTCGTCAACCCACTGCAGTTCGGTGCCAATGAAGACCTCGACCGCTACCCGCGCACGCTCGAGGCGGATCTGCAGGCACTGGCCTTGGAGGGTGTTCCGTTCGTGTTCGCGCCGAGCGCTCGCGAGATGTACCCCGAGACGAACAACACCACGCGCGTAGCGGCTGGTCCCGTGGGCTTGCTCCTCGAGGGAGCGGCCCGCCCCGGACACTTTGACGGGATGCTCACCGTCGTCGCAAAGCTCCTCAACATTGTGGCTCCCGACACCGCCGTGTTTGGCCAAAAAGATGCCCAGCAGGTTTTTCTCGTGCAGAGCATGGTGGCCGATCTCAACGTGCGGGTGGCAATTGATGTTGTTCCCACCGTGCGCGAGCACAGCGGGCTGGCTCTGTCGAGCCGCAACCGCAACCTCACGACGGCCGAGAGCGAGGCTGCTGCCGCACTCTCGGCGGGCCTCACCGCTGCTCAGGTGGCCGCATCCCACGGTGCCACTGCGGCGCTCGCGGCCGCTCACGCGCTCATTGACCCTCAGGCGCTGGTTAAGCTGGACTATCTCGTTGTCGTTCACCCGCACACGTTCTTTCCCGTCTCGGCGGACCATGTTGGGCCCGCTCGCATGCTCGTTGCCGCCCTCGTGGGCACGACACGGTTGATTGACAACGTGGCGCTCGACGTCGCCTGACTTGAATACGCCCGCAGCACCCCGCAACGCAGCACCCCCGCACCGCAGCACCCGCACCGCAATGGAGACCCGCATGAGCACGAACCCCGCCGAAGAGCTCACCACCGCCGAGATGAACGAGCAGAAAGCCGTTCGCCTCGGTAAGCGTGAGCGCTTGAACGCTGCGGCCACCTCCCCGGCCGGCGGTGCCTACCCGGTGTCGGTGCCCGTCACCGACACCATTCCGGCCGTGCGTGCCCGCTACGGAGATCTCGAAGCGGATGCCGTCACCGGCGTCGTTGTCGGCCTCGCCGGCCGCGTGGTGCACTCCCGCAACACCGGCAAGCTGTGCTTCGCGAGTCTGCAGTCCGGCGATGGAACGCGCATCCAGGTCATGGTGTCCCTCGGTGAGGTGGGCGACGAGTCGCTGGCCCAGTGGAAGGACCTCGTTGACCTCGGCGACCACGTCTTCGTGTCGGGGCAGGTCATCTCCAGCCGCCGCGGTGAGCTGTCGATCATGGTGAGCGAGTGGCAGATCGCCGCGAAGGCGCTTCTTCCGCTGCCGAACCTGCACACCGAGCTCAGCGAAGAGACGCGCGTGCGCAGTCGCTACCTCGACCTGATCAGTCGCGATCAGGCACGCCGCAACGTGATCGCCCGGTCCACGGCCGTGGCGAGCCTGCGCAAAACATTCACCGACCTGGAGTTTCTGGAGATCGAGACGCCGATGTTGCAGGTGATGCATGGTGGGGCATCCGCTCGACCCTTCGCCACACACAGCAATGCGTTCGATACCGAGTTGTTTCTGCGCATTGCACCGGAGCTCTTTCTGAAGCGCGCCGTGGTGGGCGGCATCGACCGCGTGTACGAGATTAACCGCAACTTTCGCAACGAGGGCGCGGACTCCACCCACTCGCCCGAGTTCGCCATGCTCGAGGCCTACGAAGCGTATGGCGACTACAACTCCATTGCCGACCTCACCCAGAGCCTGATTCAGAACGCCGCATTCGCGATTGCCGGATCGCACGTGGTGACGTGGGCCGACGGTACCGAGTTCGACCTCGGTGGCGACTGGGCGCGCATCAGCATGTACGACAGCCTGTCCGAGGCGGCCGGAATGGTCATCACGCCGCAGACGCCGATCGCAGAGCTCAAGGCCTTGGCTGTTCGTGAAGAGCTGGAAATCGACCACCCCATTCACGGCAAGTACGTGGAGGAGCTGTGGGAGCACTTCGTGAAGGGTGGCCTCACTCGCCCCACCTTCGTGATGGACTTTCCGGTGGACACGAGTCCCCTCGTTCGTGGTCACCGCTCGATTGATGGCGTGGTGGAGAAGTGGGACCTGTACGTACGCGGCTTCGAACTCGCCACCGGATACTCCGAGCTGGTGGACCCCGTCGTGCAGCGGGAACGCTTCGTGGAGCAGGCTCGACTGGCTGCGAACGGTGACCCGGAAGCGATGCGTCTCGACGAGGAATTCCTGCGTGCGCTGGAGCACGGCATGCCGCCCACCGGTGGCATGGGAATGGGAATTGACCGGATGCTGATGGCCCTCACCGGGCTTGGCATTCGGGAGACCATCCTCTTTCCGCTGGTGAAATAGCGATGACGTTTCTTCCGCCGGACAACCTGCAGCCCGACAAGGATCCGAAGAAGCCGTCGATGAATCGCATCGTCATTTGGGTGGTTGTGGGCGGCATCGGACTGTACTCGCTCCTTCAGGGAATTATCGGGTTGACAAGCAAATAAACGGTAGTCTGAGAGGGTGATTGAGAACTTCTGGGCCAACGCACTCTTCTCCGTAGTACCCACCATTTTTCTGGGACTGCTGTTCTGGCTGCTGCTGCGCACCATCCTTCGTGCCGATCGCACGGAACGTAAGGTGTACGCCAAAATGGAAGCCGAAGAGCGTGCGCGCCTCGGACTGGACAAGCCCGTTCTCTAGGGTGTGTGGATCGTTTCGGCGCTAGTCGGTATCTGACCTGCCTGTGGTCTCCTCCTGAACCGGCACCAGAACAATCTCTTCGGTCGCGTCCGTGTCGATGTCCGTGTTCGTGTTCGTCTCCACGTCCGTCTCCTGCCGAGTATCGGGCGGGAGCTGCAGAAGTTCGATGAGCAGAATGGCCAAAAGCGCGATCACTGCTGTCCAGATGATTGTCGACGGGGTGAGGGGTCGCACGAACAGGATCACGGCGGCCGAGATCACCGCGACGAGCACGTGGAGCGTGCGCCGGGCTCGATACACAAATCGACCGAAGCCCCCCGTGCTGATACCGCTGTTCAGTGCTGAGTTGCGCACTCCGCCAGCCGTCTCCCGGGTAAAGCCGCGTAGTGCCCGTGCCCCGCGGAACGGTCCGGCCAGGTAGGCCACCACGGCGACGCCACCCCCGACCAGTGCCGCCGCGAGGGCGCTGGCGCTGATGAATGGTGCCACCGAATCAAAGACGGCCCCGGCCACGTCACGAGGTAGGGGGTCGGGTGACAGCGCACTCACAAAAAATATGCGGGTGATAGCGAGTGCCCCGATCAGCAGGATCATGATGGCTGCCAGGCTGAGGCCGGCCCAGATGAGGGCCCGAGCGCGCTTACGAGCCACGAGCACGCCGGCCGTGATGAGGGCCAGGCTCAACCAGGGCAGAACGAAGCCGAGCGTGTCGAGAAGCGTGTACGCCGTGCGGGCCTGCACGAGGGCATCCGCTTGGGCAATGGGGATGGTGCGATCAATGTCGGGGATTCTGGTGGCGAGAGTGAAGCCCTGAGCCACCAGCTGGGTCTTGATTTCGGCGATGACCGGGCCGAGTTGGATGCCCAGTTCGCCGTTTTCGCTGATGACGAGCGCGGCAGACTGGTCACCGCTGAGCGCCGCCTGAATCTGCGTGTGGCTCACCCGGAGCGCCTCCCCCCAGACCTGCGCGAAGGCTTCTGAGGAGACGACGCGTTCGGCGGTGGAACGCACGAGGGAACGCATGCCCTCAGCGGCCGGTTGCTGCAGCAGGGGGAGGGCGGCCTGAGCACGTGGTGGTAGGTCCAGGGTCGCGAGACCGCTGAACAGGTCGGCCGACAGTGCATCGAAGTCCACCTGCGTGTTGACCGTGGTCACGACCTCGTCTACGAGGTAGCCGCGGAAGGCTGCGTTCCGAATGAGTGGTTCGACCGTGGCCACGAAGCGGTCGGTGTTGGTGACCTCGGCTTTGGTGAAGAGGGCGAGTACCGCCACGGGGGCGAGCAGCGTTCCGAACACGATCAGGATCACGGCGATGATCGCGCGCAGGCGGTGTGTCGCGCTGCCGTGCACGCGTGGTGTGGGTTTCAGCTGCTGTCGCAACCGTTCATTCTCGGCTGAGAGCCGGGCAATCATCTCTTCGGGACGCTCCACGGTCTCCATGTCCTTCGCCTTCCGGTCGGCGTTGCACAGCACTGTTCGCCGACATCATGGCCCAAACTTGCCTCTTTGTCTGCGGTCAGCATCCGCTCTGATGTGGTCGAGGGAGGCGCGCAGGGTGACGCGCACGGGGGCCGGAGGCAAGCATCCGTCACGCCTAGGGCGAACATCGACCCATTGGTGGCGCAGGCTCGTTACTCTCGATGTAACGGCACCAACTGCCCTGGCGCCAAGGGAGCGATCATATGTTTGAGAGATTTACCGACCGAGCTCGTCGCGTCGTCGTTTTGGCCCAGGAAGAGGCCAAGATGCTCAACCACAACTACATCGGTACGGAGCACATTCTGCTCGGTCTGATCCACGAAGGTGAAGGCGTTGCCGCCAAGGCCCTGGAAAGTCTCGGTATCTCACTCGATGCCGTGCGTGAACAGGTTCAAGACATCATCGGTCAGGGTCAGCAGCAGCCCACCGGACACATCCCCTTCACGCCACGTGCGAAGAAGGTCCTTGAGTTGAGCCTGCGCGAAGCGCTGCAGCTCGGCCACAACTACATTGGAACAGAGCACATTCTGCTTGGTCTCATCCGCGAGGGTGAAGGCGTTGCTGCACAGGTGCTCGTGAAGCTGGGTGCAGACCTTAACCGGGTGCGCCAGCAGGTTATTCAGCTCCTGAGCGGTTATCAGGGCAAGGAGCAGGTGCAGGTCGGCGCTAACGAGCAGACCGCCAACACCGCTGGCAGTCAGGTTCTTGACCAGTTTGGTCGTAACCTCACGCAGTCCGCACGCGATAACAAGCTCGACCCGGTCATTGGGCGCGAGAAGGAAATCGAGCGCGTCATGCAGATTCTGTCTCGACGTACCAAGAACAACCCTGTCCTCATCGGTGAGCCCGGTGTGGGAAAGACGGCTGTTGTTGAGGGTCTTGCCCAGGCCATCGTCAAGGGCGATGTGCCCGAGACGCTCAAGGACAAGCAGCTGTACTCTCTCGACCTCGGTTCGCTCATTGCCGGTAGCCGCTACCGCGGTGATTTCGAAGAGCGACTGAAAAAGGTCACCAAGGAGATCCGCACGCGTGGTGACATCATCGTCTTCATTGACGAGATCCACACCCTCGTGGGTGCGGGTGCCGCCGAGGGTGCAATCGACGCTGCGTCGATTCTCAAGCCGCTCCTTGCGCGTGGAGAGCTTCAGACCATTGGTGCCACCACGCTCGACGAGTACCGCAAGCACTTTGAGAAGGATGCCGCTCTCGAGCGCCGCTTCCAGCCCATTCAGGTCAACGAGCCGTCGCTGCCCCATACGATCAACATTCTCAAGGGACTGCGTGACCGCTACGAGGCGCACCACAAGGTCTCCATCACCGATGGTGCTCTTGTCGCTGCGGCGAACCTTGCCGACCGTTATGTTTCCGACCGTTTCCTTCCGGACAAGGCCATTGACCTGATTGACGAGGCTGGCGCTCGCCTGCGTCTGTCGATCCTGTCGAGCCCGCCCGAGCTGCGCGAATTCGACGAGAAGATCGCTGCGGTTCGTGCCAAGAAGGAACTCGCCATTGAGGAGCAGGACTTCGAAAAGGCTGCTGGTCTGCGCGACGAGGAGAAGAACCTCCTCGGCGAGCGTCTGCGGCTCGAGAAGAAGTGGAAGTCCGGCGACGTCAAGTCCACGGCTGTCGTGGATGAGGGGCTGATTGCTGAGGTTCTGGCTCAGGCCACCGGCATCCCCGTCTTCAAGCTCACCGAGGAAGAGTCTGCTCGCCTCGTGTTCATGGAGAAGGCACTGCACCAGCGCGTCATTGGTCAGGAAGAGGCCATCTCGGCGCTCGCCAAGACCATTCGTCGTACCCGTGCAGGTCTGAAGGACCCGAAGCGTCCGTCTGGTTCGTTCGTCTTTGCTGGCCCCACTGGAGTGGGCAAGACGGAACTCGCCAAGGCGCTTGCAGAGTTCCTGTTCGATGACGAGGCCGCCATGATTTCGCTCGACATGAGTGAGTACGGCGAGAAGCACACCGTGTCTCGTCTGTTCGGTGCTCCTCCCGGGTTCGTGGGCTTCGAAGAAGGTGGACAGCTCACCGAAAAGGTGCGTCGCAAGCCGTTCTCCGTGGTGCTGTTCGATGAGATCGAGAAGGCTCACCCCGACATCTTCAACTCGCTCCTCCAGATTCTGGAAGAGGGTCGTCTGACGGATGGTCAGGGTCGTGTTGTCGACTTCAAGAACACGGTCATCATCATGACTACCAACCTCGGTACCAAGGACATCAGCGCTGGACCTGTTGGTTTCCAGCTCGAGGGTGACAGCACCACGGGCTACGAGCGTATGGCTGGCAAGGTGAAGGATGAGCTGAAGAAGCACTTCAAGCCCGAGTTCCTCAACCGCGTGGACGAGGTCATCGTGTTCCCGCAGCTGACGAAGCCCGAGTTGCTTCAGATCGTGGATCTGTTCATCAAGCGCCTCGGCGTGCGTCTGCTTGACCGCGACATGACGGTGGAGGTCACGCTCGCTGTCAAGGAGCGCCTGATCGAGATTGGTTTCGATCCCACTCTGGGAGCACGTCCGCTGCGTCGTGCAATTCAGCGTGAGATTGAGGACCGCCTGTCGGAGAAGATTCTGCAGGGTGAGCTGAACGCGGGCGACCACGTGCACGTAGACCTCAAGGACGGCAAGTTTGTCTTCACAACCACGACGCGTGCAGACGCAGTGGGTGTGGGCGTGAATACGACGGCCAGCGTGGGCACCGGCCCTGCAACGCCTGACCTCGCCATCACGAGCGACTAAGCACCAGCACGACGAAGGGCCCGGCGGATCACTCCGCCGGGCCCTTCGTCGATTCCCGCTGGTCGAGGAGTGCGCACGCACTTCGCGCGCGTCTCGAGACCTCGTGAGCCGTCTCACCGTTGGGTATCGGATGCCCAGGGCGGGTCGGTGCTGGGGGTGTTGGCCCGATGGCTGGCGGCTGGTCGCCACTTCTGGCCGGGGTCAAAAAGCACCGGCCCAAGAATCCACGGCCTGCCATCAACCATCTTGATCTGCCACCCGGACGCATCAATGCTGTGGTGGTGATACCAGCACAGCAAACACCCGTTATCGATGTTCGTTGGCCCATTGAACTTCCACGGGAAGACGTGATGCACCTCGCACCACGCGGCAGCAATGGTGCAGCCGGGAATGACACACCCACCATCGCGGGCGGCAATGGCCCGGCGCTGTGCCGGGCTGAAGAACCGTTCCTTCTCCCCGAGATGCAGTACCTGGCCGTTCTCACCAATGATCACCTGCTGATACCCACCCGCGCACAGTCGCTCCTGCACCGCCTTGAGACTGATCGGTGCGTCGACGCCGTCGATCCAGCCGACGCCGCGCCCGTTCTTCAGATCTCGGGAATTCACGTGCACCATCACCGTTGGGGCCGCGCCGCCCATCCGGGGTGTTTTCGGGTCCCGTGCGGTCTTGTCAAACACGGCCCGGAGGATGTCGGCGCATTTCTCCCCGCCGGTGCGGTCATCACACATCTCTTCCGCTCCCGGGATCAGTTCCCCGGCCTCCATGCGGGCCTGATCCTCGGCCGACGGGAATGCGGGTGTCGCGTGGGCGCTAATGAAGGTGGCGAAGACACCGTTCATCACGCCGCGCAGTTCGGGTGTCACTCCGCCTCGCAGCGGATACAACCCGTTCTTCAGGAGTCCGAACCCAACAGTGCTGGTCGCGGCGGTCTGCTCATCACTCGGCGCGGCGCCGTCGGGGTCCAGGATCGCGCCCCACTCGTGCGCTTGCGCCCGAATCAAATCGGCCGAGAACGCAATCCCTGCCCCGGGAAGTCCCTCGGTCTCGGGGGTGATCGCTCCGGTTGCCGAGGCGACGAGAGCGCGCTCGGCCCGGTCGAGATCGTCCGGGGCAACCCGGGAAGAGATCTGCTCCAACGCCGCCACAATCACGTCGGCGGCGTCCACGCCGAGGTTCCCTGACGTGAGCGCCTCGGCGACGGCCGGGTGTCGCACCGTGACCGACTGGCCAAGCAGGCCACTCGTGGCCGCGGCAGTACCGGTGACGATGCCTCCGAGGCGCATCCGCCGCTTGGCTTCGGAGGCGGACACCCGGGTGATGCCGGTGATGAGTTCGTACTTGGTGCGGCATCCGCTTTTCCACGCGAGGGAGTCGTGGCCACGACTAGTTTCGGCGCGCATGCCCACGTCGGCGGCGGACCAGATCCGGCCACCATCCACGCGGCGCCCCACCGCCTCCAACGCTCCCATCACACTCAGGGCGGCGTCATCGTCGAGGAGGGTGAAGTGTGCTCCGTCGAGAGCGTCACCGATCAGATCGCTGGCCTGCTGCAGCAGGGCGACCACTTCGGGACCGGACTTCATCGTCGTGAACATGTCCTCATTTTACCCTGAATCGAACAAGACAGCGAGACTTACTCACGTTTAAAACTCGTGACCTTAGTAAATATTTCCATGCACAGCATCGGCTCCGGCAGGGCCCATCAGGGCCCTCACGCGCCTAACTGACGCCTGTTCTCACCGTCCACAGGCCCCGCCTACCCCCATAATCAGGCCCCCCACGCTGCCGCCAACGCCCGCACCGCCCCTTCGCCCCCGTCTTCGTTGGCCGGCGTCTCGAGACCCCGTCTTCGTTGGCCGGCGTCTCGAGACCCCGTGAGCCGACTCTGAAAATCGGCTCACGAGGTCTCGACTGCTCGCAAGGTCGCGCTCGACCAGCGGAAGGGTGGCAGGGCAGGTTGCGACATTCCACCTCCCCGCTGGTCGAGGAGCCGGCACGCTTTTCGCCGGCGTCTCGAGACCCCGTGAGCCAGTCCCTCAGACCAGCTCACGAGGTCTCGACTGCTCGCAAGCTCGCGCTCGACCAGCGAGAGGGTGCGGCCACGCGGGTGGCGACACCGACCCCGTTGGTCGAGGAGCCGGCACGCTTTTCGCCGGCGTCTCGAGACCTCGTAACCCAGTCCTGCAAACCAAATCACGAGGTTTCGACTGTTCGCAAGCTCGCGCTCGACCAGCGAAGAAGGTGGGCGCGCCTGTTTTCGGTGGTCGCGCCCAATGTGGCGGATGGTCGCGCCCGATTTCGGTGGGGGCTACGCCGGTTACCGTAGCGCCCCTCGATATTCGTAGCGGCCACGCGGGTTGCGAGACCGGTCTCGAGGTCTCGACTGCTCGCAAGCTCGCGCTCGACCAGCGGGACTGCTCGCAAGCTCGCGCTCGACCAGCGGGACTGCTCGCAAGCTCGCGCTCGACCAGCGGGATTGCTCGCAAGCTCGCGCTCGGGCGGCTAGGAAGCGCCGCGCGCGGTGGTGGGAGCGGCCCGGGACCAGTCCCTAGACTTGAGGTTCCACAACGAGAGGGGCCACCCATGACGCAGAACGACTTCACGGTGCGCCGCGCTCGCACGAGCGACGTGCCCGGCATCCAGGCGCTCGTCGAACCACTCGTGCAACAGCGCATCCTTCTCGGCAAAGACCTCGTCGTGTTCTACGAAGCCGTGCAGGAGTTTCGCGTGGCCGAGGACGCCCAGGGCCGCCTGATCGGCTGCGGCGCGGTGCACGTCATCTGGGAAGACCTCGGTGAGGTGCGCACGTTGGCAGTGGATGCCGCCTGGCTCGGCCACGGGGTGGGCCACGCGCTCCTGGAACGCCTCGAAGTGGATGCCCGCGACCTCGGTCTGAGCCGCCTCTTCTGTCTCACGTTTGAGGTGCCATTCTTTAGCCGCAATGGCTTTGTGGACATGGGCACCGAAACGGTGGACCCAGCTGTCTACGCCGAACTCGTACGCTCCCACGATGAGGGAGTGGCGGAATTCCTCGATCTCGCGCGGGTCAAGCCAAACACGCTGGGCAACACGCGCATGGTGAAGGCAGTGTCGGCCGTCTAAGCCTCTTTTCCCTGATCAAGCCTCAACGCGGTGCTGCGACGAGTCCAAAAGAATTCCCTCCCATCGACTGCTCATGTGAGCAAACTTCGGGGAGTTAACCTCCCCGACACTTCCTGTGGATAGTCTGCGAAGACCACTTAGGGCATCGCACATCCATAGGGGAACCAGTGAAAACACCGTCCAGACGCGTTTCGACGCTCATTTCCGCAGCAGTTTTGGGAGTCAGCCTCGTAGCTGCTCCGATCGTAGCGCTGCCCGCAATGGCCAACACCGCAGGCACCGGTGTCGTCATCAACGAGGTGTATTTGAGTGGGGGTAGCGCCGGCGCT
This sequence comes from Cryobacterium sp. CG_9.6, assembly GCF_029893365.1. Lineage (NCBI taxonomy): Bacteria > Bacillati > Actinomycetota > Actinomycetes > Micrococcales > Microbacteriaceae > Cryobacterium > Cryobacterium sp. CG_9.6. The sequence continues at coordinate 3,180,872 of NZ_JARXUZ010000001.1, read as the reverse complement.
GCCTTCACCAACAAATTCGTCGAACTCTACAATCCCACCAGCGGCCCCATCGACTTGAGCGCCTGGTCGCTGCAGTACCGCAAGGCTTCAGGCGTTGAAACGGATGCCTTCACCGGCAACGACACCCTCTCGGGCACGATCGCCGCGGGTGGATACTTCCTCATCAGCGGTGGCTCCAACGGTTCTACCGGCGCAGCCCTTCCCACGCCGGACCTCGCCGGCAAGCTGAACCCGAGCGGGTCGGCTGGAACGCTGGTGCTCGCCAATACCCAGAGCGCACTGACCCTGCCGTCCGGCGATATCGCCGGTAACACGAGCGTCATCGACGCCATCGGTTACGGCACGTCACTCACATTCGAGGGCGCCGCATCCGTTGCGCCCGCCGGCAATACCGACGTCAAGTCCCTGAACCGTGCGGGATTCGCCGACTCCGACAACAACCGTGCTGATTTCAGCCTGTCGGCAACGATCACACCCACGAACGCCAACGGCGAAGCGGCGGCACCGGTCGAGCCCACCGCCACCCCCACGGCCACCCCCGTTCCCACGGAGCCGCCCGCAGACACCACCGCGATCAGCGCCATCCAGGGCACCACCGACACCAGCCCGCTCGCGGGCACCACCGTGAAGACCTCCGGAATTGTCACCGCCGCGTATCCCACCGGAGGGTTCCGCGGTTTCTACCTGCAGACCCCCGGCACCGGCGGAGCCATTGACCTCGGTACCCACACGGCATCCGACGGACTGTTTGTGTACACGGGAACCGGCACCGCGTCATCCGTTGCCATTGGCGACTATGTCTCGGTGGTCGGACTCGTTTCCGAGTACTACGGTCTCACCCAGATCACCACGGCCACGCTGAGCGACATCACGTCGCTCAACGGCACCGACATCGTCGACCCGCTTCCCGCCACGGTAGGCCTTCCCGCAACGGATGCCGAGCGCGAGTCCCTCGAAGGCATGCTGATCGCCCCCACCGGCGACTTCACCGTGACCAACAACTACACGACCAGCCAGTACGCCGAGATCGGCCTCGCCGCCGGAACAACGCCGCTGGTGAACCCCACCGTCACGGCTCGCCCGCTCTCCGCCGAGTACACGGCCGCTATTGCAGAGAACAAGGCCCGCGCGGTCACCCTCGACGATGGTGCGAGCACGAACTTCCTCTCCTCCAGCAACCAGGGCACCCCGGTTCCCTACCTGACGACCACGGCGCCGTTGCGCATTGGTGCGGCCGTTGAATTTCAGACGCCCGTCATCCTCGACTACCGCAACAGTGCCTGGAAGTTCCAGCCCACCGAAGCTTTGACGGTCGAGAACGCGGCAACTGTTCAGCCCGCAACGTTCTCCAACACGCGCACGGCAGCCCCCGAGAACGTGGGAGGCGACGTGAGCCTCGCGAGCTTCAACGTTCTCAACTACTTCTCCACCGTGGGTGACTCCATCACCGGCTGCACCTACTACACCGACCGTGCGGGAAACCCCATCACGGTTCGCGGTGGTTGTGACGCCCGCGGAGCAGCCAACGCGGTGAACTTCGAGCGTCAGCAGGCCAAGATTGTGGCCGCCATCAACGCGCTCGACGCCGATGTGGTGTCGCTCGAAGAAATTGAGAACTCTGCTGCGTTCGGCAAGAACCGCGACGACGCACTGTCCAACCTCGTGACGGCCCTCAACGCCGACGCTGGCAGCACGGTCTGGGCATTCGTCGCCTCGCCCGCCACGCTTCCCGCCACCGAAGACGTCATCCGCACCGCGTTCATCTACAAGGTGGGCACCGTCGAGACCGTGGGCGCCTCCACGATCCTCACCGGTTCCGCAGCCTTCAGCAACGCACGCCAGCCGCTCGCGCAGGCATTCCAGCTGCCCGGCGACGAGGGCAGCCGTTTTCTTGCCATCGTCAACCACTTCAAGAGCAAGGGTTCCGGCTCGGGCGTCGACGCCGATATGGGAGACGGTCAGGGCGCATCCAACGCCTCTCGCGTCAACCAGGCCACGGCCCTCGTCGACTTCGCCAACGGTCTCACGACCAGCACCGGCATCGACCGCGTGTTCCTCACCGGTGACTTCAACGCCTACGACCAGGAAGACCCGATCAAGGTCATCACGGACGCCGGCTTCATCAACCAGGAGGCCAAGAGCGGCGAGTACACCTACGCCTACGGCGGCACCGTCGGTTCGCTCGACCACGTGTTCGCTTCCCCCGAAGCGGATGCCACGGTGAACGACGTCGACGTGTGGAACATCAACTCTGTGGAGTCGGTCGCCCTCGAGTACAGCCGGTACAACAGCAACGTCACCGACTTCTACGCAGCAGATGCCTACCGTTCCTCGGACCACGACCCGGTTGTGCTGGGCCTGAACATTTCGAGCAATGTCGAGCTGAACCTGCTCAACATCAACGACTTCCACGGCCGTATTGACGCCAACACCGTCAAGTTCGCCGGAACCGTGGAGAAGCTGCGTGCCGAGTACGGAGACGACAACACCCTGTTCCTCTCCGACGGCGACAACATTGGCGCGTCGCTGTTCGCGTCATCGTCGCAGAACGACCAGCCCACGATCGACATGCTCAACGCGCTCGACCTGAAGACGTCGGGCGTGGGAAACCACGAGTTCGACCGGGGCTTCGCCGACCTGCAGGGTCGAGTGGCCGACGCCGCCAACTTCAGCTACCTCGGAGCCAACGTCTACCTCGCCGGCACCACGACGCCGGCCATGCAGGAGTTCGAGATCATCCTGGTCGACGGTGTGCGGGTCGGAGTGATCGGCGCCGTCACCGAGGAGACCCCGTCTCTCGTCTCACCCAACGGCATCGCGACGCTGAGCTTCGGTAACCCGGTCGAGGCCGTCAACCGCGTCGCATCCGCTCTCACCGATGGTGACGAGTCAAACGGTGAAGCGGATGTCCTCATCGCCGAGTACCACGAGGGCGCCGGAGCAGGCACCCCCGATGGTGCCACCCTCGAGCAGGAACTCGCCCTCACCGGCAGTGCCTTCGAGAACATCGTGAACGGAACGTCGGCTGAGGTCGACGCCATCTTCACCGGTCACACGCACAAGCAGTACGCGTGGGATGCACCCGTTCCCGGTGCCGCCGACGGCGTGACCCGCCCGGTGCTGCAGACAGGCAGCTACGGCGAAAACATCGGTCAGGTTGTTCTCAACTACGACTCCATCTCGGGTGACACCACCACGGTGACGAACCGCAACGTGAAGCGCGTTGTTCCCGCCACCGGGGTGACCAGCGCGGCGCTCGACGCCGAACTGGTGGCCACGTACCCGCGTGTTGCCGAAGTGCAGACGATCACGAACGCTGCGCTGGCTCAGGCAGCCGTGCTCGGCAACGTGCCGGTCGGAACATTGACCGCCGACATCACCCGGGCCTGCCTGGGTGGAGTGGCTCCGTGCGCCGAGAACCGGATGGCTCCCTCCACCATGGGTAGCCTGGTCGCGAACTCGTTGCGGGCATCGCTGGCCGACCCCACCATTGGCGGGGCCGAAATTGGCATCGTCAACCCGGGTGGAATGCGCGCGGATCTCTCGTTCGCTCCTGATGGTGTGATCACGTACGCCGAGGCGAACGCGGTGCTCCCGTTCCTGAACAACCTCTGGACCACGAGCCTCACCGGCGCGCAGTTCAAGACCGTTCTGGAGCAGCAGTGGCAGACCAACGCGGACGGCACGATTCCGAGCCGACCGTTCCTGCAGCTGGGTCTGAGCGACAACGTCAACTACACGTTCGACCAGACCCGGGCCGCGGGCGACCGCATCACGGGCATCTGGATTGACGGCGTGGCGCTTGATGCGGCAACGAGCTACCGCATCGGTTCGTTCAACTTCCTCCTCACGGGTGGCGATAACTTCCGTGAGTTCCGAAACGGAACCAACACTCGTGACTCGGGTCTCGTGGACCGGGACGCCTGGGTCTCCTACCTCCAGAACAACCCGAACCTGGCGCCGTCCTTCAAGGCCAACCAGGCCTCGATCACGGGGGCACCGACCGCCGCCGTGAAGCCGGGCGACACCGTCTCCTTCACAGTGGGTGACCTCAACCTCACCTCGCTCGGTTCCCCGAAGAACACGGAGCTGGCGCTCAGCTGGGATGGCATCGACGTGGGAACGGCATCCGTTGACGCGGCTGGAACGGCAAACGTCACCCTGACGGTACCGGCCGACGCCGTCGAAAACAGTGTGCTCACCATGACCGCCGCACCGTCGGGCACCGTTGTGCGCCTCGCCGCTGCGGTGACGGTCAACGCCGAGCCAGTGGATGCGCCCACCGCGGTTGCTGAGAAATCGCTGACGAAGGCGCTCAAGAACGCCATCGACACCGACAAGGCTTCCTATGGAGCCGGAGCCACCGTGGTTGTCAACGTGGGCGCCGAGTACGCCGATACCTACGTGTCGGTGTGGCTCTTCGAGAAGAAGCAGGCCAACAACCTGGGTGGATGGTTGCTCGTGAGTGCTGACGGTACCGTGAGCGTCACCCTCGACCAGACGCTCAAGCCCGGCACAACGACGCTCTCCGCTCAGAATGCCAACGGTGACGTGATCGGCTGGACTGACGTGAGGCTCAAAAAGTAACAGCAGTACCGAAGTCGCCGATCAACGAGCATAACGCCCGTCTGCGGCTCTCGGAGTGCGTGGTGACAACCGGAAATTCTCGGGTTGTCACCACGCACTCTCCAATTCCGGAGTAATTCTCACCGACACGCTCATTGTTACCGGGTGTGGGTGGGCAACATCGTTAACCTAGGGGCATGTCGACCATCAAGCAGCCAATCGGCCGCCAATCCAGCAGGGTATACCGGCGCCGTCGCCTTGTAGTTCTCCTCGGATTTCTCGCCCTTGTGGTCATCATTGTGTTGGTGGTCGTGAGACCGGGGTCCAGCAGTGGTGAACCGGGTGCAGACTCCTCGACGCAACCGTCGAGCAGTGCAGCGGATGCCTCGACGAGCCCCGCCCCGACCCCCGTGGCCGCTGTCGATGGAGCTCCCTGCGCGCCCGAAAACGTCACGGTTGATGCTCTGACCGACAAGAGCTCCTACAACCCGGGGGAGTTCCCGCTTCTGTCGCTCAGTCTTATCAACAACGGCACCAACACGTGCGTGATCAACGCCGGCACAACAGCGCAGGTGTTCACGGTCACGAGCGGCAACGACACCTACTGGACCTCAACGGACTGCCAGACCGATGCCGTCGATTCCCTGGTAACCCTTAAGCCCGGTGTTGCCGTGAGCTCCTCGGTACCCATCACCTGGGATCGCACCCGTTCCGCCGTTGCCACCTGCGCCGAACCCACGCGCGACGCCGCTCCCGGCGGTGGTGCCTCGTACTATCTCAACGTCACGGTTGACGGCATCGCCTCGTCGAGCCCGAAGCAGATGCTGCTCTACTGACGTCTGGTTGACTCCTGGCGCTCACTCGGTGTTGTGAGACTTTACCCCACTGAGCCTGATTGAATGAGGGGGTGACTGATTCGCTTTCCCCAGACCAAGAGCCCGCCGCCCCCACTCACTCCGAGGCCCTTTCTGCGGCCCTCGCCGCCCAGGACGTGGTGGCGGTCGCCTACGCGCTCCGCAATGACGTGATGATCATTCCGCAGCTCGTGGTGAACGGGCAGGCTGAGCAGGTGCGCGTCTTTGGTCGCGAGGGAACCGACAAGCGCATGCTCTTGCTGTTTTCATCCGCGGAGAACTACGCGCGAATGGTGCCCGATGACGTCAACCCGCAGGTGATGGTGGGTGACGGCCAGTGGCTGCGCGAATTTCTCACCGTGCACGAGAGCACCCTCGAAATGGTGTTCTTCGACATTGCCGGTCCGCATGTGATGCAGGCCGCCCCGGCCGACCTCATGCGCGCGCTGGGCGAGCAGCCCGGCGAGGGCGCGGCCCACGACATCAGCAGCCTCGACTAGCCCCGCGCCTGCGCAGTTCTCTAGCGGAAGGCCTCGTTGAGTTCGGCATCGCGCGGGTCCTGGCCGGTGGTGAGTGCGTAGGCCACGGCCGACTGGATGGAGCCGCTCACGGCATCCACTTGAGTGCTGAAGCCCAGTCGTTTCGCCTCGTTGGCTCGCTGTTTGGCCGCGGACGTGCCGCGAATCTCGCCGGCAAGGCTGATTTCGCCGAACGCCACCACCTCGTGCCCGATAGCCAGCCCGGTCATGGCCGAGGCGATGGCGAGGGCAATGGCCAAGTCGGCGGCCGGTTCGGTGAGACGGATGCCGCCAACCGTGGACACGTACACGTCCATTCCCGAGAGATCCATTTTCACGCGCTCCTGCAGCACGGCGAGCAGCATGGCCACGCGGGCGGCATCGATTCCGCTCGTGACGCGGCGGGGGTTCGGGGCCGACGTCTTTGTGACCAGCGCCTGTACCTCCACCGGCATGGCGCGGCGGCCCTCCATGGTGATCGTGACGCAGGTGCCGTACACCGGTTCGGCGCCGCGACTGAGAAACAGGCCGCTGGGGTCGGGGACTTCTTCGATGCCTTCACCGGTCATGGTGAAGCAGCCCACCTCGTCGGTGGGGCCGAAGCGGTTCTTGAGCGCCCGCACAAAACGCAGGGAGGTCTGGCGGTCGCCCTCGAACTGGCACACCACGTCCACCAGGTGCTCGAGAACGCGGGGTCCCGCGATCGAGCCGTCCTTCGTGACGTGACCCACCAGCAGCACCGGCAGATCACGGTCTTTGGCCACGCGGATGAGAGTGGATGCCACCTCCCGCACCTGGCTGGGCATCCCCGCGGAGCCGTCGGAGAGCGCACTGGAGACCGTCTGCACCGAGTCCACAATGAGGAGGTCGGGTTTGATCGCGTCGATCTGGCCCAAAATGATGCCGAGGTCGGTTTCGGCCGCGATGTAAAGTTCCTGCTGCAGAGCGTTGGTGCGTTCGGCCCGCAGGCGCACCTGGTTCACGGATTCCTCGGCGCTCACGTAGAGCACCCGGGACTTGGCGGCCGCGGCCTTCGACGCCACCTCGAGCAGGAGCGTTGATTTACCCACGCCCGGCTCGCCGCTGAGCAAAATGACGGAACCGGGAACGATTCCACCGCCCAGCACGCGATCGAATTCGTTGATTCCGGTGGGCCAGTGCGCGGCGGCATCTGTTTGGGCGTGGGTAATGGAGCGAGCGATGCCCTCGCCGCTCAGCACGGTGGCCTTGAGGCTGCGAATGATGCCCACCGACTGCCCGGCATCTTGCACGGTGCCCCACTGCTGGCACTCGCCGCAGCGGCCAGCCCATTTGGGTGTGGTCCAGCCACACTCGGTGCAGCGGAAGGTGGAGACGGGTTTAGCCATGTAAACGAGCCTAGCCGCGGCCTCGGACACTCTCGGGCTCGGGGGTGTCGGTCGGTGTGAAACGCTGTTCGACGCTGGCTGTGAGGGACGGACGAAATGCGTCGGCCCACACCTGGTAACCGCGATCATTCGGGTGAAAGAGGTCCTTCGCCACGTGCGTCGCGACGCTGCGCATCCCCGGACGCTTCGTCACCGCATGCAGGGGCACCACGGTGAGACCCCGTTCGGCAGCCACGATGTGCAGAATGCGATTAGCCTCGGCCACCTTGCGCTCGGCTGCCGGCAGGTGAAAGCAGGGTAGCTCCGCTACGAGAGCATGGGACGGCAGCGCCTCAAACACGCGACGAATGCCGGTTTCGAACACTGCGGCATCCCAGTCGGCGATGTCATTGGCGCCGATGGCTACCGTCACGAGGTCAGGGGACAACCTAGCGAAGCGCGGCAGCTGATCCTGCACGGCGAGCCGAACCGTCGCCCCCGACACGCTCAGGTTGATCACGCGCACCGTGCGGCCCGTGGCGACGCGCACTTGGTCGGCCAGAATGCCCACGTAGCTGTTGCCCGGGTGACTGGCGCCAATGCCCTGCGCTGCGCTGTCACCGATGGCCACGTACAGTAGCTCGCCACGCTCCTTGGCATGGGTGCGCCACCAGAGCGAGTGTACCGGAAGCGTGTCATTCAGCGCCGCGGAATCGGCCGCCAGACGCTCGCGAAAGCTCCTCAGACGCATACCAGCGGCCACACCAATACCGGCCGTGATCACGAGAGAGCGGATGCCCGAGGTCAATTTTCGCATCCGCCGAGAATACAACGCGAGGGTGAGAAGTCGCCGGTCAATCTCAATTCGCGCGGGGGCGCAGAGTGAACTAAGCTCTCCCTCGGTACCGTGTCCGAGCGGCCGAAGGTGCGACTCTCGAAAAGTCGTGTGGGGGAGACTCCACCGTGGGTTCAAATCCCACCGGTACCGCCACGAAAAACCCCCTACATTCCAGTGTTTAACTGGGAAGTAGGGGGTTTTTCTTTGCCGGGATTGACCCAGCGGTAACGCAGCGGTAACGGAACATCTGTGAGTGGGTGTGAGCAAGTGCGAGTTGAGGCATGCGGTGAGTGGTGAACCACATAACTGCCGCGTAACCTGTGCCTTCCTGGCGACGACCCCCATCGTGCTCTGTGGCGGCTCGAGAGCAGCCGATTCGACGTCCTCGCATTGGTCACGGCCACGGTTCGCTACCGATATGCGCACGGGGATACGTCTGCTCGACACGCCCAACATGTCTGGGAATCTGCTGTGTGGTTCGTGTCTCTCGAATACACACCCTTACACATTCACCGTCGTCGTAATGTGTAGTGGTCCGGAAGCGGTGCGGCCCATACGAAAGAAGGGAAGCAGGCATATTGACGTTCAAGCGTCATACACAATTTTCGCGACAACAACTCAAGTTCAGGAACCCCCTGGGCGCGCACAAAATCAAGGGAGTTGGGAGGGGTTTGCACTTCTGTACACATACTTATCGTGGGTGCGAGCAGAGTCGCAAAGGTTGAGAATCCGGCGATACGAACGGTACACGCTTCCATCCACCGGAGATCCGCGTAAATCCGCGGGAGTTCAGGGAAATCCGCAGGGAATTCTGCTTTTTAAAACCGGTACTTCACGGGTGCTTCTCCTGAGGGCTCGCGCCTGTCCCACGACGACTGCCGCGGCTGGACGCATGAGCGTGCTATCGAGCTGCCGAATGGGGCCGGGAGCCGACGCCACGGGTGAAGCGGGGCAGCGCTTCTAGGGCCGGCTAATCGTGGTGTCGCGGGTTCAATTCCCGCTCCCGCTACACATAAAAACTTTTTGACCCGGAATTTTACTGGTTACGGGGCCTTTCTTTTTGCCCGGATGCTGACCGACTCCGCTCTAGAGTTGAGTTCGGGAAAAGCTCTGCGCGTGACCTCGCCTGCGGTGGTTAGGGGGTCGCCCGTGCCGCTGGTACTCAGGGCTGACGTTACGGATCGTCGCGGCGGCTAGGATTCTAGGAGGATTGCTCGGTTCGGCGGTGACGGAGAAGGTGCCTAATGGCGGAATTGACGGATTCTAACTTTCGCGCGGTCGTGGACGCCTCAACTTGGAATATGGCACGCCTTAAGGACGTCTCAGTGCAGGGCTTTCGTGTCCGCGCGACGTTCAAGTCGGCCTCGGGAAAACAGACGTGGGAAGCCGACTACTCCTTCGACAAGGAGACTGGTGACCTCCAATGCCGTTTGCCATACACTGACTCAGCACAGGCGTGGATTTTCGGCGAGAATATCCAAATCGGAGTCCGGGAGATCCTGGGCCGCCCCTAGGTTCACGTCGACGCCCTCGTGACGGGCCTGCTGCTTATTGAACCTGGAAAAAGGCATCGACAAACGACATCGCGACTTCCTCTGCTGTCTGATTCTCGATGAGAAGTCGGTGCGCGAGTGTAACTACGAAAAGAGTCACCAGGCGGTGGGCCTCCAGGTCAGGATCACTGACCGGGGGATTTCCCTCTCCTAGCGTGTTGTTACTGGCCGGTGCATATGCACCGGCCAGAAACCCTGAGGCGTGCGCATACGAGGACTCCTCGCGCCATGCTCGAAAGAGCCCTGCGTTCTTTACGTCAGTGGAGTGGGCTGCCGCGGCAATTTTCCGCGCTTGGTCTTTGATGCGACCGTTCTTGGTCTCATCCAAAACAAACGCGTTCATGTCAGTCAGGTCAACAGAGCTGTCCCAGCCCATGACCCGCATATGTTCGAGAGTTTTCACGGTCTGCTCGCGTTCGTGTTCGAGCATTGCGTCCACTGCCCCCGCGCGATCCTCCGGCGCAAGATCGTGAAGCCAATGCAATCGGAGCGCTATCTCCGCAAACATTCGTCGGTTGGGAGCGGCTGCCGGAGCCATGTTTGCTGCTGTCAGCGTGGCGATGACTCTGCTCTGCTCGAAGGACGCACGTAGCCACCCGACGATGAACTGGTTTGTTCGGCTGAGTGGCACTCGGGAAGCGTCGACGGCAAGCACCCGGTCTGCCGATTCGTTCGCGAACCGCGCATTCACGAGATATGCGGGACGTTGCCGCTCTGCGCGTCGTGCTTCCTTCGACTTTTTTCCACTCACACCTGCAAATTTAGCCGTATGTCAGCTGCTCAAGATTAGCCATGCCTCTCGTCCCAGTCGGATGGGGTGACAAATTCGGGCAGTAGCGATGCACCACCCCCCGGAGAAGCGGGATCGCGTTCGCGGTCCTCGCGGCGACGCCTGTTCTACCGCACTGAGCCGTTATTCGCGCCCGTTCCTCCGTGACTGCTCCAGGTCGGCGCGCAGCAGGGCAATTTGCTGCTCGTAGGCGGCCCGCACGTCTGTGACTCGCTGCTCGACATAGGAACGCTCCCTCGCGGTCTCGGCCGTGGCGCTGTCGCGTTCGCTGGTTACCGTTGCTAAGCGCCCGGTGAGCACGAGCGCTTCCGCCCGTGCGCTCTCTCGCTCGGTCCGGACCTGGTCAAGCTGGCCGCGGGTGCTCGTAGCCTCCGCCTCGGCGCGTTCGGCGCGCGCCGTGGCGGCGTCCGCACGCACGGCCGCGTCCCGCGCGGCCGCCAGTGCCTCGTCCTTGGCCGTTGCGGTCGTTGTGACGATCTCCCGGGCCTCGACTAGCTGTGCCTGTCGTTGCTGTGTTCTCGGCGCTCAGAGCGGCCTTCTGGTCTGTCAGCGTGGCGATCTCTGCGGTGGCCCGTTCGGGATACTCACGCGCGATGACCAGATCCTTCTCCAAGGTGGCCGCACGCTGCTCGAGTGCCTTGAGGGCGGTGCAGAGGTCGTCGACCTGGGCGGCGGATTCCTCAGCGGCCGCGTCGGCCTCGGCCCGATTGGCTTCGGCCTCATGCATGGCGGTCTCGGCCCGGTTGGCGCGGGCGGCAGCTGACGCGACCTGCTCGGCTGCGTCAGCGGTCACTGACTCGATCTGAGCCTGGGCCGCGTCGGGATCCGCGATCGTCTGGAGGTCGTCGACGACGAGTACGAGCTGCTGCTGCAGGTGCTCGATCATTCCAGCGACCTGGGCGTGCCGAACTGCGAACGATGTTGGTGCCCATGGTGATCGAGGGCACCGATGACACCTCGATCATCACGATCGTCGACCACGGACTCACCGAGATCGCGCCGGGCACCGCCACTGTGCGCGCTTATCTGGATCTGCTCGTCTGAGAGGCGCTAGGGCTGCTCAGCACGCCGGGAATGCGGGTGAAAAGGGTAAAATAGACACCACAGTGCTGCGCTACGTGCTCAAATACCAACGACCACATGGCCGCGGTGACCGACCGTGAGAACCGGACCGACGACCACGAGGCTTCCTCTCATTGAAGCATGGCTGGCGAGCTCCCAATGCGCTATTCGCAGCAGACCTTGTAGAAGTGAACCGTTACGTAGAGCGTCGCTGATGCGCTAGCGGAACGGTCTCTACGGCGTTAGGACTTCCCAGCTGAAAGTGACGTGTGCAGGGGTATAGACCTCGTCGTTGACCTCGGCCTGCACCTCGTCGATCGTAATGACGCAAAGTGCCCCTGTGGCGTTGAGGAGAACCACCATTTGCCCAGCCAGCGGCTGCGCAGTTCGCGCCGTTCGAAGAAAACTCTCAACATTTGCCGGATCGTAGGTCTCGCTTGTGATCAGCCCGAGTGCCTCTAATCCTCCGTCAGCGTAGACGAACACGCTGTCATGTCGACGCCCGCTAAATTGGATCTTGAACTCATATTCGTCGTACCCGATCGTGTACTCCCGATGGTCGCTGTGTCGGAAAGTGGCCTTTCCGCTCAGCGACGGGCTCGCGTACTGACCTGGGTCACGGAGGACGTCCATGCGCTCGAGCCTTGCCGACCGCCTACGCATCTCCGCCAAGGGGATGGCGTTGGCCGCACTCGCTGGCAGACCTTCAACCCACCGCCAGATCTCATTGAGTTGCGTGGCACCGGGGAAGTCGTTGTCGACGGGTGTTGCATTAAAGTCAAAGCCCTTCGGGTCGAGGCCGTCTAACCATGTAGGCAGACGGCGGTCTGGATTGCGCACCCACAAGGCGGATAGCCACGTCGACGACTTATCTGCATGGACCGCGCTAATCCACTTCGTCTCGATGCCCACGCCCGACTCCGGCCTGTGATCAGCACGTTCAACATAATTTTCGTCTACCACGAGCAGGACGTGTCTCGCGTCGGTCACCTCGCGCATGAAGCCGCTCAGGCTAGCGCCGTAGTCGACGGCCTCGTCGATCTGCACGACGTAACCAAGTTGATGAAGTTGGCTCGCGAGCAGGCGAACCCACTCGCGATGCTCATCGGAAGTCCATGCATAAGAGATAAAGAGGTCAGCGCTCATTTGACCTTGAGCGTAGCGTCCGCACGCGACTTAGCGCATCTTTCACACACCCTCTTCGCAGAAGATGAGAGTACTCCGCCCTTATTTCTGTTCAGCCTCACCTCACTTCAAGGGGTGGTTCCATACCCGTGATGATCGCGCATATCCGCACTAGCGGAGCACCTGGGTTCCCTTCTGAATCTTGGCCCAAAGTCTAGGGTGAGCGTTGGACGGCGAAACGGGTACCTCTCAGTGCCCATTGAATTCGACAAAGCTTCGCCTGAAGAATCCATTTGCTGGCGCGCCCACTGCGCAGGGCGATGGTCAGCGGTGCTGCCCGTCCAACTCGTTATTGTTTGTTATGAAACTCGAGTTTCATAACAAACAATAACAATCTCGATCAGGGTGCGAGCGAGCCTCCTCGAGTCAACAGAGCTCTCTCAACGCAGGCCGGGACCGAGACCTTGACGCGCTGCGCGCTGAGTTCAATCTTGATTTGGTCCGGCTGCCGACAGGGCTGGCTGCCGCGCGGGGAGGTCGAGAACTGGACGGGGGTCCTCGTCGGCGCGCAGACCACGGCAAGGGCTACGCCAATTCAGGGTGGCCGCGTGATGACCGGGTAGATGTAATCCCTTGCCCGGGCGGCCGATTCGTCGCTTCGTGCTCTCACTAGTTACCGCTTCTGCGTCGTTCGATTTCTCTGTCCACGCGCGCCTCTTCGAGCCGTCTTGGTCGATCATTGAGCCAGCGGAAGAAGGCCGGACCAAAAAGCATTGGGCCGAAGACTGCCAAGGCGCAGGCGATGTACGCGACCGGCTCATTGTTCTCCACAGACGCACCCATGATCGTCCAGAGTATGGCCTCGTACGAAAGGATGATTAGCACCACCATTTTGCCCCCCATGCCGAATGCACTGAGCATGGTGAAAGACTTGGCCACCGCACATCCCTCATGACGGGCACTACTTTCAGGGTCACCCGCCCGAGGCGGCCCCGCCCTTGCACCCGCACGACAGGTGCGACTGCCAACTTCGGGCGTTACGATCCGTCGTCCCCGTCCCCGTCCCGCGCTGTGTCGGTAGCCGTCGGTGTCGGTGTCGGTGGACGCACCACACGCGGTAGCAACCATTCCCTAGCTAGGCGCTCCTGATACGCCTTCAGGTCCGCAGCTCGGCTCGGGTCCGTGATCATCGCCCGCCCCTCGGCGTCAACCGGTATCGCGCGAACCGAACCACCCTCAAGCCGCTCCCGCGCGACGACTCGTTCGCGCTCCTTGCGGATAGCCGCCAGGTTTGACAGGCGCTCCGCACTCCGAGCTTGGGCGGCGGCGTCCTCTTCCCGTATGACGCGCAGGGCTTCTACCTGCGCGGCAGCCTTCGCGTCAGCCTTGATCTGCTCCGCGACCTCGGCGAGGGCCCGCCGCTGGTGGTAGGCAAGCATCCACACCCACGATTGCATGCTCTCGACCCGGGCCGACCAGGTTGCCTTCGAGATAACCGGCGCGAACCTGCCGCTCTGGGCATGCCGTACTTCCGCGTCCGCGACCGGGCTGCGAGGCCCGGCTGCCCGGGCGGAGAGAGGCGCCGGCGGGTGGCGGAGCGCTTCGAGGACGTGCTGGATGGTGGAGCCCCGCCAACCGGGGTGGCACCAGTGCGCCGGGAGCTCTGTGTCTCTCTCGTCCGTGCGGATCTCGGCGGCATCTGCAAGCCACGCTTGATCAAGCCACGCGAAACGAGCCGCGCACCCAGGGCACGAGAACCCCCACGCAAGGTCGGTCGGGTCTCCCGGGTGCGACGGGCTCTCCGGCACAGCCAACGATGCCTGTGGCAGGTCGAGGTTGAGGTCTCCGGCGGACACCGCGTCGGGCAGGTCTTTGCCCTCCGTCCAGGTGCCCTCGCAGAGTTCGCACGCCTTCTCTGCGCGGCCGACGCTGTGGAATGTGATCGAGTGGGCGCCGCAACTGTTACACGCCTGCACGCCCCATCTGGTCGATGCGGCGATGGTGCCGCGCCGGGCAGGTGCCCAGCGGAGCTGACTGTTCAGGACGGCGATGATGACGGGAGCGAGCGGGATCTCCGGCGTGCCCGGCGTGCTTGGCGTCCAGGTCCCGTCGCGAACCACCGGGTCGTCGTCGACGATGGCGACACCGAGGGCGGCCGTCACTCCATCCGTGAGGTACTTGATGTGGCGGACGAGCCAAAGGCATTCCACACCGTCCTTCGCGTACCGGTCCTGACGTGCCTGATAGACGGAGTGGATCTGTTTGGACCATTGGACCTCGAACGCGTACTGACGATCCCCTCGGGTGGCCATGACATCTGCAATCCAGCTTCCGTCGGGCGCACGTACCTCCTCGTTGGCTTCCCATTCAGCTTCGCGAGCAGCGAGCATCACCACGGTCTTGATGCGCAGATGCTCCGGAGATTCCGGCTTGTGCTCGAAATCGCACGCGGCGAGGTCGTAGTGGTAGAAGTGCTTCGTTCCGAGCTTGGATCGGCGAGGAATACCGCGGGTACCGCAGATCAGGGTGAGCTTGAGCTTCTTGAGCTCTAACCAGTCTTCATCCGCGATGAAGGGCGCTTGGTACTGGCGCTCACCGTCATACGCAGTCAGGGGCACGGATCTCTCCCAGGTTGGGTGAAACCGAGCCTAGCGTCCCCCGCCGACATCCTTCGATTCGATCCAAGACCGCTTCTTCTGGTTAGCCTTATCTCACTTCACGGGGGTGGTCTTTTACTAGTGATGATCGCGCATATCCGCACTAGCGGGGCACCTGGGTTCCCTAACCGGGGGCAAGACTAGTCGTCCGAGCCGCGAGCCAAGACGGCTCCGAGCAATCCCTCAATGTCCTCGGTCGAGGAGGCCTGCCTGCCCGTTAGGCTGGCTCGCATATGGTCTTCGACGAGGAACCACTGGATCATGTCAGCGGCCTCCCAGATCTGAAACCTCAGGAGTGGCCTGTCGATCTCATGTGGCACCGTGAACGAGCCATCCGCTCGGAGATCGACGTAGAAGCCCCTCTTCTTCGCCTCGTTGTCCTCCTGGGCGAGGCCCTTCAGATAGGCGGCCAGCGCATCCCTACGTGTCAGGGTTGGGTGAGGCCAGTAGCTAAGAGCAAGTCCGCCGTTTGACGTAGGGCGAGAATCAGGAATCATAACCATGTCCAGCCCGTCTTTGATCGCCGTGCGCGACGATAGTCATATGAGTAGTCCCGGACCCCGAGCTGGTGGTCCGACCTCGAGAAGGTCGTTCAGCCCAGCACAGAAGCTTGCCTATCTGGCTGCGTATGACGCGGCCATCAAAGCCCATGAGGGCGGTGCGTATCTGCGCGCCGAAGGGCTCTACTCCTCGCAGATCACGGAGTGGCGAAAGCTGCGTGACGCCGGTGTTCTTGCGGGGAAGAAACCCGGCGAGAAGATTGGTCGGTTAACGCCGGAACAAGCGGAAATCGCCCGGCTGCGCCGCCAGCTGAGCAAGACCGAGCAACGCCTCGAAACGACGGGGGTGGCGCTTGAAATCATGTCAAAAATGCACGAGCTACTCGAAAGTCTTTCGAAGAGCTCGCGGGACGAAACACCGCACACGAAGCCGTAATGACCGCGTATCGCGAACTGGCCAGCCGAGGGATCTCGACTCGCGTCGCGGCCGACTTGGTCGGGATCCCTCGCGCGACCGCCACCCGGAAACCACGCATCCCGGTGGCCGGGCCGGCGCCGATCCCGGCGAACAAGATCGATGATGTCGACCGCCGGCAGATTCTCGACGTCGTCAATTCGGACTCGTTCGTTGACCTGCCGCCGATCCAGATCTACGCGCAGCTGCTCGATGCGGGCACCTACTTGTGCTCCATTTCAACGATGTATCGGGTGTTGAACGAGAATCAGCAGGTCAAGGACCGTCGCCGCCTGGCCCGCCACCCGGCACGGGCGATCCCCGAATTGATCGCCACGGGACCGGGCCAGGTACTCAGCTGGGATATTACGAAGCTTGCTGGCCCGGTCAAGGGGAAGTACTTCGATGCTTACGTGATGATCGATATTTACTCGCGCTACATCGTCGGCGCGTATGTTCACGCCTCAGAATCGGGAGAGCTAGCGGTGGACATGATGAAAGAAATCTTCGGCATTCACGGCCTCCCGCAGGTCGTGCACGCCGACCGCGGCACGTCGATGACGTCCAAGACCGTCGCGGCGTTGCTGTCGGATCTGGAGGTCACCAAGTCGCATTCGAGGCCGCGGGTGAGTAACGATAATCCCTATAGCGAGGCGTGGTTCAAGACCCTGAAATTCGCTCCGACGTTCCCCGAACGATTCGGCTCCCTCGCCGACGCGAAGACGTTCCTGGCCTCGTTCGTCGATGGCTACAACCACGAGCATCGCCACTCCGGAATCGGCCTGAACACGCCCGCCGACGTGCACTACGGCCTCGCCGAGGCGAAGGCCATCGAACGAACAGCGACGTTGGAGGCGGCCCGCGCACGCTTCCCCGAGCGATTCAGCACCAGCCACGCACCAAAGATCCTGTCCATTCCCGCGACGGCTTGGATCAACAAACCAGCCGACAAACCCACCGAGAACGAAGGGCTCGAACTAGCCGCCTAAACTCCCACTGGCCTCATTCGCCTTGACAAATTCCGACCGGACACAGCGAGCAGGGCGCCGTGCGCCTTCTGGGCGCACGCATCACCGGGCAACTGGGCATGAGAGGCGCGGACGTCACTAACGACACCGGCCCCGCCCTGGTCGCGGATGGTGTGACCGTCGTCGGCGGTGCGTTCCTTAACGGACGGTTTACTGTCACCGGACACAGCGACGATGGTGCAGTGCGCCTCCTGGGCGCGCACATCACCGGGCAACTGAGTATGAGAGGCGCGGCCGTCAAGAACGACACCGGCCCGGCCCTGGCCGCCGATGGTGTGACCGTCGTCGGGGATGCGTTCCTTGATGAAGGGTTTACTGCCACCGGACACAGCGACGATGGTGCAGTGCGCCTCCCGGGCGCACACATCACCGGGGCACTGCATGTGGACGACGCGAGTGTAAATCGTAAGGTTACGGGCATGAAGTGGGTAGTTGATGGGCTGGTGTATAACGGGTATCCGAGCGTGGGTTTTGACCGATGGTTGAAACTTCTGCGGAAGGGTACAACCGGCTACACGCCGCAGCCATACCAGCAATTGGCTACGGTCGCGCGGGCCGCTGGCCACGACAGGGACGCACGCCGGGCGTTGATGGCGCAACGGGACGATCAGGTTGAACGCGGCGATCTGACACGTTCTGCGAAAACGTGGGCCGGGATCACGAAGGTCACCCTCGGCTATGGGTACCAGCCGTGGCGTGCACTGATCTGGGTTGGCCTTGTCCTCCTGATCTCACTGGGGATTGCCCTCATTCCTGGCGCGCTAGCCCACACCGGCACCGGCACGCCCTGCACCGTCGTGGAGAGGGTCCAAGTCGCCGTCGATATGGCCATCCCGCTTGTGAGCACCAGCACCAGCACCGGCACGTTGTGCCGTGCCACGTCAACGACGAATGGGCAGTTTGTCGCGGGGGCCGGCATCCTGCTGACGCTCTCCGGGTGGGCGCTAACGGCGCTGTTTGCCGCTGGCTTCACCCGCGCCATCCGCCAGCCATAAATCTGCCCGTGCGCCGCATGCCCGGGCAAAGAAAATCCCCCAAGTGCGCTTCCGAGAGAGGCGTGGGGGATGTAGTGTCCTGAGATTAACACAGATCAACGACGTGCCGAAGGTCGCTTCGCTCCTTGCCCTCCCAACCCACGCCAGACCGCTTGATAAAGTTATCAACTGCTGAGCGAGCTGATCACAGGACATGGGCTTCGCCAAAACCACAGACGCCGGGCCCACCTCGCAGCGGTTGGATTCAGTGCGCGGCATCATCGAGCGCGGCAAGCCCTATTCGTTCCGTCACCGCGCTGTAGAGGCGTACCTGACCAGCGACTGGCCGAACGTTGACTGAGCGCTTGACCTAGACCTGAACGCCGCCCACACGCGTCCTACAAAGGGGGATTGTGTTTATCATTTGTTCAGCTTGGTAAAGGGAGCAACGGATCGTCTACCGTTCCTTCGCCTTCGAGCGCACTGAGGACTTGCCCTATAGTGCTGCCGGGTCAGTGGACACGTGGGCTGGTTTGCTAATCTCTGTACACATTTGCACTTATACCTAATGTGTACACAAGTGCTTGAATTAGATCATGGACACGATCACCTCATCCGTCACGATTCGAGCGCTTCGCGGGGGTCTCGCCGATGCTGTTGGCCGGGCTAACTATGGTCACGAGCGTGTGCAGATCACCAAGAATGGCAAGACGGCGGCCGTGCTCATCGGACCCGAAGATTTTGAGCTCCTGGAACAGCTCGAAATGCACAGGGACGACGCTGAATACCAGGCAGCGAAAGCAGCTGATGACGGTGAACGCGTCAGCCTGAGCGAACTGGTCTCCGAGCTCAACGAGTGAGTTCCTACCGCGTTGACTTCACCACCGCGGCCGCCAAGGAAGTACGCAAGCTCGACGTTGGAACACGGCGCCGCATCCTCGCTGGCATTGCCGAGCTGGAACACGATCCCTGTCCTGTTGGATGCAAGAAACTCACCGGTCACAGCAACGCGTGGCGAATCCGCATCGGCGACTACCGTGTGCTGTACGAGGTCGTCGACGACGTGCTTGTCGTAACGGTCGTCCGAGTGGCGCATCGCCGCGAGGCCTACCAGTAGCCGTCCTTCTGCAACGCCCATGTGCCAAATCGCTGAAGCAACGCAGCGCAAGTTTTTCGGCTACGTCTGGCTGCGCGACCGACACCGAGGGTTGCAGTTCCATAGACCGTCCACCAGAATCACGATACTCACCGGAAGGTAACAGAAAATGACAACCAAAGACTCCTCTTCAACCCCTCCCGACGACCCTGACATCGACGTTGAGCAGGCCCTGGCCGTCATCGAGAAGGGGCAGCAGCTTGCTGGCCACTACCCGAGTGCAGAAACGATGGCTCGCGCACGACAGGTCCTCACGGGCGAAGTGACACCGGAAGCCGCACGAGCTGAGATGCACCGGGCGCTGGCGCGCATTGTGGACGAGGAGCGCGAAGCCAGAAATGGCCGCTGACGACCGATACACAATTCCCGGTAGTGGTGGCGTCCTCAAGAACAAGCTGGGTCTAACTAACCAAGACTGACTCGCGCCGCCACGCAGCGCAGAATTCACAGCTGCCCGTTCGGACCATCTTTTCAGCGCTGACGGAGCAACACTGGATTCTCGATCTGACCTCACCGAGCGCCGTCAACGCTTCCCTGAGTTGTTCACTAATGGGGAGGGTCCGGCCGCCGCCACGAAACAGTTCCCTGAGCTGGGGCGCTGAACCGAGTTCCCGTGGATCGAGCTACGCGACGATCTTTGAGCCCTTGGAACGGTTACAGCGCCAGCAGAGGGTCTGCAAATTCTCGGACGTGCTGAGACCGCCTTTGGACACGGGCATGATGTGGTCGACCTCCAGCAGTAGGTGCGGTTCGGCGGCCACGGAGACGTAGCACTGCACGCAGGCAAAACGATCGCGCTCCTTGATCTGGCCTCGCAGTCGGGCGGTCATCAGTGAGCGCTGCCCGGCTGCCGACTTCACCCAGCGGATCTTCTCGACGAGCGTCGCGGCCAGCGCTTCAAGGGTGGGGGTGTCGAGCCTGATGCTCGACGTCTGACCGGTGTTTCCCCCTGCGGAGGTGTACTGGAACTTGTACTCCGGGTACGGCACCGCAATGGGCGACAGCTCGACGCCGATCTGATTCCAGAACTCAGCGTCATAGCGCGCGAGAATAAAAGCTGGCGGATTCACCCGCACAGTGATTGCGGCCTCGCGGCTCTTCACGTTGGTCACGGCCTCCTCCAGCCGCGAGATGTCCTCGGCAACACGCTGAACATCGGCCAGTGCTTCTTGGTTGGCCTTGATGGAGAAATACTTCATCAGATATTTGATGGGCTCGAGGCTTGCGTTGCGCACCACCTGCAACGAGCCATTGTGCACATGCGGCGCGTACTCGATGACGTTGCGGTCGCGTCTGGTGTTCCAGGCAGAATCATTCTCGAACGTCGCCAGGTGCGCATTCTGCCCCGTAGAAGACACTCCGAGACCAAACGATCCCTGTGATCGGATCTCGGCCACGTAGTTCACAACCTCGTTGTGCTCAGCGACGACAGAGACGATCTCAGCACGCAGCGTCTGGAACTGCTCCGAGTTGAAATAGCGATTCTTGCGGAACTTCCAGATGATCGGATTACCGATCAGAAGCAGCACCAGCACGACAAGCGCAACAAGAAAGTTTCCGGTGCTGGCACCAAGAACAATGGGTGTTGTGATGAGCAGCGTGATGAATAGCGGTTTGGGCATGGTGTGGTCTTTCGGGGTTTGTTGTGAGGTCGACACGTTCAGTATGACGGGAACCCAAGACATAACTCACTCGTATTCCAGCGTGAATGAGCGGCTTGGGTCTTGCGTGCTGAATTAACCGCACCAGAAACACGCCACCTGCCCGAAAGGACTCCATGACCAACTTCATCGAACCATCGGCTCTCCATCGCAAGACGGACCCCTGCCCCGCCTGCGGGACCTGGATCTGCGACGACTGCGGTGCCCAGCGACCCTACGCCAGCAGGTTCTCAAGCACACCACAGCGATGCGGGACGTGCGGGGGTACTAACGGCCACATGGCCGAGGTCGTTCATCGTGAGAGCCGCGCCGACGACCACGACGCTGCGTATCGTCGAAGCCTGACCGGTGATGCCGAGCTGAGGTATCCACTGGAGCTAACCAGTGGTCGAAACATCTCGACCCGCCTGCAGCACCGTCCTTGAATGGACGCTCGTTGGTGGCCTCATGGTGAAGCTTCATGCTGAGCTGGCTGAGCTGGCTGAGCTGGCTGAGCTGCCAGCGCCGCGCACGACAATGGATGTCGACTCGGCACTCCACCTCGAAACCAAAGCGATCAGTTTCCCCCAGGCAGCCGCACTTTTACAGGGAGCTGGCTACGCTTTGAACAACCTCGCGCTGACACCTCGCCACGTCTAGTCGCCGTAGCTATCGCCGCCAACTCAGCCCCCAGTGGAACGTCACTATTCCATTGACTGATTTCTTGATACAATGGAACGACGGTGTTCCAGTAACTGAGCATGGAACGCCGCTATTCCATTGGAGGTCGATGTGCTCATAAACGACCTAGTCGAGCTCGGCGCACTTATCCGCCGGCGCCGAACTGAACTCAACCTTTCGCAGAATGATCTTGCCGAAAAGGTGGGCACGACCCGCCAATGGTTGTCGCGCCTTGAGAAGGGCAAGAACGACATCGGCACTGCCCGGCTGCTCGCGGTCCTTGGCGTACTGGAGCTGAACCTCGAGATCCGGCCGCCGCGCCTCGAAAGCGCTGCAATGGCCATCCAGGAAGGCGTCCGGGCGCAGTCGTTGATCTCGCCCGAAATGGAGCGCTTGCTCGCCAGGATGAGGGGCGAGGGCAGTGCGCCTCTGTCAGACACCTATTTGCCCGGCACCGGCCTCCGGGTGCCGGATCTCACGACCAGCGTCGAGCCCAACGCGCTCGAAGCCGGTCGTCGGCGTATCTTCGAGGCGAGCCTGAAACTCTCACAGCGAGCCGCAGAGACAAAGACGGGCAAGGAGTCCGACGATGCTCAGTCTTGACGTGTTCCTCTATGGCGCTCACGTCGCCGAGCTCGAACTGCTCGCACCGTTGCAGTATCGCCTCACCTACCGCGCCCAATGGCTGGACGACCCGAACCAGATGCCGGTGAGCCTGTCCCTGCCTGTTGGCCCGGCGCCGATCACTGGGTCAAAGCTCACCTCATTTCTCGACAATCTGCTCCCCGACAACGCCGATGTACGCGAGCGGTGGGCAATCCAAGCAGGGCTGGCCACTGCTGAGCCGTTCGAACTCCTACGCGCCTACGGCACCGACGTGGCCGGAGCCATCCAGTTTGCCGAACCGGGCACTGACCCGAATCAGCGAAGCAACAGCGCCAGCAACCCGATCAGCAATGCCGAGATTGCAGCGCGAATCCGCGCGATCAGAGACGATGACACCAGCTGGCTGGATTCCGACCGGGACACAGGCTACTTTTCCCTCGGCGGCGCCCAGGGGAAGTTCTCGCTCGGCAACGCCGGTAACGGCTGGTACGAGCCGACCGGTAGTTACCCGACCACGCACATCTTCAAGCCGAGGGTGCGTGGCCAGAAGGACGGCGAGCTTGTCGAATTCGTCGCCATGACCGTTGCTCGCATCATCGGGATCAACACGGCGGTCGTGGACATTGGTATGTTCGACGACGAGCACACCCTCGTTGTGGAACGCTTCGACCGATTGGCTGTAGATGCCGGTGCTGGTTCAGGCGCTTCCATCGTCCGCGTCCACCAGGAGGACCTCGCCCAAGCAGCCGGCGTCACCCGACTACAGAAGTATGAGAGCCGCGGAGGCCCTTCCTACAGGGGCGTGCTGCGCCTTCTCGATACTCACGTTCCTGACGAGCACAAAGAGTCCTCAAAGCTGACATTCGTTCAAGCTCTCATGTTCTCTTGGATGGTACTGAACACCGATGCTCACGCCAAGAACTATTCAGTCTTCATCCGCCCCGACGGCGCCGCACTGACGCCGCTCTACGACGTGAGCAGCTTCATCCCGTACGCCGGCCGGGTGGACGACGATCGCGGTAGGACCGGCGCCGCATTCCGGAATACGAACCTCTCGATGCGAATCGCAGCTGACTATCCCGCGGGCAAGCAATCATGGTTCGAGTGGGGTGCCGTCGCCCGAGAAGCCGGCCTCAGCCGCGCGCTCGTCACCGACTGGGCGAGTGCGGTCTCGGATTCACTGCCGCAACTGATCGCGGACGCCGCATCTTCGTTGCCGTCGCACCTCCAGACCGACATCATCGCGCGGCTCGTCGAACGCACACCGATTCGCGCAGCTCAAGTAGTCGCGGCGATCGCTCACTGAGTCATTGGGCCAAAATGGCGAGAAAAACTACTTCGCGGCGGGTGTCTGAGAAAGCTTGACGATCCACTTTGGCGTCGCTACGCCGGCCCGGCGGTCTGCGTTCACTCGTACGCGCGCGGCTACGGCCTGAGCTTTCGGGCTGGGCCGGCTATCGCTCTGACGTTGCTGAATTTCGTTGATGGTCATGGCGTGCCTCCTGATCCTGACCAGCATGTCAGAGACACCAGCATGTCAAAGACAGAGAGCGGGCGCAGTGTGCCACTGGGTAACAGGAAGCGGTGCAGAACGGCACTTCGATGTCCAAGCATCTATCCGAGAGTTACCTGAACACTTGAGCCATTTAGGTATCACGTGTAACCTATGGGTATCAGGTTCACAGCCTACTTGGAGGAATCAATGAATCTCGGGATGCCACTTGTCACTGTCTTCGGTCGTACTGAGGGCGCAGTCCTGACTGCCCTCGCGCGCGGGTCGGCGTCGGTAAACGGCCGCCAGATCGAACGTCTCCTCGGCGGAACGGTGAGCATCAGAGGCGTGCGGGGAGCCTTGGAACGTTTGACTCGGGTCGGGCTCGTGCTGGCAGCATCCCGACAGGCCGAGACGCTCTACCGTGTGAATCGGGAGCACCTGCTCTGGTCGACCGTGGAGACTGCGATCAACTCATTGACTGAGTTCCGCCAGCGCATCCGTGATCTTGCCAACGAGAGCGCCCCGAACGGAACCGCTGTCGTGCTGTATGGGTCGGTCGAACGAGGTGAAGCCACAGCCGACTCCGACGTCGACCTGCTGGTCGTGTATCCGGACGAAATACCCGCGAGTCTCCGCGAGGACTTCGTCGACGAGTTGGGGCGACGCGTGGAGCTCTGGACGGGTAACCCGGCACAGGTGATCCAGATCACCGTGGGTGGCCTCGTGGAATCCGCAGGACGCAGCCAGCACGAGCCCGACGCGCTTGTCGATCTGTGGCTTCACGACAGCGAGGTCCTGATCGGTGAACTCCCGACGGTAATGTCGACGGCACTCTCGTCGACAGTCCAGCACCAGTAATGACACGCCAGACGGCAAGCGCCTCCTCAGCTCCGCGCATTCATCGAACAACTTGTAGAGGCCATGGAGTACGAAGACTGGCCACGCTACTTCGCGGAGTGGATAGACCGACACCAGGTCTAGGCGCGATCCCATCCTGGCGCGGTGATGCAGGCTGCACTACTGCGCCATCTCGCACACCTGCTGGTACCACATCGATGAGAGCAAAACGGTACAGCTCGCCTCCCATACGTGGGAGGCGAGCTGTACCGTTTTGCTCCCTGTTAAGGAGAATTACGGCGACTTGATGGCGAAGACGGTGAGCGTCGGGATCTAATGATTCCAATCACTGACCACGATACGAAGATGGTAAGTGGAATGACCCAAACAAGCGGGCCTTCCGTTCCTCCAAGTAGGAGGAAGAACAACGTTATGACGCTGCCGGCCACTGCAATCAGAAGCTGTACCAGCAGAGATCGTTTGTCATGTTTCATAGTGCGGGCTCCGGTCCGTAGAGATAAGCAAGTTGAGCGTAACGCCCATGGCTAGCAGCGTTCGTTTGTCATGTTCCATAGTGCGGGCCCTGATCCGTAGGGATAGTTGAGTTGAGCGCACCGCCCTTGCCTAGCAGCATCGTTTACTGGCTTCTGCCACGTCCACAGTCGGATGTTCACCGCTAGAGCACAAATTGGCGCAGCAGGACCGGTGAAACCACAAACTGCGTTTATGAAATAGGCGGGACCGAAATTGGCTGCGAGATCTCTTGTCTCAGAATTACTGAGTTTGTAGGCTACGCCCCACCAGAGATAGCTCACTGTTGGGTCAGCTACGACCGGGTAAACCGTGCCGCGAACGTTGTGCTCCACGATCTGTATGAGCGAAGTGCCGCTGATCTCGTAACGTGTGGCCACTTTGGACCCGTTAGAGCCTTTGGCCCACGGCGCGGCGATACTGGCGAACGCAGCACCGGCAGCATCCGTTATGTTGACGGAGCCGTCAGGGACAGCCGTAAGGTTCGCAAACGCGGGTAGCGTGATCGGGTACTCGTACCTTGTTGGTGCGGCGGCATTGTCGATGACAGTGTTGATTTGCACGCTGCCATCTGTCTGAACAACCGGGACGGTGGTCGAACCATTGTTGTTGTCATACGACACGACACCTTCCTGCTCAACTTTCGCCGAGCTTGCGTCCGGCGTAAAAGGCAACCCAATAGAGACCGATCGCCCGTCAGCGTCGAGTGTGATCCCGGCGGCCGGGTCAACGGGGATGGTCACGTCCACCCTCCCTACGGTGGAATGAATCGCGTTCTCGCTCGCCACAGCCGTTGGCACTACTGCCGCGTTGGCGATTGTCTCTGGTGTCGCGGCAGATACCGAGTTCAGCGTTTCATCGGTCGTAGTAGCGAACGCCGGAACGGCTCCCCAACTACCAACACCGACTGAGATAGCCAAGCCCAGACCCAGACCGACACCGGCCCCAAATCGCTTCTTAGTGAACATCATGAAATCTTTTACCTTTCGTAAATGAAAGGGCCGTCGACCCCCGTTCGCATCCCGGGAGTCCCGGAGCGAACCTTGCCAGCGATTCCCGAGCTGAGGTTAGCAGGAAAACCAACCGCACGGTTTCTTAACCGTTCGCAGGGCACCGCAGTCAAGCGCTCCAAGCTGCACTAAACCCGCACATCCAACCCCGGAAGAGCACCCTACCTCCGGTCCGCTTGGCGATCGGGGCGGAGCTGAGACGACCCCAACTACAGCTCTCCAAAAAGGTGTTGCTACGCCCCCTTTCGACAGCAACGCGCGCGATACGCACTGCGCAACTGATGAGTTCTCGGCCCTGGCCCGTCACTGCCCATGCCCTCGCAATCCTCCAGATCGGAGCGTTTCAACCCATCGGTGCTGTCTGCCGTATGTTGCGCATCTTCTGCGTCACGCCCACTGCGCTGTGTCCGCCATTCCGCGGCCCACTTGTCACAAGGGTACTAGCGGTTGTACCCTTGTGACATGTTGAGTGTCAAAGAGTATGCTGCCCGCCAGGCCATCTCCGTCGGGCGCGTGCACCAGCTCATTCGCACGGGAAGAATCCACGCCGACAAGATCGGCTCGAGCTGGGTCATCGACGAAGCAGAACTCGGTCGCCAGGCTCCGCTGTCTCGCCCGCTGAGCATGACCAACTCATGGTCGCTCATCGCTCTGCTGTCGGGGATCGAGCCCGCGAAGATGGAAGCGAAGGCCCGCTGGCTTCTGGACCGTAAGTGCGCTTCCCTGGCAGAGCACCCTGAGCCGGCACCGCTCCTTGCCAGCTGGCTTCGAGCTCGCGCACCAGTCCTTGTGGTGCACGCCAACGCTGCCGATCTCGCAGATCTCCGCGGCGACGAACGTGTCGTTCTTTCAGGGATCAGCGACGACCGGGCGGGCCTCAGTAGCGAGCATGAGGTCGAAGCGTACGTTGACCCCGAAGTCGCCCAAGAGTTGATACGCGAATACTTGCTGGTGGAAGTAAAGAACGCGAAGAGTGCGAAGAACGCAAACGTCTGGCTCCACTTGGCGCACGTCGAAGCTGACGCCGATGGGCGAGCGCCACTGGGTCTGGTCCTCGCTGACCTCGCCGACCACGCGGGGCCGCGAGAAAGCCAGCGGGTCAAAGAACTCCTCAGCAGTGACCGATGACTGTCACACCCGCGAGCTTCATCCAGATGGCAGTGCTTGGCTTTCATTGGCTTAGCAGGCGCTCTTGGATTGATCCCATGCTGGGCCCGAGGTCTGACATCAGCTCAATCAGCGCTTTGACATTGACACATATAGTCCGTAATGGGACTATATCTGTATGCATCTCTCCACGTCTCAGGCCGCGACAGAGCTGGGAGTCACCCCCCGACAGGTGAGGCGTGCAGTCGTGACCGGACGCATTGTGGCCACCAAGTACGGCAGCTCACACGCATTCTCTCAGCGGCAGATTCAGGCTCTCGAACGCACAGCGCACCGGGGCCGTAACTGGACAGACACTGTGCAGATGGCGGCTCTGGATCTGCTCGCTACTAAAAAAACCTCTGACCTAACCAACGCAGCGCTGAGCAGCACCGAGCGAAGCCGACTGAAGCAGCGCATCCGAAGCATGGACGTCGGCGCGCTGGCCGGCCAGATCCTACGCGGCCGCGTGTCTCTGCGACGAGCGGCAAGCGACGAGGCCAAGAGTCGTTTCGTAGCCGCGCTGGCCAGTGAGCTTGGTCTCTCCGCTGGTGGCGGACTGGGTGTGCTGGTCGCACAGGACGCCAGCCGCGCGGCCAGAAGGGCACGTCTGGGCCTGGATGACTCCGGCGACATTGCTGTTGTTGAAGGCGACGAGGTGCACCAGAGAGTTCTCGAAGCGTTGGCTCTGTACATGTACGGCGATGCGCGCGAATGCTCAGCCGCGACCCACTGGATCGCATCTGCGCAGAAACACATATGAACGACCGCCCGCTGATCTCGCTGACAATGGTGGTCCCCGCGAATTATGAACTCCTCAGCAGTCACCGATGACTGTCGCCCCCGGGAGCGTCATTCAGAAGGGGTTCTCGGTACCTGGCGTCGACACGGCGACACAACGCTCAGTGGACGTCTTTGACCAAGCCGCAGGTTGCGCAGGCGCCGGGGAGCGATTCCCAATACTTGTGGGGGAAGGCGCCCGGTCCGCTATAACTATTCATCGCCTCCTTCAGATGGAGGCGTCCCTGACCGCACCGACCACAGCAGTCATGATCACTGATTTGCCAGTCTGCCCTCTTGATGCACGGGGAGTGACTGCATACGTTGTAGCCACCTGCGTGATTGGTCCAAATGCGATAGCCAGTCATTTTCACGTTCCTCTCGCCAGCGCTCGAGCCGCCTAGCACCTAGTCTCTTGCGTCTCGTCGTGGATCCATAGCCCCAACGCCGATATACGGAGGCGCGCGTCTGACTACGACGGTGAGCACCCTCTTATTTAGCCGGTTGCGAGCTCACTGTCTTGGTGAGAGAAGAACCTACTTGGCAGCAGGCGTCTGAGAAAGCGTGACGATCCACTGTGGCGTCTTCACGCCGGCCCGGCGGTCTGCGTTCACTCGTACGCGCGCGGCTACGGCCTGAGCTTTCGGGCTGGGTCGGCTGTCGCTCGGACGTTGCTGAATCTCGCATGGCTGAATTTCTTTGATCGTCATGGCGTGCCTCCTAATCCTGTGCTCATTATGCGCGAGGGTGCCTGAAAATGCCACGTAAAAGACGGCGTATGAGTTCACCAGGCTGCGATATTGCGGTGTAACATAAATGGTACGCTAGCCCAATCGACAGCAGGAGAAGATCATGACCGGGGCATTTTGGGATGACGTCGCCAACGACGTACACGATCCCGAGTTCGCGCGCGCCTACGCCAGCGAAGCGATTCGCATCCGCACGATCGACGCGATCGTCAACGCACTGAATGATGCAGCGGAAGCCGAAGGGCTCACCAAGGCCGAGATCTCGCGTGCGGCAGGAATGCAAGCAGCTGCCGTGCGCCGGCTACTCACAGCCAGCACGGTCAACCCGACGGTGTCGACTCTTGTCGAGGTTGCGGCCACCCTCGGATTCCGGGTGACGCTTGAAAAGATGACGAAGTCCGAACGCCTCGAGATCACAGAACCGATGCGAGCCGCCGCCTGACCCCTGGTCAGATTGCCGATCGCGGCTTGTTGCGACTGCGGTACTCGACGCCCACCGCTCGGACCTTCGCGTACTCGCTCTCGGAAAGTGTGGTCCGAAAGGCCTTCCGCCGGCCGTCGATGATCACCAGATAGGGCTTATTTACTGGAGCACCGTCGCTCGGCCGAGGGCTCTAACTGCTCGAGCCCAGGTGCCCCACGGGTGCGACCTATCTACACCCTCGACGACGCCACGGCCCAAGGCTGCCGTCGAGTGCGGAATAGCACGAGTCGATCTCGAGACAAAAAGCACGAGTGTCCGTGTCCTTATGGTGGCTTTTCCGTAGAAATTTAGTCGACTTTGCGTGTTCGCGCGCGTAATCTTGACTTAGACGCCCGATGGAGATGAGGCTCACAATGAGGAAAACAGCAAACAAGACGCCTGGCAAAGTAGTCGAGAAGGCACCAGCCAAGCGCACCGTCCGATACTCCACTCGCGATGGCGCGATGAAGGCCGCAGCGAAAGATGTTAATAATAAGACGGGAAACGCCGCCTACAAGCGCACGATTCGACTCGACATTCGAGAGATCACCAGACGCTTGAACGCCGCTCTGGGCGGGACGCTCGTTGCTGCGCTAGCTGGCTCCAAGGACACCAAGGCCTCACACAAATGGGCTAAAGAGGGTGGCCCTCAGCCGCGCCCAGAGACAATGAAGCGACTTGCTTTCGCCTACGAGCAATGGCAGAGAGTTGCTGAGGTCGAGGGTGAGCACGTCGCACGCGTGTGGTTCATTGGCGCGAACCCCTGGCTGGACTACGACACCCCAGCCAATGCAATCAGGGAGGACCGTCTCAAAGAGGTCAACCGCGCTGCGCAGGCTCTTATCGACGATGCGTTCAGCGGTTGAGGAAGTCAGAGTCAACCAGTGCAGACTCCGCGAACATCGAGTTGACCCGCGAAGCGTCAACTCGACGGCTGTGCACAAAAACCGGACTCGCGCTCACGTCGGGCCCTGTCGGTGCTTTTCGGATCGCTCGGGAATCTTTCGGCCCGCTGAATCCCGTCTTTCGCGAGCAGGGCGACGATCCCGGCGGCTGGAGTCGATATGACACAGTCGGCCGGACTATCTACGCCAGTGATGACAGGCTGACTGCCTACATGGAACTGTTGGCGCCTTTCCGAACCGAGGTTGCCGGACAACGACGCGCCCTTCAGCCGATGGCTGATTTCCTGGGTGTGCCGCTTGATGATCTCTGGCACGACATCGTCTCAGAGTGGGACGAGCACGGAACCATGAAAGCCAGCTGGCTCCCACGAGCGTTTCGCGAAGGCCGCGGGCTCTACACGCTCAATTTCCCGGTCGGTTGGTGGATTGACATCACGGCGACCGAGACGATCGCTGCTGTTCACGATCTCTTCGACGGACAATACCCAACAGTGAACAGCACAAGCGACGAGCAGCTGACTCTCTCGCATCTCACCGGCGAAGATCGCGTGCTGACTACGGCCATCGCCGGCATGTTGCGCGAAAACGTCGAGCTGGATGACGGCACCCTGCCCCTGGGCGTGCAGTTCATCTCCAAGCACGGCAAGCCTGCCGCCGGCAGCGGTTTGTGCTGGGCGTATTGGATGCGCGAGGTGGACAGCGGCCTTGCTGAGCCGACCACGATCACGGCCAGTGAACCGATCACGGACGCGGATCCTGAGTTCAAAGCGGCTTTAGCGCACTGCAAGATCAAGTCCAGGTAGTCCAACTCCTGCACGGTAGCATCACAGCGCAAACTTCGTGGTCCTGGTCGTCTTTTACACGCTGTGGATGGTCGTACGCCGAGACAAAAATTAGCCTCAGTCAGCGCTATAGCGCTGACTGGTTACCGCGGGCCGCCGAGCACTTAGCCTCGATCCAGATATGGGCCCGCGGCCAAGACCGCCTCGGCTTCCACTCGCAGCTGGAAGTGCTTAACGACTTCCTGCATCTCGTCGCGCGACTTCGGTGTCCACTCACCTTCGGCGGTCGGCAACCCCAACAGAGCAGCGAAGTGCATGACATTGAGACGACGTACCTTATGAATGATCCGCAACGGAGCAAGCAGCATCTCTGACGTGAGGTTTGCGCCCTGAACGATCACGGCATGCCCGGCAGGCGCCGAGGCGGTCTCAGGATTGTGAAGCACCGCGACGAACGGGGCCGTGAAGCCCTTGGACGCCTCGTTGATTGTGCGCCGCCGATGCGTCTCCGGCAGGTGAAGTTGCTTGCCGGGCACGAGTTCGTGCGCATGCAGCCGCCCATCGACGGGCACGTCCAGGTCGTCCGAGAGCCAGTGAGGCTCGACGGCATAGAAGCTGAAGCGATAGCTGACCGGCGCTGCTGCAAGATCCGCGAGGATCTGGTCCGCCTCCACGAGCATCGGGTTACGATCGGACGACTCTCGACGAGTGCTGGCAGAGCGTTGTGCTACGAGCTCACGCTGTCGGCGTTTGTCCTTGGGCATTGGCACCTTCCCTGATGTGCAGCCCGGTGCTGCACGACTTAGGATACCGGCGCGCAGAGCCGCGACCAGGCGATTTCTGCGCAGCCTCATCTCACTTCAAGGGGGCGGTTTATTGCCCCCGATAATCGCACTTATCCGCACTATCGGCGCAAAGCCCCTGACACGTTCCTACCTGCTGACGACCTTGCGGTCGAGCAGAGCGCTCATCCGGTCGGCGGCGTCATCGTCATGCAGCCATCCGGCCACTTCGAACTCTCCGACTCGGAGCGTTGGAGCCCATCCGTGGGCGGTAGGAAGAAGGTCCGCAAGGGCGTCTCGGAACGCCCGCTGAATGTGCCGGCCACCCGCTTCAGGGAAGAGCGGCGGGCACGGCTTTGCGAAGTTTCCGCCCTTGGGCTTCATCCCCGATAAGGATCGTTCGATCCACGTTTCGCGGTCGAACGCGACACTTATGTGTGCCGGGTAGAGAGTGAACGCTTTGGCGCGGTGCGGCGAGAAATGTTGATCCTCATCGACTTCGACGATCCGTGGCGCTCCGTCAGGCCCGGTCAGAATCGCGTCCACGCGCCGGCTTTCGACTGGACGCATCACATCCGGTAGAACAAGCCCGGTCAAGTCTTTATAGATGGCCTGGATACTCGGCCACAGGGGGGCCCGCTTCCAGGCGTCCCGGGCGCAGTAGCCACGGTGGGACAGTCTCCCGCGATAGAGTCGCTCGCGACACTTGGTCGATCAGGTCGACAACTCGGTTCTGCACGTCCAGTTTTGCCACTCGTGTACCCCTTTGTCCTATACGTCCCGGGTCCACTGTAGAGGCGCAGCCGACAAGCTCGCGCTTGCCTTGCTGACTAGCCGGTGACCGTCTCCTCGATGCGCGCCGCCACTCCCGCCCGGAGCCGACTGCTCCGCCCCATAGAACGGTCGGTATGAGCCGAATAGCCGATGACCTCCGCCATGCCCTCGACATCGCCGACGCCCGGCTTAAGGGTGGCGATGACGCCGCGTTCCTCATGCCCGCCGCGTCGATGGACACCGCGTTGCCGCAACGGCTGGACCTTCCCAAAGTTGCAGGACACTTCGTACCGCGACGCCTTACTGTGAGTTCGTTTGAGGGGACGGCCGATCGACGCTGCGTTCGGCGGGCGACCAATGTTTCAGCTTTGCGCGGTAGCTGTCCAAGGTGAGGAAGCGCGCGCCATCAGGAATTCATCGCGACCTAAGCAATGCCCCGCGCCTGGATGCCCACGCTCCTGACCAGCACCTCACCCAAACCGGAGCGGTTGATAAAGTTATCAGCGTGCGCGACGGCTGATAACTTTATCAACCCGCAGTCGGTGCTCTCGATAGCCCGTGCAGTCCCAGATCTGTCACCATCCCAGACGGTTTGGGAGGACCGCACTGAGCAGCTAAGTCAAGGGCAGTGAGCCCCGACCACTGCTTCGCCATCACGAGCTTGAGATGATCGGCAAAATCGCGCGCGGTTCTTGTGTTGTGTGCCGCGCATTTGCGGTCTACCAGTTGATCGACGATCGATTGGAGGGCAGAGGTTTCTGCATCGCGGCCGGGCTTCGCTACGCCATCCTCATCGACGATGACGTAGCCGAGTTCGAACAGCTGATCACAGCCGAGCGCGCACGCGAGCATGGCGATCGACGCAAAGTCTTTGCGGTGTTCCTCATCTGACAGAGCGCGGGGCTTGATGTGTGCGGCGACAAGGAGAGAGGCAGGCAACTCGCGCCCGCAGATATCGCAATTCGCCGAATCGCGGCCGTCAAGAAGATACGACCGAAGCCGCACTTGCTCACGTCGGCGAATACCCATGGTCGTCGCATCAGTTCCCCCGAGTTCCCACACTTCATCTACTGACGCTGGTTCTGAAGGATTTATCCAGCCGGGGTTTCTCTCGAATGCCACGATCCTGTGATTGTCGACGATGCGTGTCCGAGTTGACGGCGGGTTCGTCAAGTCCGCGAGCCTGTTCATATCGCTCCCAGGAAGGACAAAGACTGGGGTCCACTCGCTGGACTCCGCGATGAGCGCACGCAGCTGGCGGCCAAATATCCCGTACGCGCGGAGGGGGAGTTGCCGACCTTCGGACGCTTGCGCGCGAATCCAATGCGCGTACTGCTCGTAGACGAAGCTGAAGAGCACGATGGGCGAGGTGAAATGCCGAGCGTGAATCAGCCAGAACTCTCGAACGCTCTCCTCAACATTTACCTTGTGGTCCCCCGATCTACGGCCTGTCTCCTCCGGAACCACGAGACCCCCGTTCCGGGCCCTCACCACCAATCGTCTGCTTCGACGATCTCGATCACGTCGCGGACGTCGCCGCCGTGGCGGAGCCATTGCACGGGGGTCTGGGGTCCCTTGGCGATGAGGCTCGACTGAGGGGTGGCGAAAAATCCGGCCGCACTCTGCCACGTCCATCTCGGGGTGATGACCTGGATGATCTGGGTGAGCCCGGGCAGGAGCTTCTCGGGGGACCCGATGCTGAACTGCCATACCGGGAAACGGAGCCGGCCTGATATTTCGATCGCGTACAGGCGCCCCTCTGCGACGGCAGCGCGAACGGTTTCCTCGTTCCAGTCGAGGAAACCTGTGACGACCTCCATCGAGCTGGTCTCGAAAAGGCCCAACAGCCACCCCTCAGTTGCGCCAACCTGCAAGCTTCCTCGGTCCACGGCTGCCGACGTCTCGGACCACTCCGTGGCGGTGAATGCGCCCGATTCGATCAGGAACCGTACTTCGTTTTCGGTCAGCCTCTCCAGCGAGATCGGCTTCATCGCGAGCAAGAAGTCCGTTAGTGCTTCCAGGAAGTATTCCGGGTCATTCGCCAATCGAGCCACGGCTTCTGCGAGGCGCCGGACGGCGTCCTCCGAGACATGTACCGTCCCCGGTTCCGAGCCAGTTCCGTCAGGGGAATCGGCGGGTGCGGGGGAGTGCGATTCCGTCATGATTCGAATGCTCGCATCAGTCGCGGAGCAAAGCAAGGCTGGGTGGTTATGGGAAGGGTGCTCCTTCGAAGAGCACCCGACAAGCGATATATGGCCTGATCAAAGATGTATTCGAGTTCGCATTCGCCGCCAGCACCCACCTTCGCCTGGTCGACGCAGGCGGGGCTAGGAGCACAAGGCAAGCACTCGTTTACGAGGGGAACTTGAGGACGGGCAACGTCTTAAGTTGGCCAACGTGCCCCCGATGAAATTGCTCAGAAATAAGGCAACATTTCGTGCTTCTTGCGCGCAGTGCAATCACGTAATCGCAAGTTCGTGGATGTCAGCTGCCCAGAGTCGGCCCGTCGTCGCTCTGATCGAACTCTTCCTCGATCTCGACGAGCTCCGAGCGGAGGCGCTGCATCTCCTTCCGCTCCGCGGGGCGGTGCGGGCTGACCTTCGGGGAGGCTATAGGGAGCGCCTCGAAGGCGGTAGTGGCGTCGCGGATCGTCTCCGACTCTGGTGTACCCATCGAAACCTCCTCGGGCTCGTGGGTGTTCATGGCGGCTTCCCGGGTCTCCTGGGCGTGCTTCCTGAGATCGGCGAGCGACACCCCGAACAGTGGCTTCCCCTGCGTCTGGCGCGCGGGCGCTACCGCAGGAGCGGGCTGCTGCGGCTCCGGGGTCGTTACAGGCTGGGGCTGCGCCGTGCCGTCGGGGGAGGAGATCGCGGTGGTCTGTGCCTGCTGCACCTTGCGTATCGCCTCCTTCTCTCGGGTCGTATTCGCCAGGCGCGCCAGCTCGGTGAAGTCACCGAGGCGCTCGGCCTCGACCGCTGCGTCGAAGTCCTCGATAATCGCGGGGAGGAAGTCGGCCGCCGCCTGGTCTTCGGCTTGCGCTGCGCGCTCCGCGCGGGCGAGCCGCTCGACGACGACCTGAGCATCGGCGAGCTCCTGAGCAGTCGGCACAGGCGTCGCTTTCGGGGCGCCGACGCGCTGCTTCTCGGGGCGCCGTTCTCGCTCTTGGCCAGAGGCATTGTCTTCGAGCTGCTGGATGGTGCTGTCGAAGGCGAAGTGATCGCCGAGAGTGGTGCCGCGGACGGGCGTTTTCATGTCGTCCAGCCGGTAGGACAACGCGTGCTTCTCGCCGGGCTTCCCCGCGCGACTAACACGGTGGTTCACGGTCACGTCGTGCTCGGACATGACCTCGACGAAACCGTCAAGGTCCACGGAGCGAGGGTCCTCCATCGAGTCTTCGAAGGCGGCGCGGATGATGTCGTGGTTCGAGATCTCACCTTTGGCTGCCATGCGTCGGTCCCGCGTACTGCGCTTCTCGGCGTTCTGCTCCGTCACCGTGGGGAGTTTCTGTTCAACGCCGTACTCGGCGCCGTGCTGCTTGATAAAGTCATCAGCGCGCTCGCGCAGCCGGCCGATGTCCGTGAGAGCGCCGGACATCTTGCGCCCGGCTTCCCAGACCTGGCCGTCAACCTCCATCCGCTCGACGACGACGGCGTTCTGAACGACGTGCACATGGGCGGCTCGGCCTGCGCCATCCGCTTGACAGACGAGCTTCATTTGGACGCCAGGGTAGAGGTCCGTCATCATCGTCGCGACGAAATCGAACGCCCGGCGCACCTGCTCGGGATCGTCGGGGTTCACCTCGTCGAGGCCGAAGCTGACGATCACGTGCACCGCCTGAATCTCGTCGATGTAGCCGTCACCCTCGCGGCGAACGTGCGTTGCCGCGGTGCTGCCTGCTGCGACATCCCAGTACTTTCGTCCGTTCGGGCGCGCGCGCCGGACATGGGTCGCAACCTCGCCTGGTTCGGGCAGCTCGTACTTCGCTGGGACCTTCCGCTTCGCGCCCTGCTTGCCGTGTACACGGCGCACCGCAGCGAACTCCCGCTCGGCCGTGGGGACGCGGCACCGGATTCCTTCGGAGTACAGAACACGGGGCTCAGTGCCCCCGGCTTTCTCCTTCTCGGTGTATCGCAGCAGACGCGCTGCGACCGCCGTCTTGCCGATCACTACGACTGGAATGGCAGCACCGCCATTAGCTTCGCGTCGCGCTCGGCATCCGCCGCCATCTGCATGCGGATATCGACCAGAGCACGCTCGACGCCGCGAATCGCATCAGTGTCGACCTTGCCCGTAGCGTTCGCGACCTTCGTTATTTGGTTCCAGTTGTGGCCGATGAAGTGGAGCTCGCGGGTGCGCTCGTTGTAGCTCGTCGTGACTTCTCGGACAGCGTCGCGGACTTCCGTGAGCAGAACCTCGTCAACGACAGCCGCGGGGCGTTGAGCCTTCGCGGACTGATGCGACTCGTCGCGCTGTAGCGCTGCGACGAGCCTGATCACCTCGCGGACTGCGTCGGGTCCCGACGCTGCGCCGAGCTCGGTCTGAACGAACGCGAGGTCAACTGCATCGTCGGCCGTCATCCTCACGGTGACGACGACGTCCTTCACCGGGCGGGCCGAGCTGCGCTCGTCAGCCCTCTCGCTCGCAGCTGCGCCGCAGCTCACGGCAAAGGACTCGACGGCCACCTGAGAGGTGTCCGCCTCGGCCATCGTCGGGCGCTCCCAGCTCTTCGCTTCGCTCATAGCCCGCGCCCTCCGTGTGTTCTGTTCACTAGCCTGCTGAGCATCCGGTTCTTCGCTTTTTCGAATCTTGGACCCGTGCTCAACAGCCTAGTGACCAGACCACTGGCAAGCAATCCGACCGAAATCATTGTCGCTGCGCTCCATGATTCGGTCGGACCGGGCAGTCCCTCTCGCTCCGCTCGATGGACTGCCCTTTGCATGCGGGGGCGCTGCCCACTCGACCCCGGTCAAGGCGGGCGCTGCCCCCTCGACACTTCCACCCGTGCGGGAGGGCGATGCCCTCCCGAGATGCTGACCGGCACGATGAAGCCCCGTGCACCTGAACGGTGCACGGGGCTTCGTCGTGCCGTGCTCAGTCGCTAAAGGCAGAGCTTGGCTCGGAGCGTCTGGAGCCGCTTGCTCTCGCTCATGTCGTCCGCGACGGCCTCGACGCTGTACTTCGCGTAGAGGTCGTCGACCAATTCCATGCGCTGCCGATCTCGGTTCGCGAGCACTTTCGTGCGGAGCAGGCCCATGCGCTTTTCGGCTTCGGCGAAGAGCTGCTCATCGGTCTTCGGCGCCTTGCGCCTCGGCTCGACCCTCGTTGCCCAGGGGCCGGTCTGCGGCGCGTTGGCGGTGCTGTGGAAATCACTCATGAGAGATCCCTTCCTTCGGCGTTGCAGTGGTCGGCCCCTGCCAGAGGGGCCCGGTCTTTGGGGGCCATGACGCGTCGGGGCCCTTCGCCTGTCGGTTCAGCCACGTGCAGCTGCGCGGCGACGCATCTCTTCGAGACGTACCTCCCGTTGTGCG
Source organism: Cryobacterium sp. CG_9.6 (assembly GCF_029893365.1). Taxonomy (NCBI): domain Bacteria; kingdom Bacillati; phylum Actinomycetota; class Actinomycetes; order Micrococcales; family Microbacteriaceae; genus Cryobacterium; species Cryobacterium sp. CG_9.6. Next base: position 3,142,742 of record NZ_JARXUZ010000001.1, on the reverse strand, counting down.
GCGGTCGCGAACTCGGTCATGAAACGCTTTTCCAGGCTGTCAAACGCTGCAGCGTGCCTGAGGTAGAGGTAGGGGTGCTCTTCGCGCACTGTGTGTGCACTTCGCTCGCCCGAAAATACCTGGAGCTTGAGCCGCTCCAGCAATGGCGGCAAGAAGCCTCCACGTGCGCTCAGCGCGTCGATCTCGGCGCGCCACTCGTAGCCCGCAGAAGCGAATACTTCTGCATCCGGGTAGCGGTACTTACCCTTCGCTTGCTCGGTGGGCGATTCGTGCGTGAGGTAGCGCACAGCGCGCGCGAAGGAGTGCGTGTCGCCACGCTTCCCGACGACCGAACGCACGAGGACAAGAGGCACGCGGAGCATGTTGGCCACGGTTTGGAGCGTTCGCCCATCGTTCAATTCCAATACGACGTGCGAATGCGTGCGCACACCTGGGTCCTTGTCATGCACGATTGCGGCAAAGCGCACCACGTTCGGGCGGTCGAGCGCGTCGGCTATCAAATCTCGAGTGAGGGTCTGCGAGGCCACTTGGAAGCGGCGAGGCCTACCGGATTCGAACTCTTCAAGGCCCGTGGTGCCTTGGGGTCGCGTCTCTTCGGGGGCACCCATCAGCGCACCTCCTCGGAGGTGCTGTGGTGCTCATTCGAGATGAGCCAGCGATCTACGGCCTCGGGGCGGTAGCGAACGCTCTTTCCCGTGCGGATGAATGCCGGGCCGGTGCCCGTGATGCGCTTCTCGCTGAGCGTGCGCTGAGTCATACCCAGGCGCGCAGCGAGCGTAGCGGGGGTGATGAGGGAGTCCAGCAGGGAAGTGCTGACGGGGGAGTCAAGCAACGTGCTGAAGGGGACGTAAATCGTCATGCAGGACCCTAGATGGGATCCAGATGGCGCACGCTCTATCTCTGGGTGTTTCTAACCAGTGGCGAACCACTGGCGGGAGATCGTTCTCCCGCGGCGCAAATGGCCGACTTTTTGGTGCAGTCGGTAAGGATGGTGCTTCGCCGCTTCTTGCTTGCTATCCAAAAGTATACACATTTGTACACATTCCAAAGCCTAATACGCGCAATCTGCTGCAAAAAATCTGGCATCGCTATTCACTAAGCTCACATTTGTAGCGGCTTGCACACACCACGAGAGGGGTCACATGGGTAGCGTTCACGCATACGAAACGCAGGCGGGGAGGCTATTCGAGGTCCGTTACCGCAAGCCCGACGGCAAGACGGCTCGCAAGGCCGGATTTAAGCTCAAACGGGACGCTCAGGCGTACATCGGCGCCATCGAGGTATCGAAGCTCCAGGGAGCGTACATCGCACCGAGTGATGGACTCTCGATCGTGAGCATCCTTGGCGAGGACTGGCTTGCCGCGCATCAGACCGCGGTTAAAGCCTCGACATACCACTCAGACGAGTCGGCTTGGCGCATACATGTGAGGCCGAAGTGGGGAGCCCGCGCCGTCGGCTCGATCCGTCACACGGAGGTGCAGGCTTGGATCTCGAAGCTGGCCGCTCAGCGGAGCCCCACCACAGTAGCCCGTGTCCGCGGCGTGCTCGCTGTCATCCTCGATGGCGCGGTGAAGGACAACCGGATAACGACCAACCCGGCACGCGAGCTCAAGCTGCCCCGTAAAACAACCGGCCGGCGCGCATACCTTTCGCACCAACAGGTTGAAAGGCTGGCCCTGGAATCGAAGTACCCAGACTTTGTTCGATTCCTGGCGTATACCGGCCTCAGGTGGGGAGAGGCTACCGGGCTCAAAGTGGCGCACGTCGACCGAGCGAGGCGGCGCCTCCGAATCGAGGAGAATGCCGTTAGCGTGAACGGTCATGTAGTCGTCGGCACCCCGAAGACTCACGAGCGGCGTTCGGTCGTCTACCCGGCGTTCCTGGATGACGCGATTGCGACCGCGAGCTCCGGCAAGAGTGCCGACGCGCTGCTCTGGGGTGACGGCGTGACTCACCTGACCCAAGGTCACGCGCACAAGGGCTGGTTTATGGGTGCCGTGATGCGTGTGCGGGCCGCCGAGGAGAAAGCCGCCGCCGAGGCCAAGCGCCTCACGCGGGAGGAGCCTCCGATCATGCCGCGGGTGACGCCGCACGACTTGCGACACACGGCGGCATCACTCGCCATCAGTGCAGGCGCAAACGTTAAGGCGGTGCAGCGGATGCTCGGCCACGCTTCCGCCGCTATGACCCTCGATCGCTACGCCGACCTGTTCGAGGATGATCTGGACGGCGTCGCTGAGGCACTCGACGCCGCGCGCCGCGAACGGCTCCAGCGGTAACGCAGCGGTAACGGAAAGTCTGCAAGCACCTGTTTTCTACTGTGCGCAAACGGGCGTTATTTCCTCGTAAACCAGTCGATTCAGGGGCTTCGGACCATGAACACTGGGTCGCAATATGGGTTCAAATCCCACCGGTACCGCCATTTTTATCCCTGATCAGAGGGACTTTTACTCAATGTTGAGTATGTTTTTGCCCACAATTCACGCACACGATGGTGATTAACGGGCAATCTTTTGACCAAGAAGACTCGATTCCGGCTGGGCCGGGCCGTCGATCTGTGGATACTTCCTATCGATTCTCTTGGCGTGCGTTTGTCCCAAACCGGTGCGAAAACCCGTGCTGAGGCCGCAGATCAGCGTTGTCGAAGGACATGTTCGGGGGCTAGACATCGGCTGCGTCGACCGCAACGGGACACGCGACCGACTTCGTGCGATTGACGCTGTCGCCTGTGTCGTGGGCTGCTGATGCGAGTGTGCAAGATGGTGCTGGCCTCGTCTGTCCATCTCGTCAAAGGAACCCCTAGTGAGATGGCGCCCCAGGGTGTTGGGCAGCAGTCTGCGCCTCAAAAATCGCGAGAGTCTTTTCACTCGCATCACGAATTCGATGAAGGGTGCCGACGATGCTGATGCTCGCGAACACGACTACGAGGATGAGGATAACGAGCAGCCAGATAGGATCCATGGCTTCATCCTTTCAGAAGCGCCGCCTGCGCCGGGAAGTGGGAGGGTCAACGCAATCGGTAGCAGACCTAATGGGAGTGTTGCTTCGATCAATAGAATCTCCCGGGGGATAAACGGTGCACTGCAGAAGCATGACTGGAGTGCTTATCGGTGACGCACGCGTATCCACCAACGACCAAGACCTCACCGCCCAAAAGAACTCTTTCAGCGCCCTCGGCGTCTCACTCCAAAAGACGTTCACCGATCAAGGCCTCACCGGAACAAACCGGGCCAGGCCAGGTCTTCGCGAAGCGTCAGCCGCATCCCGAGCCGGCGACACCTCGTTGTGACCAAACTCGACCGACTGGCACGTTCACTTCGCGATGCGAAAGACATCGTTGACGACCTCACCCAACAAGAAGTAAAACTCAGTATCGGCGGCTCCGTTCACGACCGACCCGGTCGGCAGACCCCTCTTCAACGTGCTCGCCATGGTCGCTGAATTCGAAGCCGACCTCATCCGAGCTCGCACCCGCGAAGGTATGCAAGTCACCAAAGCAGCCGGCCGGCTCCGCGGCAAACAACCCAAACTGTCTCCGGCGCAGGAGAAGCACCTGGTCGAGGTCTACAAGCGAGGCGAACACGCCACCGCGCAGATCGCGGAACTCTTCAGCGTCGCCAGATCCACTGTCTACCGGGCGCTCAAGCGTCCTGGGGACACCGCCGCTTGAACGTGCGTCGTATGGAGAAGTACGGAAAAGCCAGTGTTTATACTCGACTGCACAACCGCGAAAACACCATGGCCGCTGTGCAGACGCCTCCGAAAATGACAGATCGCCCTCGGCGCTCTTCATCCCAGCGGGTGTCCCGGGCACCGTCCTGCGGAACACCGCGGGGTGTGATCAAGGCCCGCTTTATAGGGATAGCTCTTTCAGTCCTGAAGCTCTGTGCGTCGCGGAGTGTGATCTGGGATGACTTGCAGTCTCGGGCGGTGGTCGGCTCGCGCGTGTGGGTGTCCTCTGCGAGCTTGGTGGTCCAACCAATGGCTGAGCTCTCCGGGGGTGAGCGGATGGCTGAGTAGGTATCCCTGCATGGTGTCGCAGCCTAGGAGGGTGAGGGTACGACGGGACTCTTCGTCCTCTACTCCTTCGGCCACGACGGTCAGGTCCAGGATGTGGGCGAGGTCGATCACGGCACGGATGATGGCGGTGGCGCTGGTGGAGGTGTTCATCGCGGTGACGAAGGATTTGTCGATCTTGACTTCGTTGACGGGCAGGCGTTGAAGGTAGGTCAGCGGGCTGAAGCCGGTACCGAAGTCGTCCAGCGACAAGTTCACGCCGAGGTCGCGGAGTGCTTCGAGCACGGCCAAAGCGGCGGTGAAGTCGCCCATGACGCTGCTCTCGGTGATCTCCAAGGTCAGGAGTGTGGGGTCGACGCCGGTTTCAGTTAGGAGTTGGGCGACGGTGGCGTGCATGCTGCGGTCGCGCAGGTCGCGGGTGGAGAGGTTGACAGCTATCGCAACGCCCGGGTGTTGGGGCTGCCAGTCTCGGCATCTGTAGAGCGCTTGACGCAGGATGCTCTGGGTCAGGGACGTGATGAGCCCGGTCTGCTCGGCGATGGGGATGAATTCGTCCGGGGTTAGGAGCCCTCGAGTAGGGTGTTCCCAGCGGGCCAGGGCCTCGTACCCGATGATGAAGTCGTTGGCGAGCGACATCTTCGGCTGGTAGTGCACGATGATCTGCTCGGTGTCGATGGCGCGGCGAAGCTCCGCGGCCAGGGTCAGGCGGCGTCGGTTCCCGTGCTCGTCGGTGGGGTGGTAACGCACCACGCCGAGGGCTGAGCGCTTGGCCTCGTACATCGCGATGTCGGCGTGCTGCAGCACCGTGGACGGTTCTCGTCCGTCCTGGGGAAGGAGCGTGACCCCGATCGAGACGCCGACCTCCAAGCAGGTGCCCGAGACATCGAATGGACCGGAGAGGAGGGCTCGGGCATCGTTTGCGACATCGACCGCCTGCTGCGGGGTTTCGCACCTGGGCAAGAGCACCGCAAATTCGTCTCCACCCAAGCGGGCCACAACCGCGTCCGGGGGGAGATGGTCTCGCAGTCGTCCTGCGATCTGCTGGAGCAGGATGTCCCCGATGTGGTGGCCCAGTGAGTCGTTGATGTCTTTGAACCGGTCGAGGTCGAGGAGGAACGCGGCACCCTGGCAGCGCGCCGGGACGGTGTGCGGCGCGGTGGAGGTATAGGAATCGAGGGTGTGCTGGAGCCGCAGCAGGAACAAGCTTCGGTTGGCCAGCCCGGTCAGCCCGTCGTGGCCAGCGTCATAGCGGGCCTGTTCCAGCAATCGCGCGTTGCTCCAGGTCACTTCGGCGTGTGCGGCCAGTGTTTGCAGGAGCTGCAGGTCGCTGGGGGTGAACGTCCTTGTCCGCCCCATGCGGTTGCCCACCTGAAGTATCGTGGCCGATTCGGAGTCGAGAGCCAGCGGCACCAGGACGGCGTCACGCAACCCGACCTCAGTGAGCCAGGCTCGGAGCCTGGGCTCACGGGTGTTTCGGGGAATGACCACCGGCTCGCCGGACAGTGGTGTGCTGCCGGAGTCAGAAGTGGGTGACCCGTCCCGGTCGGGCGGCCGTCGCAGATGTAAGGCAGCGGTCTCGCCTTGAAGCAGGTCACGAGCTTGGTCAAGCAGCGTTTTGACCATGTCGTCACCAGCCTTCGCGGCTGCGAGGGCCTGAGTGAAGTTGAAGAGTTTGTCGAGGTCGGCGCGCTGACGTACCAGCCGGTCGTACGCCCGGTAGGCCACGACAAGCAGCACCAGCAGTATCGCCAGCAGCAGTATCGCTGCGTCGAAGGACGAGGCCAGTAAGGCGACCAGGGCCAGGGTGGTGTTAAAGACGCCGGTGATGATGACCGCCAGCAGGGTCCGCACCAGATCGCGGTGGGAGGGCCTTCCTTGGATCAACCCGATTGCCGCGGTGACGGCAACCGACCCCAGGACGCCGATCACGGCCATAGTGGCGTAGGCGACCCCCCAGTCCCGCAAACCTAGCCCATCACCGGCTTCCAGCCAGTGAAAGATGAGCGCTGCAGTGCCCACCTCGGCGGTGAACAAGCCGAGATTAAACACTGCCTTGGACGGGGCCATGCGCCGAGCAACGAACCCCACACCCGCAGCGAGCAGGCGGAGACCGAGCAGCCAATGAGGTGGCAGCAGGAACAGGCCTAAGACCATCGGCAGCTCGCTCAACGACACCGAGTGGGCATGGTGCCGGACCTCAACGTGTATCTGAGTACTCTCCGCTACCAAAAACAACAGGAACATCATCGCCGCGGGCCCAGCCAGCGACTGGGCCGACCCATTAAAAGCCGTAGACGCAAAGGCAACCTGTATGAAACCCGTCACGCCTAACCCGCCGCCGAGCAGACACAATCTCGTCCCCGGGCGTAGTCTCAAACCTTGGCCCGGGGAGCGGTCCTCAGCCCTCACCGTGGGATGCACTCGTTCCATTCCTCGAGTGTTGGTCGCAGGCACAGGGCCGTCGTCCTAGCTGAGCGAAGACCCGCTGAGCGAAGACCCGCTGGGCGAAGACTTGCTGAGCGAAGACCCGCTGAGCGAAGACCCGCTGGGCGAAGACTTGCTGAGTGAAGACCCGCTGAGCGAAGACCCGCTGGGCGAAGACTTGCTGAGCGAAGACCCGCTGGGCGAAGACTTGCTGAGTGAAGACCCGCTGAGCGAAGACCCGCTGGGCGAAGACTTGCTGAGCGAAGACCCGCTGAGCGAAGAAGCAGCCGAGGCCGATAGTGGGCCGACTAGCACGGCCGTGGCCACGAAAGCCGAGATCGTCAGTAGGCTGGCGAACTTGCTCTTGATCATCATATTTTGTTCCCTTTTCGTCTGGCGGATTCTCTGATTATCCATAAGCTGACTTTTATCAACGGATGAGGGCGACAGAAGCCCAAATTCGCACGGACGGTTGGGAACAGATTCGAGCGAGACCGTCCCCAACTGGTCCATCTGAATCCTATCGAGTATCCAGCGACCACCTTCGTCCCAGATCGAGGATCCAGCGACCACCTTCGTCCCAGATCGAGGATCCAGCGACCACCTTCGTCCCAGATCGAGGATCCAGCGACCACTTTCGCCCCAGATCGGGGAGTCGCTCGGGACACCTAAGCGGGCAGCTCATTTGCCGCACCGAGGAGCAGGTTGACGTGTTCGATGTGATGTCCAAGAGGCAGCGCCCGCACCAGGCGCTGCGGGGACCGCGCGCAATCCCATGACTGTCAGAGATGTCCTGTTACATCACATCGAGGCTAAACCTGACCGTACAGGGCGCGCCCACATTCTGCCCACACTTCAAAAGATTCGAGGTGATTCTGGAAGCGTCACGGTGACCGAAAATCGTTGATTTTGCGGGGAAGCGGGCCTTCCTTCAGGCCATGACTGGGCGGGACTTTGGGTTCAAATCCCACCGGTACCGCCAAAAAACCCCCTACTTCTCAGTGCTTAACTGGGAAGTAGGGGGTTTCTTTTTTCGAATCGTCGTTTCGCCGCAATGGCCGGTTCAGCACCGTCACCGCCTGATTCGCCGGAACCGGCATGCTGGCACCCCTCATCACCGAGCGACTCGGCCGACGATTCCCTGACCGCCTCCTGAAACGTGGCTTTGCGGTGCTCGTGTTCGCAGTCGCGATCCGTATCGCCGTGCGGGCTTTCCTCGGTTAGCGATCCCTCACCTCTGGTTACCTGCCAGCCGCCGCGTCGACCATGCCACAACGATAAAGACCAACAGCATGGCGGCCAGGGCGAGACCGGAATAACCGGCCACGGCGAGGATCGGTCCGGCCACAGCACCGCCGAGCGCTCCGGCCGCGTTCATCGACAGGTCTGAGAAGCCCTGCAGCGCGGAGCGATCGGTAACATCGACCGCTTCCGCGACCAAGGCCGACCCCGCCACAACGGATGCCGACCAGCCGATACCGAGAAGTATCAGGCTGACCGTCATCGGGGTTTGTGAGCCGTCGCCGAGCCAATTGATCATCAACGCGGCCAACAGCAGCGCTTGCCCAACCAGGATGACCGGAATTCGGCCAATCCGGTCGGAGAGAGCACCAAAAACCGGGGACAGTGCGTACATGCCTGCGACGTGCAAGCTAATGGTCAACCCGACAATACTCAAGGAAGCGCCGTGATCGCGCAGGTGCACCGGCGCCATGGACATGAGCGCGACCATAGTGGCGTGGCTGAGCGCGATGGCGGTTACCGCGAACCGCGCCTTCGGAGTGCTGCGGAGAATGGCAAAGCCGCCACGGGCGGCGTGGCTGGTGGTCGGCCCACCGCTGCGGACAGCCAATGCGGTCAGGAGTGGGTCCGGGCGCAGTCCCCAGGAGTAGACGACTGCGGCAGCTAGCGTCGCCAGCAGGGAGAAGACGAAGGCTCCAGTCATTGGCGGAAGGCTGAGGGCCGACCCGATGACCTCGCCCGGCCCGAACAGGTTGGGGCCGAGCACAGCACCGATGGTCGTCGACCAGACAACCACCGAGAGGTCACGGCCACGAGTTTTCGGCATGGCAAGGTCGGTGGCCGCGAATCGCGCCTGCAGGTTGGTGGCCGACCCTGCGCCAAGGAGCATCAGAGCCAGCAGCAGGAGGGGAAAAATGTCGACCGCGACGGCGGTGATCGCCAAGGTCGCGCCGACACCGGCGAGCAGGGAGCCGGTAGCCAGAGACACGCGGCGACCTCGGGCTTGCGCCATTCGGGCCAAAGGTACGGCTACGACGGCGGCGCCCAGGGTGCTCATTGTCGCGGCCATGCCCGACCAGGCATTGGAACCAGAGAGTTCAGCGGCAAGCAGCGCGCCCAAGGACAGGGTGGCCCCCATGCCGATTCCCTCGAGAATCTGGCCCGCGATGAGTACCCGCACCACATGCGTTTGAAGTCGCGCGTGCACATGCACGTCACTCAGCGGAGCGTCGGCCGCCCCGTGCGGCGTCGCCGCGTCCGGGGTCACGATGAGAATGACGCGCGAAACGCGGGGCCCCGCACGGGGCGGCCGACGAGCGGTGCGAGAAGGCAGAAATCCAGGATGCCGACGGCCAGGAAAACGAGTCCGAGGGCTGCCAGCAGCGCCCACCATCCACCGAAGACGATTCCGACGATGATGAGCGCCGCACCCGCAGTGGCGCGGGCCCAGCGGCCCCGAGTTGATCCGATGAAGACGAGAACAGGCACGAGCGCTCCAATGGTGATGTGTGCGGTTGCTCCCATGATGATGCTCCTGGGGTTCAGCGGATGCGTGCGTGGCGGGTTTGCCAGAAAGAAATATACCCCATAGGGTATCAGAAGATCTCGGGCAGACAAGAAGCGTCCCGCAACGAAACAGCAAATGAGGAAAATCACATGCGTGAGCAGCACGGATCTGCCTCCCACAATGCTCCATCCAGGCCCGCCGCGTGGTGGGTCATCCTTACCGGCGTGGGCTACTATCTGAGACGTTGGCCCGCTCGCCGCTGGTGGGTCGCCGTGGCCGCCGCTCTGTTCACGGTGGTCTTTATAGCCATCCCGACCGACTTGATCGACACTCCCTTCTTCGCCCGTAACGTACCACCGACCCTATGGTCGTGGCCTGTACTCGTGCTCAGCGCGGTATTGGCGGGGCTGGTCACGGCAACGTATGTGGCGCACCCGGCGGAGGCAGCGCCGAGCCGTGCCGCCGGACGCCTGGGTATGACGGGCTGGCTGGTGACGTTCTTCGCGGTGGGGTGCCCCGTGTGCAACAAGCTCGTGCTCCTGGCGCTCGGGACCACCGGAGGTCTGCAATTCTTTGAGCCGATCCAGCCGTACCTGGCCGCCGCATCCATCGTTTTGCTCGGCTGGGCGTTGTATGCCCGCATGACACGCGAATACTCTTGTCGCCTCCCCGCTCCGGTCGACGTACCAATGGAGTCTCATGACCGTGTTCACTGACCTGGCATCTTGGCCCGCTCACCCCTGTTCCCCCGCTCACGCACGACCATCCCGAACAACGACGACCATCATTTTGCCCACATGTGAAGAATTCTTGTCCTGATTCAGTGCGGTCCAATCGGTGTCGACGCCGCCAACAAAGTTATCCATGCCCGTCGACGCAGGATTCAAAACACGTGGCCGAGATGAAAACCACCGAAACGTCGAAGTTGCTGTCATTGATCGCGCTTTTATTACTCGAGGCGGCCTAATGAGTGATGAAGCAGCGGACTCTTAATCCGCTGGTCTCGCTGGCTCAGCACCTAACAAGGCCGCGCTTTGTCGCCACCCTTAGTCGCGTTCGGCGTTTTCCGGTTTTTACGCGCAGGACGTGTTCACGACGCGAGTGCGCTTCACGCGCGTAGCTGACAATCCACGTCCCACGCTATGTAGTCACTTATATAGACCGAGGGGGGCGCCATCGCTATAACATCCATCGACATCGACCAAGATGACCTCACGCAGGCCAAACTGTTGGCCGGGACCAAGTCGAATCGCGAGACCGTCGATCTTGCCTTCCGAACCTTGATTGCCGTTCGCCGGCAGCCAGCTGCCGTCGAGCGCATCATCGGCCGTCGCTTCGAGCCCAGCCAGATAGATGCTCCAACCATCACGCCGTCCGACCGCATCGCGCAGTGACGACGTACCTGGTCGACAACAGCATCTGGCAGAAGGCCGCGGGTAGCCCCGCCATTGCGCAGCGGCTCAGGGAGATTTCGCCCAATCACCTCATCATTACCTGTCCGCCGCAGGTCTTTGAGTACTGCCATTCCGCGCGATCTCGCGAGGAATACAGCGAGCTGCGTGAGGATATGGAAGAACTCCTGGCTGCGTGGGAACATCCCTCGGCGAAGGACGCGCTCGACATTCAGCAGGCGCTCTGGGAAAAAGGTCTACTGCGCGCAGCGGGCGCCTTCGACTGTCTTATCGCCGCATACGCCGTCGCCAACGATGCTGTGGTCTTGAACTCCGACCAACACTTCGGGTTCATCGAGTATGCGACCAATGGCGCCGCTCGCTGAGGACCCGGGACCTAGACGGAGTGAGGCTCGTCACCTCCGACGCCCACATCGGTGTGAAGAAGGCCTTTGGCGCGGTTTCGAGAAGCTCCACCACTCAGCGGGACGTCATCGCTCCCGGTGTCGCGTAATTAGCGTGACGTCACGAATGGTCGATAGTTAGTGACTACCTTTCTCGCCGCTACCAGCTGTAGTAACTGTAATAGTCGTCATTAGCTCCGGAAGTGCGCCATGGCAATAGACCTGCCCAATGCGAACCTCAGATCCGCCCACGAGATCGGCCTGGACTTCGCCGGCTGGCGAAAGATCCTCGAGACACTCTCCAATGCGCTGGAGCCACTTGACACCGATCTCGGCCGAGCCCGAGCTGGCCACCTCGAGCGGCAGCGCATTCGATGACCCTTCACGACGCACTCGAGGTGCACGTCGAACTTGTCGGAGTCGGGTTGAACAACACCGACGACCACCTGCGCAACCACAGGTTCCTCCGTGTCCGTAGAGGATGGACGCTCAGCCCGGCGTTCGACGTAAACCCGAATCCGGAGCTGCGGCAGACCACGATCGCTGGTGCCGACTCACCTGCCGACGAAGCCGAGGGGCTCACGAAGTTCTCCCGCCCGCGAACAGATACGTAATCATGGGTGAGCTCGATGAGGTGCGTTTGCGGAACTAGTTCACTCGACGCACGTGCGCTTTACCGTGGCCGCTACTGTTCCCGGAGGAGTGTGAGGAATTCGTCGGCCATGGCAAGCTGCTGCTGCAGCTTGGCTCGCCGCGTGTCTGCTTCCGTGATGAAGGCGTCCAGTTCGCGGCGCACGTCCGGGTTCACGGAGTCCGCGTTGCCCGTGGCGCTGAGAGTGTCGATGACGCGCAATAGGTCGGTCATCTCCTCTAGGGGGAATCCGAGGGGCTTCATTCGTCGGATCAGCATGAGCCGGCTGAAGTCGCGCTGCGTGTAGAGACGGAACCCGCCGTCGGTGCGCCCGGAGGGCTTGAGGAGGCCGACCTCGTCGTAGTGGCGAATCGTGCGCAGTGACAGGCCGGTCATCTCGGCGAGCTCACCGATGTGCATCGTGACTGCGGGTGCTTCTGCGTCCATGTCGGTACCTCTTTCAACTTAACTCTAACGTTAGGGTAGTGTTGCAGTTCTGGCCGACAGGTTCCTGCACGCCAGAACCACTCGCCCCCATTGTCGAACACGACGGTGCTGGGCCTGCGCATCGAGGCGCCCACATACATTGCCCATCGGCCCTCTCCTGTGAGGGCCCGTCACCGGAGTTACCTATGGCTATTGCCGAAAAGTCCCCCCTTCCTCAAGTCAATCGTTACAAAGCCGACCCGTCGGTGCTGACCGCGCTCAGAACACCACGCCTCCTGACCCGCGAGGTGCTTGCCGGCCTCGTCGTGGCCATGGCCCTCATCCCCGAGGCCATCGCATTCTCGATCATCGCGGGCGTCGACCCGCGTGTTGGATTGTTCTCCTCGTTTGTGATGGCCGTCACCATCGCCTTCGTTGGCGGGCGCCCGGCCATGATCACGGCCGCCACCGGCGCCGTCGCCCTCGTCATCGCCCCGGTCGCCCGCGACTACGGCATGGAGTACTTCATCGCCACGGTCATCCTCGCCGGAGCATTCCAAATCATCCTCAGCGTCATCGGCGTCGCCAAGCTCATGCGGTTCATTCCCCGCAGCGTCATGGTCGGCTTCGTGAACGCCCTCGCGATCTTGATCTTCACATCGCAGCTGCCGCAGCTGCTCGGCGTGCCGTTCCTCGTGTACCCGCTCGTCGCCGGTGGCCTGCTGATCATGATCTTCATGCCGCGCATCACCAAGGTCGTCCCCGCGCCGCTCGTAGCGATCGTGGTCATCACCGTCGTCACCGTTCTCATGGCCATCAACGTGCCCACGATTGGCGATCAGGGCGAGCTGCCCAAATCGCTGCCCGAACTGCTCTTCCCGAGCGTGCCCCTGACCTGGGAGACGTTCACGATCATTGCGCCGTTCTCATTGGGGATGGCGATGGTCGGCATCCTGGAATCCCTCATGGCCGCCAAAATCGTCGACGAAGTCACTGACACCCATTCCAACAAGACCCGCGAGGCCTGGGGTCAGGGCGTTGCGAACATCATGAGCGGATTCTTTGGTGGCATGGGCGGCTGCGCCATGATCGGCCAGACCATGATCAACGTCAAAGCCTCTGGCGCCCGTACCCGCATCTCCACGTTCCTGGCCGGCATCTTCCTGCTCGTCTTGGTCCTTGGCCTCGGCGATGTCCTGGCCGTGGTTCCGATGGCCGCGCTCGTGTCCGTCATGATCATCGTGTCCGTGCTCACCTTCGACTGGCACAGCATCCGCTTGTCCACCCTGAAGCGGATGCCGAAGAGCGAAACCACGGTCATGGTCGCCACCGTCATCGTGATCGTCATCACCCACAACCTCGCCATCGGCGTTGTCGTCGGCGTGATCATCGCCATGGTGGCCTTCGCCCGCCGCGTCGCTCACCTCGCCAAGGTCGAACGCACCGTCAGCAGTAATGAGGGTGAGGTCCCGACGGCCTACTACACGGTCACCGGCGCACTGTTCTTCGCCTCCAGTAACGACATGATGACGCAGTTCGAATACGCCGATGATCCGGAACGAATCGTCATTGAGATGTCGGGTTCCCATATCTGGGACGCCTCCACCGTCGCTACCCTCGACGCGATCACCTACAAGTACGAACGTCACGGCAAGTACGTTGTTATTGAAGGCCTCAACGAAGCCAGCACGCTCCTGCACGCCCGCCTCGCCGGCAACCTCGGCGGCGGCCACTAATTCGAAAGACCCGAACGGCACACGCCGCGATCCCTGCGGTGTGTGTACCTACCTTCGCCGGGAGCTGCGGTGCGCTCAGGAGGTGGGCTCGAGTGACGCGATGACCCCGTGCGCCCACCCCCGCGCGCGGTCGCCGTGGTAGACAGAGGTATGGAAATCACAGACTCTGCCCGTGTACCGGCTCCCCGTAACGACCGGTTGGTGGGTGGCCGAAATGCGCTCGAACACACTCGTGAGGAATTGTGGGCGGTGTGTGAGCCGGTCAGTCCGCCGATGTTGGCGCGCGACTACGTGAACTATCTCTGTGCTCGCAATCTCGCCAACAGTGAGGTCGTTAAGAAGAACGAACCGCGGAGGGCCGCGTTCTATGCTGCCCTCACCACGTACCTGAGCGCATATTCGGCGATTGCGGATGAACTCGAACTCGCCGGCTACTCCGCGCGGGAGGTAACAAGCATCGAGAAAGAAGTTCGGTTCTTCGAGGACGTCGTTCGCGAGGTCAAGCTGGCCGCCGGCGAGCAGGGTTAACACCCTGCACCAACCAGCGTCGGCGGCTCGGCATCCGTTCGCGGGATAACCCGGGTGGCTTAGTACGTGTAGAAGCCTTCGCCCGTGGCTACGCCCAGCTTGCCCTGGTCAATGTAGTTCTCTTTGAGATACGCGGCCCACTGCTGGGACTGCGGGTCGGTTTGAGCGGCCGCGATGTTGTACGCGGTCGTGAGCCCGACCACGTCATAGATCTGAAACGGACCCGCGGGGGCACCCGTTGCTATCCGCCAGGTCTTGTCCACCGTTTCCGCGTCGGCATAGCCGCCGAGTAGCAAGCCGGCGCCAGCCGTGAGGAAGGGCACGAGCAGTGAGTTCAGCAGATAGCCGGCTTTTTCTTTCTTCAGCTCGATGGGGACGAGGCCGCTGCCCGTTGCGAATGCCACCACGGCCGCGTAGACCGTGGGATCGGTATCGACGGTTCCCATGATTTCGGCCGTGTTGTGGCGCCAGACGTGGTTGGCGTAGTGCAGTGCCAGGAAGCGGTCGGGCCGCCCGGTGAAATCTTTCAGGTCGCTCGGCAGGAGAGTGGACGAGTTCGTCGCGAAAATCGTTTTCGCCGGAGCCAATTGAGCCAGCTTCGTATACATGTCCCGCTTGATCTCGAGAGACTCGGGTACCGCTTCAATGACGAGATCGGCATCAGCAACGGCGTCGGCAAGGTTCGACGTGAGCGTGATGCGCGCGAGTGCGGCGCGTGCTTTCTCCGGTGTCGCAGCAACGACATCGTCGGCCTGATAAACGGCAGCGAGACCCGCGAATCGTTCCGTGGCCTGCTCCATGATTTCGTCGCTGATGTCGTAGGCCGTGACGTCGTAGCCGAAGTAGGCCGCCTGGAACGCGATCTGGGAACCCAGAACGCCCGTTCCGAGTACCGTCACCTTGTCGATTGCTGCCATTTTCCGCTCTCCTTCTCTAGTTGTCGATGACTGCTGGGGAGTGTTCGCGCGGCCGGGCGGTCGCGTGGGCTGTTGCCTCGGGTTGTGCCCCGTAGATGCTGAGGGTCCACACACTCACGAGTACGTCGGTCACGGAAGACGGGTTGATCGCCGGTTGTTCCTCGGCGAAGACCGCTGACAGAACGCGCTCGTTCATCAGATTGAGTGCGATGGCCAGATCGCGTGCGGGGATTCCCTCGGGGGCCGTTCCCCGGTTTCGCTCTGCCGTGATGGCTCTGGCCGTGTAATTCACCCACAGCTCCATTGACGCGGCCCACAGTGCCTGAATCTCGGCGTTGTGCAACCGTGCAGCCATCGCCGTCGCTGCGACGGCTTTGTGTCTGGTGAACACGTCCACGAAAACGCTGATGGAACGTCGCCACGGGTCGCCCGTCGCGGAGGCTGGTTCAGTGGGCAACGTTGAGAGGGCCTGCTCGACTTCGTCGATGACGCGAGTGAGAAGAGCGATCACCACCTCTTCTTTCGACGCGAAGTAGGAGTAGAAGCTGGGGCGCGAGATTCCGGCTCCCCGGGCCAGATCCTCAACGGAGATCTCGCCGAGAGAGCGCCGGCCCAGCAGGGTTTCAGCGGTGATGAGGATAGCGTCCTGGCGTTCGTCTCCCGACGGGCGCTTGCTGCCGCGTTCATGTCGTGCCATTTCTTCATCCTATGCGGTGTCGACAGGGTGTTGCATTTGTCGACACAGTGTTGATAAAGTCCCGTCATGCCCACACACGTAGACGTGCTGATTGTCGGAGCCGGCCTGAGCGGTATCGGCGCTGCGGCGCATGTGAAGCGAGACCTGCCCGGCAAGACCGTGGTGATTCTGGAGTCGCGTGCCGCAATCGGTGGGACCTGGGACCTGTTTCGTTATCCGGGGGTCAGATCCGACTCGGACATGTTCACCCTCGGGTATTCCTTTCGTCCCTGGACGGATGCACAAGCAATCGCGCCCGGCGCATCGATTCGGGAGTACATCCAGGCGACCATCGAGGATGAGCAGCTGGGCGAGCACATCCGCTTACGGCATCGTGTCATCTCGGCATCGTGGTGCAGCGAGTCCGCACGGTGGACCGTCATCGCGGTGCGCACCGGCACAGCTGAATTTCGCCCCGGACAGACGGTTCTGGAGGAGGTGGTCTTCACCTGCTCGTTCCTGTTCGTCTGTTCCGGTTATTACCGCTACGACGAGGGATTCACGCCGGTGTTCCCGGGTGCGGAGTCCTTCGAGGGCGAGCTGATACATCCGCAGCACTGGCCGGCCGACCTCGACTATGCCCGAAAGCGCGTCGTCGTGGTGGGAAGCGGTGCCACGGCGGTCACCCTTGTGCCGTCCCTGGCCGAGACGGCCGCTCATGTGACGATGCTGCAACGGTCGCCGACATACATTGCCCCGGTCGCGTCGGCAGACCGCACAGCCGACATTCTGCGCACCTATCTTCCGACGCAGGCGGCCTACGGCCTGACTCGGGCCAAAAACATCGGCTATTCACTCTTTACCTATCAGCTGAGCCGCCGACGGCCGGAGAAAATGAAGTCGCTCCTGCGGAATGCGGCGATCCGCCTGTTGCCCGAGGGCTTCGATGTGGACACTCACCTGTCCCCGAGCTACAACCCGTGGGATGAGCGCCTCTGCATGACTCCCGACGGTGATCTCTATCAGGCCATCACGCGCGGCACGGCCGACATCGTCACGGACCGCATCGAGCGGATCACGCCAGGCGGGATCGAGCTTGCCTCCGGCAGAACCCTCGATGCCGACATCATTGTCAGTGCCACGGGACTGAACGTGCTCTTCCTCGGTGACATGACCCTCACGGTGGATGGGGCGCCGATCGCACTGTCGGACACTCTCACGTACAAGGGCATGATGCTCGATGGTGTGCCGAACTTCGCCATGACTATTGGCTACACCAACGCATCCTGGACGTTGAAAGCCGACCTCGTGGCACGGTATGTGGGTCGCACGCTCAGGTATATGGACCGCCATCACTTCGACATCGTCACCCCCCAGGCAGACGAGTCGGTCAAGACGGGTGACCTGGTGTCGCTGATCGATCTGCAGTCCGGATACATCGCGAGAAGCGTCAATGCGCTGCCTCGGCAAGGCGCCAAGGCTCCCTGGCGCCTGCACCAGAACTACCTGCGGGACTTTGGGCTGCTCAGGCTCGGCCGGGTGACGAACGATGTGAGATTCGGTCGCCGGGGCACTGTGTCTCCGGGGTCGGGAATCCCGCTCAGCCTCCCGGGCACCGCGGTGATCGACATCGACGGCGCTCGCGTTCGCTACCGCGTGACCGGGCACGGCAGCCCCCTTCTGCTCCTGCACGGAATCGGACAGAGCCTTGAAGACTGGAATGAGCAGCATGACCGGCTGTCGACAATTCACACCGTGTACAGCGTTGACCTGCCCGGTTTCGCATACTCCGACCGGTTACCGGGGAAAGCCTCCCTTGCGGGGCTCGCGGGCATGCTGCCAGCATTCCTAGACCGATTCGCCCTCACCGACCCCCTCCCGGTGATCGGGAATTCCCTCGGGGGCGCCGTCGCCATGACCTTCGCGTCGGCTCACCCCGAACGCGTGTCCATGCTCGTTCTCGTGGACAGTGCAGGATTTGGACACGAGGTGACGGTGGCCCTGCGGTTGCTCGCCATCCGACCCCTCGGCGCTCTGCTGATGCGTCCCGGCCGCAAGAATTCCGCCCGAACCGTTGACGGTATCTTCTACGACAAGAAGCACGTCACCTCCGAACGGATCGACCACAGTCTGGCCCTGACGAGCCGGCCTGCTCATCGCGCAACGCTGTTGGACCTCGCGCAGGAGCTGGGCACTGCCCGAGGCATCCGCCTGCCTTGGCGCACACGGCTACTCGCCGAGGTGGCACGGCTGCCAATCCCGACGTTGATCATGTGGGGCGACCACGATCACGTGCTCCCGTTCACCCATCTGGATGCCGCGGCGCGAGCGCTCCCGCACGCCCAGACCCACACGTTCCGCGACGCAGGGCACATGCCCCAGATCGAGAACGCCGACGAATTCGCCGACGTGCTTCGCGGTTTTCTCGCCCAGCATGCGCTCGTCGCGAGCGGCGTGACCCACGACAGTGACGCATCCTAAGGAGTCAACCGGGTGAATCCGGCACTGCGGTCGAAACCCATGTTGTCGATGAGACCCGAGACTATGTCGCGGGCGTACCGTATACGCGGGCGATCTGCGCCATCGGTATCATCAGCTGCAGATCATCGAGTGGTGACGGATAGCAGTCGACGTGGTGTTCGCAGAACGACCGGGCGACCTCGTCACGAGCATGAATCAGGACTGCCATTGCTCCGACGCTTTCACTGACCTGAAGTGAGCGCCGCAGGGCATCCTCCAGAAGCCCCGCTCCCACGCCTTGCCCCGCATAACGAAGATCAACTGCAAGTCGAGCAATGAGCACGCAAGGGATTTGTCTCGGCGCCTGCTTACGGAGTTTTGACGGCGCCTCTTCGTGCGATATGGCCGCGACCGTAATGGCGTAGTAGCCGACGACCTCGCCATCAACGCATGTCACATACGTGACCGCGCTGTTAGCTTTTTGATTCTGACTGGCGTACTTCTTTAGCCAAATATCGAGTTCAGCGGCTCCCGAATGGAAGGACTCTCGGTTATCGGCCCTCTCGAGTTTCCTTGGGGCTGACGGCGGCGTGTTCACTTCGCAAACGGCGACTGTCGCTGCGAAAGGCGAACAAGCTTGCTATCTGCGGGCAGAGGCAGG
This sequence comes from Cryobacterium sp. CG_9.6, assembly GCF_029893365.1. Classification (NCBI taxonomy): domain Bacteria; kingdom Bacillati; phylum Actinomycetota; class Actinomycetes; order Micrococcales; family Microbacteriaceae; genus Cryobacterium; species Cryobacterium sp. CG_9.6. Next base: position 3,123,722 of record NZ_JARXUZ010000001.1, on the reverse strand, counting down.
CTGAGCAGTCGGTCGAATTCGTCCCATTGCTCGTTGGTTGCAACGAACCACCTTCGATCAGCGAGAATTCGCTCTGCCTCCTGGCTCGTGATCTCTAGGACGAAGTCAGTTACGGTGCGATCAGTAGCCTCGGCCGCCCGGCGGATCAGCTGTTCTTGCCGGTCCGTGAGGCGCACGTTTAGTCTTTGATTCTTGGATGCTCGAGGGGAAGTCTTGGCAGTCATGGTTGCCTCCTGTGTACGTTCATTGTGCGTACGAAACACAGATCTGTCAACTCTTGTGCCCTCCCATGAGCTGAGGTGAGCCCACACGGCTCAGGCTGGTCTCGCCTCCGCTTGACAGCGTCACCTTGTTCTGGGAGCGTGATCACACACCCTGGCTCGATGCCGGCTTCCGGCGCATTCGCGCATGGTTCGGTGGCCGCAGCGGTGGGGGACCCTAGTGAGCGAAAATTCTGAATCTGCAACGGGTCTCCGCCAGTCACTTTCCCTGTGCGTTGACGCATGGTGCCTCAGAGCATGAGCACCGCACGGCTTCCGCCGAGACGCGCCAGGCGATGGCGTGGCACCCTGGCCATGTCGCTCTTCGTGCTAGTGATATCGGGGCCAAGCATCCTTGGTGCTGTAAACAGCGCACGGTCGAGGGGGCCATTGCCGGGTCTCTTCGAGTTCGGAGCCGGCCTTGTTTTGGGCGTTGCGTTCGCCTGGGTCTTTTTCTGGGTGTCTTACCGCCCGGGTCGCCGACTCGTCCGCACTATGACGCATGCGAATCCCGACCTGACCGTCGTGCTCTTCTACTCGTCTGATGACTTCATCACGAGCGTCAAGGAACTCACGGGAATCGCTCTTGCGTCAAGCGCGCTGCCCTCCGGCGCGTTCCTTGTTTTTGTCGATGGGGGCAAGAACTTCGAACTGTGGAGGTGGCACCGACACGGACCGGAGCGCGTCGTTCGGCTCGCGTGGTCGGACGTCAGGTCTGTAGATGTCGGCCAATTCACTCACCTGGTCATGACCGATCGAGCCGTCATTTTGACCCTGAAGGTAGGTGCCAGCACAGTGCCAATCCCGATCTCACCGCAAGCGCGCGGCCGCCTGCGGCTCAGACCTCTCAACGACGAAGGCTTCACAACGGTTCTGGCTCACTGCCAAAAGCAGATGCGCGCCGCGCAAATGCTCCCGAGATCGGTGCCTATCGCCAAGCGCGAAAGCGGAAGCGGATGACGGCCGATCCGGACAAGCTGCCTCGACCGAGGGGCGCGACGCTGGGCGGCATCCTGGCACCGGTCATCAGTCATCTATTGATAGGACGTAGCCAATGCTCGTCCACGACTGCCACTCGTTGGCTACCTGCCGTGTTCTCCCGCCCGTGAACAGATACGCAATCACAGGTACGCTCGATGAAGTGCGTTTGCACAACTAATTGACGTGCCGCTCGACGGGCACTGTCCCGTCGCATTCAGCTCGACCATGAAGGAAACACCGTGTCTAATCACGCAAGAATCAAGGGCCACACCGTAACCCGCACCGTTCACATCGAGGCCTCGCGAGCGAAAGTCTGGGAGGCGCTGACCGACCCCGAGGTGATGGTGAAGTGGTTTGGAGACGGTGTGGGGTTCGCCGCGCTCGAGCCCGGTGTGACGGGCAGCATCGACTGGGATGACTACGGCAGTTTCCCGATCGAAATCACCGAGGTGGTGACCGAGGATTCGTTCGGCTTCCGCTGGTCGGGAATCCCGGCCGAACAGCTCGACGAGTACTCGACGCACGTGCGCTTCACCATCGCCGACGCTGGTACCGGGACGGATGTCACGGTGGTCGAATCGGGCTTCGACACGCTCCCCGGCGGCACCCGTTACCGTCGCGACCGTCTGGAGCAGAACCGAGAGGGCTGGGACGTCGAACTCGACGAGCTTGCGATCCTGCTTGCGGGTGTCACTCAGTAATTATGGAATGCGGGGGGAGTCGTTCGACGAGTTGGCCACAGTGTTCGACCGGTACGGCTGGTTACCGCGATGGTGGCGGCAGCCGCGATCCTGAAGTTGGCCGATGAGGCAGGCCTGTCTGCCTCCCGCGAGCAGAAGATCAGAGACGCTCATCGCTCCCGGCGGCTCACGGTGCTTCGCTCGCTGCCGATTGCTGTTTACCTCACGGCATTGCCTGACTTTGCCGATATGGCTGGTGCGCGAGTGGCCCGACGTGAACTCAGCGCTGCGCAACCAACCGGTTGACTCGCTGAACGTGTTCGAGAGATCGTGGACGTAGCGGATACCGCGGGAATTTCACGAACAGAACTGCTCCGCATTATCGAAAGGATCTGACGATGCCGGTACAGGGTGCGAAAAATCAGGGACCGGGCAACCTGTCAGCAGGCCTCCTCTCCCTCATCCCCTTCCTCGTCGTTCTCGTGTCGTGGCTGATCTGGCGCCAACAACTGCCCGACCAGCTCACCACGCAGTGGTCTGGCAGCGAGCCCACCACTGAGCAGCCAACTTTCGTCGTCGTTATCGTGTGCCTCGGCGTGACGCTCATCGCGGGTCTGATCGCGCTGATATCTGGATTTGCGCCGGTGAACGAATCGGATTCCGCTCGTCCGTTTCTCATCGGTGGCATGATTTCTGGCATCGTAACGGGGGCATGGTTCGTGCTCGCTTCTCTGGGACTTGCCGGCGAGAGCGCGATTGGACGTCCGGTGGGCTGGGGGCTTCTTGCTTTGCTCGCTGCGGGTTTTGGATTCCTCCCGTTCTTCGTCGCACACAGGGCGATCACAGACGAGAGTGCCCGTGGCATCGCGAAGTCATCAACATAGACTGACGTCTATGGTCGTTGACAGTGCTCACAGGGAAGCGTCCGAGGGCCTGAGGCCGCTGGACCGCGCGGCAGCCGAAGAGATCGCACGGGGGTTGCGCGTGATGGCCGACCCCACCCGAGTGCAGCTGCTGGGGATGATCGTGGCACAGCCGCAGGGGCGGGCGCTCGTGGGGGAGCTGGCCCGTGCTCTGGAACTCAGCCAGCCCACGGTGAGCCACCACATGCGCATCATGGCGGAGGAAGGCCTGCTCAATCGTGAACAGGTGGGACGCCAGGCCTGGTATTCGGTTACGCCGGATCGCATCAGTGATGTGCTTGAAACGACGCGGAGCCGCAGTGACCAGATTGCCGCGGCGGTGGCCGCCCCGGTTTTGACGCGAATCACCGACGATCTCACCGTTCGGTTCCACGGCATCTTCTCTCGGCAAACGGTGGGGCGCTATGTGGTGGAGAGCTATGAACTGCTGGCCCGGCAGTCCCAGATCACCCGATACCTGCCGTCGTTTACGGCACGCTTCGCCGGTGACCGGCTCCGGGCGCTCGCGGCCGTGGAGAATCGAGTGCCGACGGACATTCCCGACGTGCTTTTCGTCTGCGTGCAGAATGCTGGACGATCCCAGCTCGCCGCAGCGATACTCCGCTCGCTCGCCGGCGACCGCGTTCGGGTGCTCACGGCGGGATCGGCCCCCGCAGGCGCGGTTAATCCGATGGTCGTTGCCGCTCTCGACGAGATTGGCGTGCCCGTCAGGGGGGAGTACCCGAAACCACTCACCGACGAGGTTGTGCGGGCAGCCGATTACGTCATCACGATGGGCTGCGGTGACGCCTGTCCTGTGTATCCGGGGCGTACCTACCTCGACTGGCAGCTGGCCGACCCGGTGGGGCAATCGATGGATGCCGTGCGCACGATTCGAGACGAGATTACGGTTTTGGTGCGGGCGCTCCTGACGGAACTTTGAATCGGTCCCGATATCGTCCCTAAAACATAGATATTCGTCTATGCTTTGAAGACGTCGAGATTAAGGAATTCACCATGTCTGCACAGCCCACTGTTTTGTTCGTCTGCATTCACAATGCTGGCCGTTCGCAGATGGCCGCCGGCTACATGCGGGCGCTGTCGAACGGCGCCGTCGAGGTGCGCTCCGGAGGTTCGGAGCCCGGCAATCAGATCAACCCCATGGCGATTGCGGCCATGAACGAAGAGGGCATCGATATTTCGCAGGCCGTTCCGCAGCTGATGACCACGGACCAAGTGCAGGCCTCCGACGTTGTCATTACCATGGGTTGCGGCGATGTGTGCCCGATCTTCCCCGGTAAGCGCTACGAAGACTGGGAGCTGGTCGACCCGGCCGGCAAGAGCATTGAGGATGTTCGTCCCATCCGGGATGACATCAAGGCTCGGGTCGAGGCGCTCCTCGCGGAAATCCTCCCCGCTGCTGCCGACAAGGTTTAGCACTCACCGACCGCAAACCCTGTGACAGAGTGATCGCCCGCCGTCGGTCTGAACATTCGGGAGTACTGTAGCGGCATCTGGCCAGTGTGACTCGCCGTGCGTAGGGAGATCCCGTGGATTTTCAGGACTGGATTGAGGTAGCTGGCAGCGCCGTGGAGGCGGCGGGCGTGATTGCTATTGTCATGGGCGTTGTGTTGGCACTTGTCTTTGCTGTCACGCGACTCCTGCGCCGCCAAAGTGGGGTCTATGGGAGGTTTCGACGTTTCCTCGCTCGCTCGATTCTGCTGGGGCTGGAGCTTCTGGTTGCCGCAGATATCATCCGCACGGTGGCCGTAGGCCCAACGCTCGAGGGTGTGGGCGTACTCGCCCTTGTTGTACTCATTCGTACTTTCCTCAGCTGGGCGCTGGAGCTGGAAATCACGGGTCGGTGGCCCTGGCAACATGGTCAAGGTTGGGAGAGCACCAACGACAGCAACTCTGAAACTCTTTAACAGCACTGATTCTTTAACAGCACGGAAAAGGGCCGGGTCGGCAAGCCCCCCAAACCCCTCGAAGTTTGACGACGAAGCGCTTGGTCACGCTTTAATCCGACCCAGCTTGCGACCAGTATCTACCCATACTGCGCGGCCGTCAACGGGTCATTCTCGGGAGGCTGTAATCGCCCGTAGCCGCTCAGCGTGAACGGTGTCGAAGTGCGCGTGTGCCCAGTTGCGGGCGCCCAGAGCGATGCTGCGCAGCGCCGACTCGTCGAGTGTGGCACCCTGAAAATAAGCGTCGTTCACGTCTGCATCCTCAAACCGTGCCTCGTTCATGGTGGTTAGTGAGAATCGAGTGCCGTTGAGAGTGACCTTGAACCCTCGCACCCTGTCCATGGTCATCTCACTGCGGTTGGCGCCGTGCTCCAGCGTTGCCGGGAAGGGAAGCCTCTCCGGTCAGTAGAATTACATTCATGACGCTGCCGCGCTTTCTGTTTGCCGACCAGCTCGGACCGCACTTTGACGATGGCGGCCCCATCATTATGGTCGAGGCGGAAGCGGTGCTCACCCGTCGCCCCTATCACCGGGCGAAGGCGCACCTCATTCTCAGCGCCCTGCGGCACCGCGCGGCCGAGCTGGGCGACCGGGTGGAATTCCTGTCGGCACCGCACTACCGGGACGTGCTCACCGGCCGCGAGCTCGAGGTCATTAATCCCACCTCCTGGGGGTCGCGCTGGTTGGTTGAGGAGCTCGGCGCGGTCGTGTTGCCCAGTCGGGGATTTGTCACCAGCGAGGTCGACTTTAAGGCCTGGGCTGCCGGCCGTGGATCCAAGCGGCTGCTGATGGACCAGTACTATCGTGAGCGCAGAACAGCCACCGGCATTCTCATGCGCGGACCGGAGCCCGAGGGTGGCCGCTTCAACTTCGACCACGACAACCGGCAGCCACCCCCCAAGAACGCGGCGAGCCTGGGCTTGCCCGACGTGTATTGCCCGGTGGAAGACGAGATCGATGCCCAGGTGCGGCGCGACCTGGATGCCATGGAAGCCGATGGTCGTGCACACTTCCTCGGCCAGGACGGCCCGCGCCGCTTCGCAGCGACCCGTGTCGAAGCCCTCGCGGTGCTCGACGATTTTGTGGAGACCCGTCTGAGCGACTTCGGTCCGTTCGAGGACGCCTCTCTGCTCGGCGACAGTGAGATGAGCCACTCCCGGCTGAGCGTGCCCCTGAACCTGGGGCTGTTGCATCCGCAAGAGGTTATTGATGCGGTCGTGGCCGCGTTCGAGCGTGGTGGCGCTCCGCTGCAGAGTGTCGAGGCCGTCGTGCGACAGATCATGGGCTGGCGCGACTGGGTGTGGCACCTGTACTGGCACCTGGGTGAGGACTACGTGCGGCGCAGCAACTACCTCGACGCCCGCGAACCGCTGCCCCGGGAGTTTCTCGAACTGGACGGCAGCGGTGTTCGCGCGCGCTGCCTCAGCCACGTACTCACCGAGGTGGGGCGAACCGGCTGGGCCCACCACATTCAGCGGCTGATGGTGCTCGGCAATTGGGCACTCCAACGCGGATACCGTCCCGACGAGCTCACCGAGTGGTTCACCAACGCGTTCGTGGATGGCACACCGTGGGTGATGCCGGCCAATGTGGTGGGCATGTCCCAGCACGCCGATGGGGGACTGGTCGCCACGAAACCGTACGCCTCGGGCGGCGCCTACATTTCAACCATGAGCGACTTCTGTGGCTCGTGCACGTTCAACCCCAAGAAGAGGCTCGGCCCCGACGCCTGTCCCTTCACCGCCGGGTACTGGGCTTTTCTGGATCGCGTGGAACCCAAGCTGCGCGGCAACAACCGAATGGCGCAAACACTCGGAGGCCTCCGCCGGCTGAGCGACCGCGAGGCCGTCGTCGAGCAGGAACGCACCCGCACCGACTGGTGAGACGGGGCGGGTTAGGCCGCAGGCTGAGGAACGAACGCGCCGCTCGGCAGGTCGCGCTCGCCGGCCATAATCGCGTCGACAAGGCGGCGGGCAACCACGGCCGGATCGAAGCCGGTGGGCATCTTCGGCGCTGTTCCGGCCACGGGCCTTGTGGCCAGTCCCGTTTCGGTGTGGCCCGGTCGGGCGTCAACCACACGGATGCCCTCCCGACGCAGTTCACGTGAGGTGGCCTGCGCGAAGGCGGCCAGGGCCGACTTGGAAGCGGAGTAGGCCGCCATATTGGCCGTGGGCGACTCGCTGACCACTCCGCTCAGGGTGAGAAAGAAGGGGTCGCGCTTCGCGGCAGCGGACTCCAAAAGAGCAGGCCGGGCCGCACGCAGCAGGCGCATCGGCGAGAGAACATTCACGCCGAAGAGGATGTCCATGGTCTCATCGGACGTTTCGGCCGCCGGTCCAAAAGCAACCACCCCGGCCGCGTTGATCACGCCGTCGAGCCGGCCGTGAGCAGCAAGTGCGGCCGCGACGAGCTCATCGTCGGACCCGGCATCCAGCAGGTCGGAATACACGAACGTCCCCGGCACGTTCAGGGCGCGCACCTTCTCCTCTGACCGCCCGTGGAGCGTGAGAAGCGCGCCCTCATCAGCCAGAATTTGGGCGATGACGGAGCCGAGTCCGCCCGAAGCGCCGACGACAAGAATGGATGATCCAGCAAGCGATGTCATGGCCTCACCCTACTGGTCGAACGTGTTTATGACATGTGTACTGTCACGCCTAGCGCCGCGGGAAGTTCCGTCAGGTCGGCCACGGTAACGGTGGGAGCCTCGAAGTAGGCCGGATAGCGCTCGCCGGAGCGGTTCAACCAGGCCGTGCGCAGCCCCGCGCGAGCAGCACCGTGAATGTCCCACGGGTGAACGGCAACCAGCATCATGTCTGCCGGCTCGGTGCCGCACACCGTGGCCGCATAGTCATAAGCCGATCGAGCCGGCTTCCACGCGGGCGCGTCGTCCACCGAGAGCAACGCCTCGAACTCGCTACGAATGCCAGCGGTCTGCAGCAGCGCCTCGGCAATTCGCGCCGAACCGTTGCTCAGGGTGACCAACCGGCAGTCCGCAGCACTCAGCAAGCGGATGCCCTCCGGCACGTCCGCATGCACGTCCAGTCCGACTAAGCCGCTCATCACGTGCGCCACCGCTGCTTCGTGGGCACGGTCCAGCTCAAGGCCGACAACCAGCCGGCGGAGGGCATCGGCGCCAATCTCGGCAAAAGAGGCGTGATCGCCGCTGGCCGTGAGGGCAAAGCCATCGCGCAGCAGCGTGGCAAACCACAGGGCAGAGAGGCTGGCCGGGGCGCCGATCTCACGGAATCGTTCCGCGAGGGGCGACATGTCGGAGAGCGTCTCGTTGACATCAAAGACGATAAGGGGTGTGGTGGGGGTCATGAGGTCACCCTAGCCGCGTCGCCGTGACGCACGGTGCCGGGTCGAATGACCGTGGCGTACACGCCAAAGTTGATGTCGCCAGCCACGAGCCGATACCCGGCCAGGGTCTTCAGCAGCGTTGTTCCCCGGTCGCCGGTGTCCGGGTCGTAATCGATCACGCCGCAACGGGGAATGCCTCCCGCCACTCGTAGGCGCACCTCTCCCACGTCAATCTCGCGGCCCGCCCAGCTGTCCTCAGCGTGCGGGGCGGCGCCCTCGGTGTCCAGCGTGAACGTGGCCCGGAATCGACGCGCGTCAACGACGCATCCGCTTTCCTCGGAGAGGCGACGCAGCGAACTGGTGGTGCAGATTGTCACCGAGTCGCCATAAACCACGTCTCCGGCAACGACCGTGTGGGCCAGCACCACGTTGCGCTGCAGCAGACTGGAGAGTTCCAGGGCCCACGGCCCCTCCACCACCTGCATCGACGCCGGTCGGCCCCAGTATTCGAGGTTCACCGGATCACCGGTCGGCTGCGGCGCGGCCGTCATCGCCTCGCCGCCCACGCTCAGGCACAGCAGGCCCTCCATCCACTCTGCTTCGCAGGTGAGCAGTGACGGATTCTCCACGGTTCGGAGCACCTGACCCGCCGCCAGGTCGACCACCGCGAAAACCCGGTCGTCGACGGGGCCGTGATTGGTGATCTCAATCTGCTCCCGCGAGGTGTGGCGGGCACCCTTCAGAGCGGAGACCCCGATGTCGCTGACGCGCATCATCGAACGGTGGCGGTGCGGCGGGCGCAGTGCGGGACGGTCGCTGTCGGGTGCATCCCTCATTGAAGCACGATGTCGGGCTCCTGTGCGGTTGCGCAGAGAACCCCGGAATAATCTCGGCCTTTATACGTTTGCATATAGAGTACAAAGCATCAGCAACCCTCGTACGTAGTGGAGAAAATCATCATGAACGCCGAGACATCAGGCCTGCATCACGTCACCGCAATTGGTGGCGCACCCCAGAAAAACATTGACTTTTACATCAAGGGACTGGGACTCCGCTTGGTGAAGAAGACGGTCAACTTTGATGACCCCAGCACGTACCACCTCTACTACGGCGACGATGCCGGCCGTCCCGGCTCGCTGATGACCTTCTTCCCGTGGAAGGACGTTCCGGCCGGACGCGTAGGCGCCGGTCAGTCGACCACAACGGCCTTCTCGGTTCCTGCCGGCAGCATCGGCTGGTGGAAGGCACACTTCGCCGAGCTCGGTGTTGAGTCCGAAATCAGCACCACCAACTCCCTCGAGGAGCGCCTGTCGCTGCGGGACCCTGATGGTCTGCAGCTGGACCTCGTGGCCTCATCAGTCTCCGATCCGCGCGACCCGTGGGATTCGGCATCCGTTCCCGCCGAATACGCCGTGCGCGGTCAGCACTCCTCCGTTTTGACCGTTCGCGACCCCGCCGGAACCGCCCAGGTACTCACCCAGGAACTGGGCATGCACCTCGTGTCGGAGAATGGTGACCGCCTGCGCTTTGGCGCGGGCGATGGAGCCGCCGGAAACATTGTGGACGTGGTTGTAGACCCGGGTGCACGCGAGGGCCTCACGGCCGGCGGAACCGTGCACCACATTGCCTTCCGGGTGCCCGACAGCGAGACGCAGCAGGTGTGGCGTCAGCAGCTCGTGGACCACGGCTACGGCGTCACCGAGATTCTCGACCGCCAGTACTTCACGTCCATCTACTTCCGCGAGCCCGGCGGAGTGCTGTTCGAAATCGCCACCGACACCCCCGGCTTCGACATCGACGAGCCGCTCCTCGAACTCGGCCGCAGCCTGAAGCTGCCGCCGTGGCTTGAGCCCTCGCGCGAAGCGATCGAGAACTCGGTCATCCCCATCACGGTTCCGTCCGAGAACAACCCCAAAGCGGTTGCGGTCTAACCATGCACGCGAGTCAGAACGCCGAATGGCCCCACCTGTACCGCGAGGGTGCGGGCCCGGTGCTCCTGATGCTTCACGGCACGGGGGGCGACGAAGAGCAGATCGCGCAGCTCGCTGAGCAGATCGATGCCCAAGCTGGTGTGCTCGCCCCCCGCGGTCGGGTACGCGAAAACGGTGCCACGCGCTGGTTCCACCGGCTCGAAGAGGGAATCTTCGACGTGGACGACGTGGTGTTCCGAGCCGGCGAGCTGGCCGAATTCGTGGAGTGGGCCCGCCACGAATACGCGTGGGGTGAGCGCGAGGTGATTGCCGTCGGATTCTCCAACGGCGCTAATATTGCCCTGGCCACCATGATGCTGCACCCCGCCACTGTCGCGCGTGCGGTCGCGTTCTCGGGAATGTATCCCTTCGCCGAAGCGGATGCCCCGGCCAACATTTCCGCCGTCGGCGCACTCCTGTTGAATGGGAGCGCAGACCCCATGGCCCCCGCCATCTCGGTGGACCGGCTGGAAGCGGAATTGCTGCGGCAGGGGGCATCCGTTACTCGCGTCACTCGCGCCGGAGGACACGGAATCACTCCCGGTGAAATCGAGCAGGCTCGCGCCTTTGTGCGGGCGGTGCCGGAGCGACCCGTGCTAGTCCGATAGTGAGACCGAGTCGCCCGGCACGAGCTTCACGGTGACCCTGTTCACGTCCACTCCCGCGGCCTGAAGAGCCACCCGAAGAGTCTCGGTGTTCGGTAGCGGGAGTAGGCCCTCCACGTTCACGATCAGCTCGGTGTCTTGCGACGTGATGGCCGTAACAAACCAGCCCGATCGGGCAGCCCACTCGTCGGCTGTTTTCTTGACGGACTGTTCGGCGAGGGTGCGCGTGGCGATGGCGGTACTGGTGGCGGCCAGGGGAGTGCCGATGATCACGAGCATCACCGCGAGCAGAAGCAGGGGATTCCGTAACGAAGCGGATGCCTGACCGTCGGTCCGCGCAAGCCTCGTGACCCCATACAGGGACGCCACAATGATGCCCGTGCCGATAATGGCCACGACATTGGTGACGAAGAGCAGCACCGCGCCCAGGGACTCCCGCACCGAGCCCGACTCGAGGGCCAGCCCTGCAACGGCCAGGGGTGGCACGAGGGAGATGGCGATCGCCACTCCGGGCAGGGTATCGGAGATGTCTTTGCGCACGAGGGCGACGGATCCCACCACACCCGTGGCGAGGGCCGCAAGCAGGTCAATGAGCCGGGGTGTGACGCGCGCGGCTACCTGAGCGTTTGTGTTGGCCAGCACGTCGTTCACCACCACGAGACCCACGAGGTAGCCAATTGCCAGCGCCGTGGCGGCACCGGCAAGCACGAGCAGCAGCGACCTCACGAGGTTGGAGCGATCACCGATTACGGTGGCCAGCGTGACGCCCAGGATCGGTGTCATCAGTGGGGCCACGATCATGGCGCCGATAACGGTTGCCGTGGAATCGCCCACCACGCCGGCGGAAGCGATGATCGTGGACAGGATGAGCAGGAGCCAGAACCGGGAGTAGCGCTGCCGTGAGCGGGGGCCGTCAAAGAATGTGGCATCGCGCATCTGCTCAACCGAATTGAATCGGTCGCTATAGGTGGCACCGGTATCGGTCATGCCCACATTGTGATGCAGGTTGACACCCTTGTCGACGGGTAGCAACGGGTTCGTGACCGTGCGGTTGCAGTGCCGAGTAGCCGGCCGAGGCATCGGCTGGGGCTAAAAAAAACCAGCCCGAGCACAGTGCCCGGGCTGGTTTGAGTGTGTGGTGCGGTTTATGCCTTGGTGTTGAGCTCGTGCTTGGAGAGCTCGATCGCGGCGAACGAGGGGTCGTCGTCGAAGGACTTCAGGCGCGCCACCTTGAAGATGATGAGCGCGTAGATGCACTTGGCCACGATGTCGGCGATGGAGTATCCGACCTGCTTGCCAACCCATGCGTCTGCACCTTCAACGTTCAGCAGCGGAAGGAGGTAGGCGATGGGGTAAACGCCCCAGCTGAGCAGCAGGAGCCAACGCAGCTGGCTGAGGGTGCGACGCACCGAGACCGGCTGGTTGACCAGCGACTTGCTGAGCTCGGTGAACAGCACGAACAGGATGTAGAGGAACGGAATCGTGGACAGCAGTCCGTAGAGTCCACGCACACCGTTGTCGACGCTGATTTCTCCCGGGTAACCGAGAATGATCATGAGCGCTGCGGCGGGAACGAGCTTGACCAGCAGGCTGGTCTGCAGCTTGCGGGTGAGTGCCAGAACGGCAATCAGTTCCACGAGGAGCAGCGGCACGGTGAGCAACCAGTCTACGTAGCGGTAGCCTTCGTTGAAGCTGACGCCAACGGCTTGCACGTAGTCGCCGGTTCCGCCTGCTTCTGCCGATACAAACGCGGCCTTGAACGAGTCAAAGATGCGGAAGTAGTGGTACGCGGCAATTCCACAAACGATGATCGCAACGGTGATGGCGTGGCGGTAACGCGGGAGGATTCGCGGCAGCGAAATCAGCAGGAAAAGCGCGGTGAAAAGCTGCGACGCGATAACGAGCGACAAGAAGTTGTAGACGGTGTCGTATTGCCCTTGATTGAGTATGTCAGGAATCACTATTTTCTCCTTTGGCCTCAATGAGAAGAGCGAGATGCTCCCTCTATTTAGGACCTACTGCAACTAGTTTACTGACGGTGCAATACAAAATTACGACTCCTGCGCAAAACTTGTCAAGTATTCCCCAAAAGTGTTTTTCGCAGTGATCTGACGGATAAAAACAGGTCAGGAGTATGGTTCGGGAGCGCGCTCGTTGGCCGTCCGGAAGACGGGTTCGGATTCACAGATTCCTTGCACTGGATCGATGGTCATCGTAAGCTGCAAGAGCGATATTAGATCCGTGCGTTCGATAATAGAACATAGGCATGAGGGTGTCAGCACCGAATAAATTCAGCACACAGAAGTGAGGAATGCCGTGCAGTTTCATAACCAGGGATACGTGTCAGCCGATCCCCGTATTCAGAACGTGAACGGCGTGGGAATCGATCGCCCCGCCGAACTTCCCGAGAACGTTGACGTTCTCATCGTGGGAACCGGCCCCGCCGGCATGATCGCGGCAGCGCAGCTCTCGCAGTTCGCGGGCATCACCACGCGCATCGTTGAGCGTCGGCCCGAGCGCCTCGCCATTGGGCAGGCAGACGGCATTCAGGCTCGCAGCGTCGAAACCTTTCAGGCCTTCGGCTTTGCGGAGCGCATCATTGCCGAGGCGTACCGCATTACCGAGATGGCCTTTTGGAAACCGGATGCCCAAGATGCGTCGCGCATCGTTCGCACCGCCCGCGCGGTGGACGACCCCACCGGCATCAGTGAGTTTCCGCACCTGATCGTGAACCAGGCGCGGGTGCTGGATTACTTCGCCGAAGTGATGAAGAACGCGCCCACGCGCATGACCCCCGATTATGGCTTCGACTTTGTCGGTCTCACGGTCGCGAGCGACGGGGATTATCCCGTTGCCGTGACGCTGCGCACCAGCGAGGGCCGCGAACGGATCGTGAATGCCAGGTACGTGCTCGGCGCGGACGGTGCCCGCAGCGCGGTGCGCCAGTCGATCGGCTGCACCATGGATGGCGATCAGGCCTTTCACGCCTGGGGTGTCATGGACGCCCTGGCGGTCACGGATTTTCCGGACATTCGCACCAAGTGCGCTATTCAGTCGGGCTCGGGAGGAAACATCCTCCTCATTCCCCGTGAGGGCGGGTATCTGTTTCGCATGTACGTCGATCTGGGCGAGGTGAGCCCCGAGGACCACGGTGCCGTGCGCTCCACAACGGTGGAGCAGATCATCGCTAAGGCGAACGAGATTCTGCACCCTTATGTTCTCGACGTGAAGAACGTGCCCTGGCACAGCGTGTACGAGGTGGCGCATCGCCTCACCGACCGGTTCGATAACCTGCTGCCGCACGAGATCGGCACGCGCACCCCGCGCGTCTTCATTGCCGGTGACGCCTGTCACACGCACAGTGCCAAGGCCGGGCAGGGCATGAACGTCTCCATGCAGGATGGCTTCAACCTCGGATGGAAGCTCGGTGCCGTTCTCGACGGCCGCAGCCCCGAGAGCCTGCTGGGCACGTATTCGGCGGAGCGGCAGGTGATTGCCAAGAACCTCATCGATTTCGACAAGCAGTGGTCCACCCTCATGGCCACCCGTCCGGAAGACCTCGCCGACCCCTCGGAGCTGGAGGACTTCTACGTGCGCACGGCCGAGTTTCCGGCCGGCTTCATGACGCAGTACCCGCCGTCGATGCTCATCGGCGACGCCACCCATCAGCACCTCGCCGCCGGCTTCCCTCTGGGAAAGCGCTTCAAATCGGCTCCGGTGGTTCGGGTCGCCGACGCCAACCCGGTGCAGCTCGGGCACCACCACCGAGCGGATGGACGCTGGCGCCTGTACGCCTACGCCGATGCTGCCGGCCCTGGTGAGGCATCCGCCCTTAGTGACTGGGCCGAGTGGCTGCGCACGTCTGCTGACTCCCCGCTTCTGGCATACACCCCCGCGGGTGCCGATAGTGACAGCATTTTTGACGTCAAGGTCATTTATCAGCAGGCGCACGACCAGGTTGATATTGCCCGGGTTCCCCCGCTGTTCCTGCCGCGAACGGGTCCGTTCGAGCTGATCGACTATGAGCTGGTGTACGCCGCCGATCCGGCAGCCGACATTTTCGACCTGCGAGAGATCGACCGTGGCGGCGCCGTCGTGGTGGTGCGCCCAGATCAGTACGTGGCACACATTTTGCCGCTAACCGCCACCGCCGAACTGGCCGCGTTCTTTCGCGCGATTCTGCTCGACCGCCGGCCTCCCGCGAGCTGACCTTCAGGCTCCGAACGCACGCGCCACGGCTAGCGCGCCGAGGTGCAGGCGCTCGGCGATCTCGGCCTCCGGGCGGGGCAGCGCAATATGAATCACCGCGAGCGACGCGGGGGGCTGCCCGGGAAGCGTCAGCGGCACCGCAATCGACAGTAGCGACGGCACAACCTCGCCATCGCTTGAGGCGTACCCGCGGGTTCTCGCGGCACTGAGTTCGTCACGGAGCTCTTGACTTAAGTCTCGCGGCCAGGAACTGTCGGGTAGGCCGAGCAGAATCGCTTTCCCGGGCCCGCCGCGGGTGATCGGATGCCGGTGGCCCGGCCGATAAGACACCACGGCCACTGTTTGACGCGGTGCTGCGCTCGCCAGAGTCACGGCTTCGCCGCCGTCCACGAGCACGGCAAGTAGGCACGTCATCCCGAGGTCATTGGCAATGTCGTTGAGCACCGGCAGGGCTGCCTGCTGCAGGTTGCGGGCCACTCCCGAGGTGAGGGCCACGAGTCCCACGCCCAGGGCAAAGTTTCCGCCGTCGTCGCGCGTCACCAGGTCGTGGTCTTCGAGTGTGCGCAGCAGCCGGTATGCCACCGAACGGTGTACCTCCAGCGCGCCCGCGAGTTCGGCAATCGACATGTTGCGGTCCGCGCTCGCCAAAATCTCGAGCAAGCGGATGCCTCGCCCCAGCGTCTGAGATCCGGTCTGTGTGGTCATCAGCGCCTCCCGGGTGCGCACCCTGCGCTCCCGTGTTCGATATTAGGACACCCTGCTCCGCTGCGCCTCGCCTCGCCGCGCTCCGCCGCGCTCCGCCGGTCTCGCCCCCCTTCCGCTGGTCGAGCGCGAGCTTGCGAGCAGTCGAGACCTCGTGAGCCAGCTTGCGGGACTTGCTCACCGGGTCTCGAGACGCACGCGAAGTGCGTGCGCGCTCCTCGACCAGCGAGGTGGGTCCGTAACCCGCGCGCCCACCCTCTTCGCGGGTCGAGCGCGAGCTTGCGAGCAGTCGAGACCTCGTGAGGTGGTCTCGAGACGCACGCGAAGTGGGTCCGGAACCCGCATGGTTGTGTGAAGCGGATGCCGGGAGCCACCCAGTAGGCATGACCGCCACCAATATCGGGGGTCGCTACGGTAACGCGGTAGTTGTCAACCTGCTTGAGACAGTAGGTGGGTGTTGATGCCTGTGGGTTGGGGTAGTGGTGGTGCTGTGGGTGGTTGGCGGAAGCGTGTGGGGTGCTGGGCGTAGTAGGCGTCCAGTGCCCGTTGTCGTTGCGCGTGGATGAGGTGGGCGGTGCCGTCAAAGACGGATGCTGGGGTGTGCCGGCCGAGACCGCTGTGGCGGTGTTGGGTGGCATACAGGTCCAAGAAGTCCTTGGTCCATTGGCGGGCGTGATCGCGGTGATCGAATCGGTCCGGGGAGCTGGGGTCGTACTTGATGGTCTTGAACAGTGATTCTGAGAAGGGGTTGTCGTCGCTGACCCGGGGGCGAGAGTACGAGGTGATGATGCCGTTGCTCTCGAGGGCGTTGATGAGGTCTGTGGAGCGCATGGAGGACCCGTTGTCGGAGTGCACGACTGTGGGGGCGCCGTGGGTGGCGATCGCGTCGGTGAACAGTGTCACAGCGCGTTTCTTCGAGATGTAAGTCTCGATGCACCAGCCAATGGGGTAACGCGAGAACACGTCAATGATCAGGTAAAGGTAGTACCGATCGTGGTAGCTGGGTCCGTTCAATTCGGTGATGTCCCACGACCACAAATCCCCGGGCTTGAGCGTCGCGACGGCCGGAGTGCGCGGTGACGGGGAGCGCGGGGTTCGGGTGCGTCGACGATCCCCGACCAGGCGGTGAGCGTTGGCGACCCGGTAGAACGTGCGCTGCGAACACGCGAGAGTCCCGGCGTCGAAGGCGTGCCAGTACGTTTGCACCACCGATTTGTCTTCATATTTCGGCTCGCAGAGCACGGAGAGTATCGTGGCGCGCTCGTGCGTGTCCAAGGCTGCGGGTTGCCGGCGTTCGCGGTGCGGGATCGCCTCAGCCACGGGGCGGTAGTGCTGGTAGCCACGGCTGAGCCGGTAATACGTTGACCGTGGCATCCCGACCAGACGACATGCGTCCACGATCGGCATCGCCATTTCTTGGGCCAGTGCCGTGACCGTCAAGGTCAGGACAGCTTGCTTCGTTTCAGCCACGCCGCGTACTCGCCCGCGCTCATCAACGCTGGTGGGATCGGTGTTTGTTCCTCGTTCGAGCGGGTGGTGATCCCGTCCAAGAGCTCGAATGCTTTTCCCAAGATTTGTTGTGCTGCTTCGGACTGCGCGACCTTCTTCTTCAAAGCCTCGTTTTCCATCCGCAGCCGCGCCAACTCCGCACGATCGCGATTGTCCATTCTTTGTGGTGACCTCTCTGACGTTGCGACCATCGATGCCGTCCATTCTCCATCGTCGCGAGCCCTCAGCCAACGATTCACCGTGCCCTTTGCCAAGTCGAACTCGCGCAGTAACCGCACCTTCGCGCCTCGTTCCACGCACTCATCCCAGCGGCGTATGTACTCAATCCGAAACGCCAACGGAAACGACCGCCCACCATTTCTCGTTCGACCTATCGCCATATCATTCATGTCCTGCTCCGATTCAGCGTCCGTCACCACGATGTCTCACGACCATCATGGCAACTAACGAACGGGCGTAGCGGCCACCGATCTGGGGCGCGGCCATCCGCCGTATTGGGCGCGCTCACCGAAAGCGGGCGCGGCTACCCCCTCGCTGGTTGAGCGCGAGCTCGCGAGCAGTCGAAACCTTGTGAGCCGACCTCGAGACAAGGTCACGGGGTCTCGAGACGCCGGCGAAAGGCGCGCCGGCTCCTCGACCAGCGAAGTGGGTCTCGAGACGCGCGCGACGGGCGGGCGCGGTCCTCGACCAGCGAGGCGGGGGCTGTCGCTGGTGACTACGCGTTCCGCGCGGCAGTAGCGCGCCCTCGAGCTGTCGGTCGCCACCGGCATGCAAGGATTGGTTTCAGAGGTACTGGAGGTGCCTCCCGGAGGAGGACCGTGACCATGAACTGGCGCTCGATCGTCAAGGCCTTTCCCACGGTATTACTGTTCGTGGACACCATCATTCGGGTGTTGGCTGTCGCGGTGGTTCCCCGCAATCGCCGTCCGTCGTCGGCCATGGCCTGGCTGATGGCGATCTTCATCGCCCCGGTTCCCGGAAGCATCCTCTACGCACTGCTCGGCAGCTTCAAGTTGCCCCAGGACCGCCGGGACAAGCAGCAGGAGATTAACGCGTTCATCCTCGAGGCCACCAAGGGCATCGACACCATTTCTGACACCGAGACCGAACCGGAATGGTTCGGCGGTGTGGTGCATCTGAACCGCAACCTCGGCTCCATGCCTCTGCTTCCCGGCAACACCGCGCAGCTCCTTCCCGACTACGACGAGTCCATTGCCGCGATGACGGCCGCCGTGGAGCAGGCAGAACGCTTCGTGCACGTGGAGTTCTACATCCTCACCCGTGATGACACCACGCGGGCGTTCTTTGACGCGTTGAAGGCGGCGCGTGACCGCGGCGTGGCGGTGCGGGTGCTCTACGACCACTGGGCCACCATCACCAACCCTGAGGGGCGGCGCACGCGTGCCTGGCTTCGGGCCAACGGCATCCGCTTTGAAGAAATGCTTCCCTTTCACCCGTTTCGGGGTCAGGTGCGGCGGCCTGACCTGCGCAATCACCGCAAGATCATTGTGATCGATGACGACGTGGCCTTCACCGGTTCGCAGAACATGATCGACTCGAACTACAACAAGGCCGGCAACATCAAGCGCGGGTTGCACTGGAAAGACCTCATGGTGCGCCTCGACGGCCCCGCGGCCGCCGGACTGAATGCGCTGTTCATCACCGATTGGTACAGCGAGACCGGCGAGCTGCCGGCCCCCACCGAGGACGACCTGGCAATTGAGGTGCGCACCGGGGAGGGCACGGTGGAGTGTCAGGTGGTGCCGAGTGGTCCCGGATTCGACGGCGAGAACAACCTGCGCCTCTTCAACGCGTTGGTGTACGGCGCCCAGGAGCGACTCATCATTACGAGCCCCTATTTCGTTCCCGACGACTCGATGCTCTATGCCATCACCACAGCCGCCGAACGCGGCGTGGAGGTGCAGCTGTTCGCCTGCGAGGTGGCCGACCAGATTGTGGTGTACCACGCGCAGCGCTCCTATTACGAGACGCTGCTGCGCTCCGGCGTGCGTATTTTTCTCTACTCCAAGCCCACGGTGCTGCACTCCAAGCACTTCACGATCGACGACGACGTGGCCGTGGTGGGCTCGAGCAACATGGACATGCGCTCCTTCAGCCTCAACTTTGAGGTGTCGCTGATGATTCGCAGCGCCGACTTCGTGCAGCGTCTGCGGGCCGTGGAGGACTCCTACCGCAGCAAGTCTCGCGAGCTCATTCTCGACGAGTGGCTGCAGCGCCCGGTTGCCGTGCAGATTCTCGACAACATCGCTCGTCTCACCGCCACGGTTCAGTAGCAGCGCAGCGCAGGAGGCAGGCGCCACGCGCGCCCGACCCGGATAAACTCGGGGCTATGCCTCACGAATGGATCCAGCGATGACCGACGAAACTCTGCGCCTGCCCACCATTCAGTTTCGTGCCGTGCTCGACCTCGGCGAGCGACTCGCCGCCGCCATCACGCTCCCGAAGGCCCTCGCGCATCCCGACCTGTTCGCCGACTGGGAGGGTGACGAAGACGACGACAGTGCCGACGACGTGCTCAACCTCTCCGTCGACTACGACGACGGCCAGGTGCACATCATGCTCGACGAGTCCGGCCCCTCCTTCCACTTTCACGGCACCAACGACCCGTTCGACAGCCCCTGGCCTGAAGATCAGACCGAGATTCTGCTCAAGTGGGCCCTCACCCTCGCGCAGGAAATCTATTCCCTCGACGAACTGCTCGACACCATCATGGATGCCGCCGACTGGTTCGAGCAGGGATTCACGCTTTACGTGCCCGAAACTGAACCCACTCAGCTCGAGCTCATCGATGTGGCCATCACCGGCGAGCTCCTCACCCTGCCGTGGCTGGGTTCCGGAAGCGTCGACCACGAGCACATTGACGGCGACAACCACCCGATCGCCCTGGTGTGGTCGGCGGACCCCGACCGCACGGGCACGCAGATTGCGCGCGCCTGGCTCGACCCCGCCACCGGAGAACCCCGCACCGAGGCGAGTGACGGCGTGGACTGGACCGCCGTGGCCATGAGCGAAGACGAGGTGCTGCAGTGGTTGGTGGGTATCTACCTCAACCACCACGTGGCGCCCACCCCCGAGGCCCAGATCATGCGGGCGGCCCTCGAACGCATGGGCGGCATCAGCTAGTCACCCCAGCACACGCAGTACATTAAGCACCATGGATGCCTCCCTCACGCGCGCCGATCGCATCTTCTTCTGGGTCACTCGCGTGGTGTCCGCTATCGGGGTGCTCGTCACGGTGGTAGCTGCCGTGGCCACGGGCTCGATGATCGTGCACGGGCATCCGGCGTATGTCATTCTGCTGGCGGTCACCGTCGTGGTGAGCGCGGTGGTGGCCCTCCGTTCCTGGCGCACCACAACGATCACGCGGCAGAAACACAGGGTGGTGCGCGGCATCCTGGCCGGTGCATCCCTGGCCGTGATCGCCCTGCTCGGGTGGCTCGTGCCCGCGTCGGCCGAGCAACCCGCGCTTTCCGCCATGAACTCCGACGCCGCGGTGACGGTCACCGAGACCGCGGACCGCATCGTGCTGACGCCCACGCAGACCCCCAGCACGGTGGGCGTGTTCTTTCAGCCGGGAGCCCGCGTGGACGCCCGAGCGTATGCGGCCGTGCTCAAGCCGCTGGCCGAGGCGGGGCACACCGTCATCATTCCCAAGCAGCCGCTCGGCATCGCCTTTCTGGCAACGCAGGCGTTCACCGCTACCCGCGACACCGTCCCCGCCGTGACGCAGTGGGTGCTCGGTGGGCATTCGCTCGGCGGTACCGTGGCCGCCATCGATGCGGATGCCTACGCTAACGACGCCAGCGAACCAGCCGTCGGTCTCCTCTTCTATGCGTCGTACCCAGCCACCGATCTCAGCGCGATGCCGGCCGAGGTGCTGTCAATCTCGGGCTCGACTGACGGTCTGGCCACGGTCGACAAGATTGCGGCGTCGAAGACCGACCTGCCGGCAGACTCCACCTTTCTGGTGATCGAGGGCGGAAACCACGCGTACTTCGGCGACTACGGCGCTCAGCGCGGAGATGGCGAGCCCACTATTTCTCACGATGCGCAACGCACCCAGATTTCCGAGGCGAGCGTGGCATTTGTGACCTCTCTCGCCGAATAAGAGGCGGCCGAGGCCCGCGACAGCCCGCTGGTTTCAGTCAGCCACTGGTCTCGGAGTAAAATGAGGCAAGTGAATGACACCCTGCCTCCCTGCCCCGAATGCTCCAGCGACCTCGCCTACGAAATGGGAGCGCTGCTCGTGTGCCCCATGTGCGGTCACGAATGGGCCAACGAGCCTGCCGAGGAAGAGTCCGAACCCGTCTTCAAGGATGCCTTCGGTACCGTCCTGGTGGACGGCGACACCGTCTCCATCATCAAGGACCTTAAGTTCAAGGGCAGTTCGACCGCCATCAAGGTGGGCACCAAGGTGCGCAACATTCGCCTCGTCCCTCCCGTGGACGGTCACGACATCGAATGCAAGGTTGACGGCTTCGGTCCCATGCAGCTGAAGTCCAGCGTGGTCAAGAAGGTTTAGCGCCACCGGGATGCCGGAATGGGCTGCCAGCTCACCCATTTGGTATCCAATTTCACCGTAATGTGCCCGTGGATTTCATGTATGTGCATCGAGGGTGACACTATCAAACTCGGGGGACTCTCCCGATGACGGCACAGCGCTGAGCCGATGCCCCTGTTCCCGAACCCCAAGGACGCGCAATGCCACAAAGTCTGATTCGTTCGAGTCATCTTCCTCGCTCTGTCGCTGGTCTCTCCCTGGGCCTGCTGCAAGACCTGCAACAGCTTGCCCGCACACCCTCACTGCTGGTGGCGTGCAACTACGGCGGCACGCTGTCGTACCACGGTGACTCCGCGGTGGCCTCGCAGCCGCTCGCCGAATCGGCGACCGCACTGCGTGCCCTGGCGGCTCTGCCCAACACCCATGCCGCTGTGTTGTCCGGTCGCCCGCTACGCGACCTCGCCGCCGATTCACGCCTGCCCCGCGAGGTGCACCTCGTGGGAAGCCACGGTGCCGAGTTCGACAGCGAGTTCTTCACCGCGGCCGACGGCATGACCGAAGCCCAGGACTCCGGCGTGGCGCTGGATCGCCTCCGGAGCCGCCTTGGTGTGGGTGCCGCCTTCTTTGCCGGCGATGCCGCGAGCGATGAGCACGCCATGAGCACGCTGCACGGCCCCGACATGGGCGTGCGGGTGGGTGCCGGCCAGTCCGTGGCCCGTCACCACATCAGCGGACCCGAGGTGCTCGCCCAGATGCTGGCGCTGCTCTTCGAACTGCGCAAGGACTGGCTGTTCGGTCAGGAAGTTGTGGCCATTGAGCGTCACTCCATGATCGGCGACGGCACGACCACCGCCCTCGTGACGCCGGAGGCCCGCATCTGCTGGATGACGCATCCGCTCCCCGATTCGGGCTCCCTGTTCGCGAGCATTCTCGGCAGCGACGAGGCCGGACACTTTTCGATTGAGCCGGTAAAGAAGTCGCGCGTGCTCGGTCAGCGCTACCTCGACAACACCATGATCGTGGAAACGCGCTGGGCAGATGTGACGGTGACCGACTACATCGCCCCCTCGCCCCTCGGCATCACCAACCTGGTGCGGGTGCTCACGGGCACCGGTTCGGCACGCATCGTTTTTGCGCCGCGTCCCGACTATGCCTCCGCCTACTTCAACATGCACGCGGATGCCGTGGGCGTGCACATCACTGGAACTCCCGACCCGATTACCCTCGCCTCGCCGGGTGTGGACTTTGCCATCACCTCGGATGGTCGTAACGCCACGGCCACCGCCGTGGTGGACCTCTCGAAGGGCCCGGTGGTGCTCAACCTGCGCGCCGGCGACACCGAGCCCGTGGTTCCCGACATCAACACCGAACGTCAGCGCCGCGCGGCCATCGCGTCCGCATCGCGCGCGTGGGTGAGCACCCTGAACCTGCCGAGCGTGAAGCCGGCCCTCGTGGGTCGGTCCGCACTCGTGCTGCGCGCCCTGGTCTACGAGCCCACCGGTGCGGTTTTGGCCGCGTCCACCACCTCACTGCCCGAGGGTATTGGCGGAACCCGCAACTGGGATTACCGCTACTGCTGGCTGCGCGACGGCGCCATGACCGTGAAGGCGCTCGCCGACCTCGGCTCGACCGCCGAGGCCGAGGGCTTTTTGCTCTGGCTGAACGACATTCTGGAGCGGAGCCCGGGGGCCGAGTGGCTGCATCCGCTGTATTCGGTGAGTGGATCGTCACTGTCCACCGAGGCCAGCCTCGAGTCGCTGCCCGGCTATGCCGGCTCACGCCCGGTGCGTATCGGAAACGCTGCCGATAACCAGGTGCAGCTCGACGTGTTCGGCCCGGTTGCCGAGCTGATCGACACCGTGAGTGCGCAAAATGGCGAGATCACCGAGTTTCAGTGGGGTCTGCTCTCGCAGATGGTGGAGGCCGTGGACAGCCGCTGGAATGAGCCCGACCACGGCATCTGGGAAGCCCGTCGCAGCCCGCGCCACCACACCTACACGAAGACCATGTGCTGGGTGACGGTGAACCGTGCCCTGCGCGTGGCCGCCCGCCACGGCCGCACGCCCGAACCGCACTGGGAGCTGCTCGCCGAAACCATTCGTGAAGACGTGCTGCGCCAGGGCTGGGATGACGACGTGAAGTCGTACACCGTGGCCTACGACAGCCCCGACCTCGACGCCGCCGTGCTGCACATTGGCCTCTCGGGCCTGCTCGACGTGTCAGACCCGCGCTTCTACCAAACCGTGAGTGCGGTGGAGCGCGAGCTGCGCGTGGGCCCCACGGTGTTCCGCTATCGCTATGACGACGGCCTGCCGGGACTCGAGGGTGGCTTCCACATTTGCACCACGTGGCTGATTGAGGCCTACCTCGTGACCGGCCGCTTCGACGAGGCCGAGGCCCTGTTCGACCAGCTCGTGGGCCTCACCGGCCCCACCGGACTACTCTCCGAGGAGTTCGACCCGGCCACCGAGACGCACCTCGGCAACCACCCGCAGGCCTACTCGCACCTGGGCTTCATCCGCTGTGCGCAGCTGCTCGACGAGCACCGCAAGCGCGACGCCGTGCCCTACGTGATGATGGGTCTCGCCTAACCCCTTTAACAGCGGATGCCGCGGCCCCCTCTCGAGGCGGCCGCGGCATCTGTGTGTCTGGGTCTGGCTAGTCGTTGTCTCCGGTGGGCGCAGCTGGGGTGCCCATGTCTTCGGACCACACCGCGGTCGCGCCACTGTGACCGATGATCACGGCCTGCACGGTGGTTCCGGTGGCGGTGAGCACGGCCGCAAGCGCGATGACAATGGCCACCCACTTGGGCGAGCGGGTTTTGGCGCGCTGCGTGTAATTCCAGAACTGCATCACGGCGGCCACCACGAGCAGCCCGATCACCCAGGGCAGCAGACCCTCGGCCTGGTTCGCGTGAATGTTAATGAGTGCGGAACCGCCCACACGCGCCTGCAGGCTCTCGCCGGATTCGGTCGAAATCGGCACGAGAACAACGGCGGCCAGGGCGAGGCCGAGCGGCAGGAACCGCGCCCAGCGGCGAAACCGCGGCCACACGGCGGCGAGCAGAACCACGAGGGCGGCGGTGGGCACGACCACCTCGGTGGAGTGAACAATAAAGGGATGCAGCGGAAGGCCGAAAAACGTATCAAACATGAGTCTCCTGGTGAGCGTGCGTGGGCCGGTCGCCGACCTGCCGAGGGTGGGATCACACGCGGATCCCCATAATCAATGCTAAACAACGCGGCCCCGCGCCGCCACGCAGGGCAGGCTGCACTAAACCGTGACGCGTGGGGGAGCGGATGCCGCTGGCCGGCTCAGGCCCACGGCATCCGCTTCACCGGGGGTTACGCCGCCACGGCCTCGGTGAGGAGTCCGGTGGCCACGTCGAACACGAAGCCGCGCACGGAGTCCTTGAACGGAATGAACGGGCTCGCCGCGATGCGGCGCATGGACTGCAGCACGTCGGTGGCCGGGTCGGTGAAGGACTCCGGAGCCCACGGCGGGCGGATGCCGGTGTCGGCCGTGACCGACTGCTTGAACTCGTCGTCGGTGAAGGTGAGCATGCCGCAATCGGTGTGGTGAATGAGGATGATTTCGCGTGTGCCGAGCAGGCGCTGGCTGATGGCGAGCGAGCGGATCTCGTCTTCGGTGATCACGCCGCCGGCGTTGCGAATCACGTGCGACTCGCCCTCGGCGAGGCCGAGCACGCGGTAGACGTCCATTCGGGCGTCCATGCAGGCCACCACGGCGAGGTGCTTGCTGGGCGGGAGGGGAAGCGGCCCGGTGAAGTTCGCCGCGTAGGCCTCGTTGTTGATGAGTAGCTGGTCGGTGAACGTCATGGTCGTCCTTCAGTTAGGTGGTGAATCGCACTCTGTCACGCCAACATGTGCGCACCACGAGTGCGTGTCACATGGCGTCACCGGGGCTTTTTGTCGGTTTCGCATGCCGAGACTTTGAATGCGCCCGGCAGCGATGCCCGATTGGGTGTGAAAGCTCACATGAACAATGTTTCCCCAGCCTGCGCGCCGGGGAGCGACCTAGCGTTGCGTCAAGATCGCCGCACGGCGAGCATCCGTCAGGCTTCGGAGGAATCATGACCACTGTTAGTGAACGCGTTGAAACCGGCTCCACCACACCCCGGCACGCCATGGTTTTGGCGAGCCGGCGCATTGCCGTTGCCCTCGGACTGGCTGGCATCGCCGCGGTGCACATTCTCGATTTGCCGGGCAAGTTTGCGGAGACGCCGTACCTCGCCTACTTCTACCTCGGCATCATTGTGGTGTCGTTCGTCCTTATGGAGCGGCTGATCACGGGCGGCACGCGCCTCGACTTTGCTGCAGCGGCCGCGCTCGCCGCCGCCGTGCTGGTGGGGTTCACCATCAACCGCACGGTGGGCATGCCCGGTGCCATGGATGACATCGGCAACTGGTTTGAGCCGCTGGGGATGCTCTCGCTGGTTGTCGAGGCCTTCGTGCTGTGGCAGGCCGTTGCCGCGGTGGTTCAGCTTTCGAAGCCGATGCCCGCGCGCTAGCCCGGCTGGCGGCATCCGCTGGGTATGGTCGCGCCGCGTTTCGGTGGCCGCTACGCACATGGCGCGCGGCCGCCACCGCTCTCGGTGGCCGCTACGGTAATTTCCGTAGCGGCCACCGATTTGCGTCGCAGCGGCGGTCAGGCGGTATCCGGCAGCGTCACCACCACCTGCAGACCCGAACCCGGCACGTTCGACAACGTCACCGTGCCGCGGGCGGCGCGCACGGCGGCGGCCACAATGGCCAGGCCCAGTCCGGTTCCGGCGCCACCGGTGCGGGCGGGTTGCGCCTGCGAGAACCGGTCGAGGGCGCGCGGCAAAAACTCGGCGTCAATTCCCGGGCCGGTATCCACCACGGTGAGCAGCACCCCAGCGTCGGTCAACGTGAGCGACGCCGTCACCACTCCGGTACTCCCGAGCGCATGGATGGCGTTCCCCAGCAGGTTGTCCACAATTCGGCCAAACTCATGGGCCGCGATGGGCACCTGACCATTCCCAGGAGCGGCCTGAGGCGACTCAAAATCAATGCGGATGTCGGTGGTGCGCGCCACGAACCGCGCCCGGTCCACCGCGGCCACCAACTCCTCGGCCAGTTGCCGCACGGTGGCGTGGCCGGTCTCGGATCCCGCCTCGATGCGCGAGAGCTCCAGCAGGTTCGACACCAGCCCGCCGAGGCGCTGCACGGCCCGTTCGGCGGCGGCCACATCGCTCGTGAGGGTGGAGCGGTCTCCGGTGCGAATGAGTTCCAGCTGCGCTTGCAAAATAGCCACCGGCGTTCGCAGCTCGTGACTCGCGTCGGACACCAGCTGACGTTCGCGCTCTGCGGCGGCGCGCAGGCTCCCAATCAGGGTATTCAGGGTGCGGGCCAGTTGCTGCACCTCGTCGTGGGCGGGGCTCACCGGAAGCGTCTCGGCCGAGTCCGCCCCGATCAGCGAGTCGGCGCTCCGTCGCAGGTGTGCGACCGGGCGCAGCGCGGCACCCGTGAGCAGCCACGATGCGGCACCGAACACCAGCGTGAGCACCGCCAGGGCCAGCCCCAGCTGCTCGGTGATGCCGGCCAGCACCAGGCGGGACGCGGCGTCGTTCACCGCCGAATACACTCGCCAGGTTCCCGTGGCGGAGGGCACATCCGTTACGAGCACGAGATAGTCCGCGCGCCCCACGCTGATCGTCTGCGGTGCGCTCTGCTCGTCGGCACTCAGGGACACCTCCTCGGCCAGCACCCGCGGCAGCGTGGAGAGCGCCACCTCGCCGCTCGGGTCCACCACCATAATCAGCTGTCCTTCGCCGGGGCTGTCCAGCTCGCCCGCCTCCCGCGCAATGGCCGACACATACGGCGAGGCATCACTGCGCAGCAGCTCAGCGGATGCGTTCAGCAGCACGTCCTGAACCTGAGCGTGCACCACGAAGGCAGCGCCGCCAAAAAACACCGCCGCGAGCAGCAGCGTGCCCATGGTGATGCGGGTGCGAATCGACAGCCGGTTCAGCACGATCACTCCGGCAGCTGCAGTCGAAAGCCGATGCCGCGCTCGGTCATAATCGTCACGCCGTCGTGCTCCGGACTCATTTTGCGCCGCAGGTAGCTCACATACTGGTCCACCACGTTGGCGTCGGTGTAGTCGCTGGATCCCCAGATTTCGGTGAGAATCGTTTCCCGGCTCACCGTGGCGTTCACGTTTTCGGCCAGCAGGCGCAGCACCGCAAATTCTTTGGGGCTGAGTGAGATGGCCCGGTCGTCACTCGTCACCTCGTGATCGTGGCTGTCAATGCGGAGCGCCCCCACGCGCAGCACCTGCGCCGGCACCAGCTGTTCGCGCCGCCGAATCGCCCGCAGGCGTGCATGCAGCTCCGTGAACGCAAACGGTTTAATCAGGTAGTCGTCGGCGCCGGCGTCGAGGCCGCGCACCCGGTCGTCCACGGCGTCCCGCGCAGTGAGCAGCAGAATCGGCAGCAGCGGCTGCGCCACGCGCAGCCGTCGGCACACCTCGAACCCCGACATGCCGGGCAGCATCACGTCCAGAATGGTGGCGGCAAAGTCCTGTTCCCCGGCCACAATCAGCGCGTCCACGCCGTTCCGTGCCCAGTCCACCTCGTAGCCGTCTTCGCTGAGGCCGCGCACCAGCAGGCGCCCCATCTCCTCGTCGTCTTCCACTACCAACAGTCGGCCGCGTGCCTCGCCCATAGTCACCACACTGCCATTCTCGCGGCTCCAGGCCGCTGCGCCGCACGCGCCGCGAAGCCGGAGCCACATCGGCACGCGAGTGCCGGCCATCCCGTGCCCGCACATGTGAGAGTCGTGGGAGAAGCCTGAGCCTCGGGCGCTGCCGGCGGCCCCAACGGATGCCCCGCGGCGCCCTCCCGAGACAGTCAGCGACCGGCCCGCACCCCCACACGGCAGCCCCGCGGGAACCTGAGTACTCAGCCGGCACGAAGCCGCGGCAACGGATCGATATCTATGCTCGGGCATTGCCCCAGTGGCAGCCGACACCGTCGGAGGCCACGAGCTATCGAAAGGAACGACAAATGCCCCAGAACCACACCCTCAAGGCGTTCAACACTCCCCTCAAGAAAAAGCTGTTCGGCGGTGCCATCACTGTGATGACCGCAGGATCCCTGCTCGGCCTCGGAGCGGTGGGCGCCCAGGCGAGCCTGATTGACCAGACCACCGACACCCCCACCACGACCAGCGCGTCGGCCGAGGGCTCGGCCAGCAGCACTGACGATGTGATCGCGGCGGTGCAGAAGGAGCTCCGCGCGGACATCCGCTCGGGTGGCAGCATTGGTGAGAAGGCGCAGAACGTGTCGATCACCCTCGAGAGCCACGCCGAGCTCTTCGCAAGCCTTCCCGCAAACCTGCAGGCCGACCTCACCGAGCTCAACGCGGCGTCAGACACCGAGCGTGAGGCGCTCGCCACGCAGGTGGGAGCCACTGCGCTCGACGGCGGGTACGGAGCCGAAGCGCAAAAGGTAGCCATGGCGGTGCAGCAGGATCCGAAGCATCCGCTTGCTGCGGCCGTGAACGCACTGCTTTCGACCGACGCTGGCCAAGCCGACGAAGGGCGAGGTAGCAAGGCTGAGGCCACCGCCGAGACCGTGACGAGCGCGCTGATTGACAACCCCGCGCTCTTCGCGAACCTGCCGACGGCGTTGCAGAATGACCTCATCGCGCTCCAGGACTCCCTGGCGGCTGACCGCGCGGCAGCCGCCGATGCGATCGAGGCCAACGCTCTTTCCGGCGAGTACGGTGCCGAGATTCAGAAGATTGCCGAGCACCTGCAGTCCGGTGACGTCACGAGCGAATCCAGCCGCTAGCCATACCTGATCTGGCCGGGAGCGCGCGCTCCCGGCCATTTCATTGCCCTCTTTCCAGAACGGATGTCCGCGCCCCCGACGACGCCGCACTCGCCGCGAAGCCGTAGCCACAGTGGCACGCGAGTGCTAGCGTGCCGGTCATGAACCAGAGCGACCTTTTCCTCCAAGCGGATGCCGCGTTGCGATCCGTGATTGACCGCCTCACGTCCGAGCACCTCGCGCTGGCCACTCCGGCCGATTGGTCCCGCACCCCGAACCCCACCCTGCGCGATGTGCTCGCCACCCATGCCCGGGACGAAGCCTGGGTTCCCGACGTGCTCGCCGGCCGCACCATTGAGGACGCCGGCACGGAGTATGACGGTGACCTTCTGGGTGATGACCCCATCACCAGCTACGACCGGCTGAACGACGTGGCCACGGCTGCGGTGACCGCCGTGGTCAATCCCGAAGCCACCGTGCATCTCAGTTACGGAGACTTTGCCATCCACGAGTATCTGCAGCACGCGGCCTTTTACCGAGCCTTTCAGGCCTGGTCGATTGCGCATCTCGCGCGGATCGACTTCAGTCTTGGTGCGCCGCTGGTGGATATGCTCTGGGACCAGATCGTTCCCGTGGTGCGCGAGTGGCGGGCCATGGGTGTCTTTCCGCCGGCGGTGGCCATGCCGTCCCACGCGAACCGCGAGATCGAGCTGCTCGCCCTCACCGGCTACTGGGTGGCCGACGACACCGACTGACGGCCCCGCGCCTGCGCTCCCGCAGTTATCTTCGGAGCTTTGGTTTGCGTCGGTCTTTTTCTGAGCGGATGTCTGTGCTCGCGCTACCTCGGGCGCACTCATGTCACACGAGCATTTCAGGTCAGCGGTTCCGTCGGCGAGGTGGCCACCGCCGCGGAATTTACTCATTACGGCTTGACCGTGCGCAAGATTCGCGCGGAAATCGCAGAGAGTCTCATTGAAAAGGTCGCTCGGGGCATGTACAGCTGTGTGCACACGGTGCCGACCGGAGCGTCGTAGCAGAGGCCCACGCGCAGATCGTGTGCGTCAGTGCCCTGCGACGAGCGGGTGTCTGGGTCGGCCTCAAGTCCGAGCTCCATCGGCGGCGACCGTCCCACGCGAGGCTTGGCTCCGGTTCACCTGGGGCCGGGGTCTCCATGTTCGCTGTGGTTTGGTGCGCTTCGCTGTGCCGATACCGGCCCGTCTTGGCTCATTTCCCTTGTGGATGCCGTCTGGCAGGCCTTCTACTGCCTCGACGAGGAGAACGCCATCACCTGTCTCGAGTCCGCTGGGAACGAGAACAACATCACCATCCACTAGGCGCGCCACATCTGTCAGCTCGCCCCGGAATACTTGCTGCGCGCTATCGCAGAGATCGAGTTCAGGTTCTATTCCGGCATCGCAACCATCACGCGTCGGCGACGAAGACCTCCTTATGGAGGACTGCGCAGCCTTTGAGGCAGACGGCGTGCGGGGGCGCGTTGCTGTGCTGCGGACGGCGATGGCGACGCATTTGCTGGGATCCGTGGTGAATATTGGCGTGGTGAGCATTGTGGGCGACCACCTGCGGGGCCGGGGTACGCTGCGGCTGCCCGATGCCATGCTGCTGAACCGGTCGTTCTCGGCGGGGGCGTTCTGGTCGCCGTTTTGGGCGGCCGCTGCCGCCGCGACCACGCTGGTGCCCGGCACGAACTCGATGGTGCTGCTGCTGGTGGGGTTGGCGGCCGCGGCCGTGGTGTTGCTGCTGAGCGTGTGGGACATTTTTTGGCTGTGAGGCGGGGAACTGCGCGGGTATCAGGGGTACGCGCTCAGCTGGGCGCTGCTGCGCGTGCCGCTGGTGCTGGTAGCACTGGTGATTGTGGCGCATCAGCTGTCGCCGGATGTGTCGGTGCCGCGGATTGTGGTGTTCGCAGGGCTGAATGTGACGGTGGTGGGGCTGCTGGTCTCGGGCTGGCGGAGGGCGCTGCGGAGGCTGGCCCGGCACGCACGGCATGACCTGCCGATGAAGCGCGGCGAGGTGACGCTGTTCGCCTCAGCCGGGGTGCTCGCGGTGGGGTTGCAAGTGCTGATGCCGGCGCTGAATGTTGAGTTGCCGGTTGAGAGGTTCACGGTGGCGTGGTGCGCGATGCTCGCGATGATTCTGCTGGCGCTGGTGGGTGTGCACCCGGTGGTGTCGGTGGCGATTGTGGCGGCGCTGGTGCTGCCGCTGAACCCGGAACCGACGCTGTTTGTTCTGGCCGCCAGCATGGGGTGGGGGACGGCGACGGCGGCGGTGGGGCCGATTACGGGGCTGACCAAGCTGATGATGGGGCGGTATGGGGTGGACGGATTGGTGCTGACGCGGTGGAATTTGGTTTATTTGGGGGCGGTGCTGGGGGTGGCGTGGCCAGCGCTGCATGTGGGGGAGTGGGCGGTGGGGATGGTTGGGGCGTGAGGGATGGGTTGCGGGGTCTCGAGACGCCGGCGAAGTGCGTGCCGGCTCCTCGACCAGCGAGACCCTTCCGCTGGTTGAGGGCGAGCTTGCGAGCAGTCGAAACCTGGTGAGCCGGTTTGCAGGACTGGGTCACGGGGTCTCGAGACGCCGGCGAAAAGCGTGCCGGCTCCTCGACCAGCGAGACCCACCCGCTGGTCGAGCGCGAGCTTGCGAGCAGTCGAGACCTCGGGAGCTGGTCTGAGGGACTGGCTCACGGGGTTTCGATACGCCGGCGAAGTGCGTGCCGGCTCCTCGACCAGCGAGAGGGGGGTGCGCAGCCGTGCGGCCAGCCTCTCGCTGGTCGAGCGCGAGCTTGCGAGCAGTCGAGACCTCGTGAGCCGATTTTCAGAGTCGGCTCACGGGGTCTCGAGACGCCGACCAACGAAGACGGGGGCGAAGGGGCGGTGCGGGCGTTGGCGGCAGCGTGGGGGGCCTGATTATGGGGATAGGCGGGGTCTGTGGGTGGCGGGAACAGGCGTCAGCTGGGCGCATAGAAGCTCTGAAGGGCGCTGTTGGAGCCGATGCTGTGCGTGGAAATATTTACTAAGGTCACGAGTTTTAAACGTGAGCAAGCCTCGCTTTCTTGTTCTATTCAGGGTAAAATGGGGACATGTTCACGACGATGAAGTCCGGTCCCGAAGTGGTCGCTCTGCTACAGCAGGCCAGCGATCTGATCGGTGACGCTCTTGACGGAGTGAGCTTCCCCCTCCTCGACGATGACGCGGCCCTGAGCGTGATGGGCGCGTTGGAGGCGGTGGGGCGCCGGGTGGATGGGGGCCGGATCTGGTCCGCCGCCGACGTGGGTATGCGCGCTGAAACCAGTAGAGGCCATGACTCGTTGGCGTGGAAGAGCGGATGCCGCACCAAGTACGAACTCATCACCGGCATCACCCGGGTGTCCGCCTCCGAAGCCAAGAGGCGGATGCGCCTCGGTGGCATCGTCACCGGTACTGCGGCGGCCACGAGCGGTCTGCTTGGCCAGAGCGTTCCGGTGCGACACCCGGCCGTCGCTGAAGGACTCACCTCAGGGAACCTCGGCGTTGATGCCGCCGACGTGATCGTCTCCGCCCTCGAACAAATTGCCACACGGGTTGCCCCGGATGATCTCGACCGCGCCGAGCGCGCTCTCGTCGCCTCGGCAACCGGCGCCATCACCCCCGAGACGGAGGGACTCCCCGGAGCGGGGATTGCGTTCCCGGCCGATTTGATTCGGGCGCAAGCACATGAGTGGGGAGCGATCCTGGACCCCGACGGCGCCGCACCGAGTGATGAGCAGACCGCGGCGACCAGCACTGTGGGGTTCGGACTCCTGAAGAATGGGTTGTATCCGTTACGGGGTGGGGTGACACCGGAACTGCGCGGCGTAATGAACGGTGTCTTTGCGACCTTCATTAGCGCCCACGCGACGCCCGCGTTCCCGTCGGCCGAGGATCAGGCCCGCATGGCGGCCGGGGAACTGATCCCCGGTGCCGAAGAGATCTGTGATGACCGTACTGGCGGGGAGAAGTGCGCCGACATCCTCCGGGCGGTGTTTGACAAGACCGCACGGGACCCGAAAACACCGCGGATGGGCGGTGCGGCGCCGACGGTGATGGTGCACGTGAATGCCCGTGACCTGAAGAACGGGCGCGGCGTCGGCTGGATCGACGGCGTGGATGCACCGATCAGTCTGAAGGCGGTGCAGGAGCGACTGTGTGCGGGTGGGTATCA
This sequence comes from Cryobacterium sp. CG_9.6, assembly GCF_029893365.1. Classification (NCBI taxonomy): domain Bacteria; kingdom Bacillati; phylum Actinomycetota; class Actinomycetes; order Micrococcales; family Microbacteriaceae; genus Cryobacterium; species Cryobacterium sp. CG_9.6. Next base: position 3,090,099 of record NZ_JARXUZ010000001.1, on the reverse strand, counting down.
GCAGGTGATCATTGGTGAGAACGGCCAGGTACTGCATCTCGGGGAGAAGGAACGGTTCTTCAGCCCGGCACAGCGCCGGGCCATTGCGGCCCGCGATGGTGGGTGTGTCATTCCCGGCTGCACCATTGCTGCCGCGTGGTGCGAGGTGCATCACGTCTTCCCGTGGAAGTTCAATGGGCCAACGAACATTGATAATGGGTGTTTGCTGTGCTGGTATCACCACCACAGCATTGATGCGTCCGGGTGGCAGATCAAGATGGTTGATGGCAGGCCGTGGATTCTTGGGCCCGTGCTCTTTGACCCCGGTCAAACGTGGCGACCAGCGGCTAGCCATCGGGCCAACACCCCCAGCACCGACCCGCCCTGGGCATCCGATAGCCGGTGAGACGGCTCGTGCTGGTGCGTTGGCTCACGGGGTCTCGAGACGCGCGCGAAGTGCGTGCGCGCTCCTCGACCAGCGGGGCTCGCTGGTTGAGCGCGAGCGTGCGCGCAGTCGAAACCTGGTGAGTTGGTCTCTGGGACCGGCTCACCGGGTCTCGAGACGCCGGCGAACAGCGTGCCGGCTCCTCGACCAGCGAAGGACCGGCGAATAGCGTGCCGGCTCCTCGACCAGCGGAGGCTACGCGAGATGCTTCGGAACCTGGATTAGGGGGATGGGGAATTGGGAGGCACGAAGGGGATCCAGAAGGTCGTCGGTGATGCCAGCCGTGAAGTCTTTCACCTCGAGAACCTTGAAGAGCGCCTCGCGACCAAACTTGGAACTGTCGGCAACGAAGAAGGCCTCTTTGGCGATGGACCGCATCAGCCGTTTGAGCTCCACCTCGTAACTGCTCGTGTGGTACAGCCCGTCGTCGCAGACGGTGTCTGCCCCAAAAACGGCTACGTCCACTCGTAGGTTGGACAGTTGCAGCACGGAGGCGGGGCCCCACATTGTGTACACGTCGGGGAGCAGTTCGCCGCCAATGAACACCAGGTGCGCCGATCGCTTCTGCGCGATTTCCATGGCAACGGCGAGGTCATTGGTCACCACGGTGAGGCGTCGCTTCGTGAGATGACGGGCCACTTCCAATGTGGTGCTTCCGCCATCGAGCAGCACGATCTGGCCGTCGAGAATGCGATCAGCCATGGCCTGCCCAATGGCCGACTTCTCGGCGTGGTGCAGCGGCCCGGTGAACGTGTCGAAGGCGTCCGCTGGCTCAACGGGGATGGCGCCACCGTGCGTGCGTTGAATGAGCGACTTCGATTCGAGTCGTTCCAGGTCTCGCCGAATGGTGGAGGTGGTCACGGCAAAGTGCGTGGCGAGGCTGTTGACGGACTGGAAACCCTGAGCTTTGAGAATCTCGGCAATTTCTAGCTGTCTTGACATGCGTGTGGCTCCCCTGAGGTTGTTCTGACGAATGTGCGCTGCGCCATCATTCCACTGTAGGCCTTCTGCGCGAAAACGCGCACATATACGAACAAAAACGCGCAGACGACGATTCTTGAGATTTCTTTTCTCACGATGAGACGTAGCGGTCTTGGTCGAAATTTGGTCCGAATATAAAGTTGATCAGGATTTCTCCTGCTCTTCACCCAGCGGATGTGTCATTCTCGCGCGCAGAATTTGGTCACAGTACGCGCACAATTGCGTGAAACTGCGCAGATTGTGCTCATTATCGCTTGACGTACCGTGCAGTTTGCGGATATGTTCCTCAACTAGCGCGCATCGCAAACGTGCCGCCCCCGGTCGTGACCGAGTCACGAAGCGTTTACAAAGGAGTTAACGGAATGAATCACAAGCACGCCCTTCGGGGCACGGCACTACTCGTTGGAGCCGCTATCGCGCTCACCGGTTGCTCCTCAGTGGGCAGCGTTGCAGCTGGATCAAGCACAGCTCCAGCCGCTGACGACATGGTGATGGTGACGGTCGTGAAGGCCCAAACCATCCCGTGGTTTCAGCGCATGGAGGTGGGCGTCCAGTCCTTCGCAGAACGCACCGGCATCGATGCACGTCAGGAGGGCGCCGACGACGTGAGCCCCGAGAAGCAGGTGCAGATCGTTCAGGACCTCATTGCGCAGCAGCCCACGGCCATCACCGTGGTGCCCAACTCGCCCGAGGCGCTCAGCTCGGTGCTGAAGCAGGCCCGTGACCAGGGAATCATCGTGGTCTCGCACGAGGCAACGGGCATCGAAAACGTGGACATCGACATTGAGGCGTTTGACAACCCCTCCTATGGCTCCGAGATCATGGACAACCTCGCCGAGTGCATGGGTGACACAGGTGAGTACGTGCAGTTCGTGGGTGGCCTGACGGCCAAGACCCACATGGAATGGGTGGGTGCCGCCTACGACAACCAGCAGGCCAACTTCCCGAACATGACGCGCGTGGAAACGCCGATCGAGAGCACGGACGACCAGGGCACGGCCTACGAGCGAGCCAAGGAAGTTCTGGCCAAGTACCCGAACATCGCTGGCTTCCAGGGATCGGCCGGAAACGACGTTCCCGGCATCGCCCGCGCCGTGCAGGAAGCAGGCCTCGAAGACCAGGTGTGCGTGATGGGAACGTCCATCCCCTCGGTCGCCAACCAGTACCTCGCCGACGGCTCCATTGACAAGATCTTCTTCTGGGATCCTGCCCTCGCCGGTGAAGCACAGCTCGCCATCGCCCTGATCCTCGCCGACGGTGGAACCATCGAAGACGGCACCGACCTCGGCATCGAGGGCTACAACTCGCTCAAGAAGCTGGACGGCTACGACAACGTCTTCGTCGGTGCTGCCTCGGTAGCCGCTGACGCAGCCACAGCAGCCAAGTACAACTTCTAAGTAGTTCGACCGGCTGGGGTGTGCACGAAACACGTGCACACCCCAGCGTTCTGGTAAGAAAGGTAGTGCTGTGGATTCCACGACTATTGCTTCGACGACAACCCCGTTCGTCTCCGCACGAGGAATTAATAAAAGCTTCGGGGGAGTGCCCGCCCTCAGAGATGTATCCATCGATCTGATCCCCGGCGAAGTGCACTGTCTCGCCGGCGAGAACGGGTGTGGCAAATCCACCCTGATCAAGATCATTTCGGGCGCCGAGCGCCCCGACTCCGGCGAGATCATCATTGACGGCGTCTCGTTCGACCACATCAATGCGCATGCGGCCATTCAGGGCGGCATCCAGGTGATCTACCAAGACTTTTCGCTCTTTCCCAACCTGACCGTGGCCGAGAACATCGTGATCACAGCCGAGGTGGCCGGCGGGCGACGCCTGTATTCATCCCGCTCCGTGCGGCCCCGAGCGGCAGCCATCATTCAGGAACTCGACCTGGACCTCGACCTGGACCGCGAAGTGGGCTCCCTGTCGGTGGCCGACAAGCAGCTCACCGCCATCTGCCGTGCACTCGTGAACGACGCCCGCGCCATCATCATGGACGAGCCCACCACGGCCCTCACCCACACCGAAGTCAGCCGACTCTTCGCTCTCGTGGAACGCCTGCGCGCCCGGGGCGTGGCGCTGATGTTTGTGTCGCACAAGCTCGAAGAGGTGCTCGCCATCTCCCAACGGCTCACCATCATGCGCTCGGGTCAACGCGTCGTGAGCGGTCCCACCTCCGACTTCGATCAGCGCTCCATCTCGCACCACATGACCGGGCGTCAGGTTGACGAATCCCGCGTGGTGAGTGAACTCGATGCCGCTGCACCACTCGCCCTCGAAGTCACCAACCTGTCTCTGGCCGGTGCGTTTCGCGACATCTCCTTCCAACTGCGCTGCGGTGAAATCCTCGGCGTCACGGGACTGCTCGGATCGGGCCGCACCGAGATTGCGGAAGCGCTCTTTGGCGTGACACCTGCCGATGCGGGCGAGATTCGAGTGGGCGGCGAGGTGGCGACCATTCGCACCATTCAAGACGCCGTTCGGGCAGGCATCGGTTATGTTCCCGAAGACCGCCTGTCGCAGGGATTGTTCCTGAACAAGTCCATTGCCGACAACATCGTGGCCGCCTCACTCAACTCCCACCGCACCCGGTGGGGCATGCTGAGCCGCACCGCAACAGCGGCCACCATCAAACGCTTCTTTACCGGGCTGAAGATTAACGCCCCCCACGCGGAAGCACCGGTTCGCACACTGTCGGGCGGAAACGCCCAGCGCGTGGTCCTCGCCAAGTGGTTGGCCACGGCCCCCACCGTGCTCATGCTGAACGGACCCACGGTGGGTGTCGACATCGGCTCAAAAGAAGAAATTCTGGAGTTGTTGCGCGGTGAGGCGGCCACAGGTATGTCGGTGATCATCATCTCCGATGACGCCCCGGAACTCGTGGCCTCGTGCCACCGCGTGCTGGTGATTCGCAATGGTCGACTCACCCACGTTCTCGAAGGAGACCAAATCTCTGTGGACACCATTCAAGAGCGGATGTCGGCCTAATGGAACTCGCACGCAAACTCCGCGGTACCAACAACGAGGGCGTCCTCGCCCTAGTGCTGCTCGGACTCATTGTGGCGATGTCGATCGCCAACCCTACATTCTTCACCCTCAATACCGGGTTCTCCATTTTGCGAAGCTCCATCGTTCCGGTGATCTTTGCCCTCGGCGTTCTGATCGTGGTGATTACCGGCGGCATCGATGTGTCCTTCGCCGCGATTGCCATCTTTGCTGGCTACTCCACGGTGACGTTCTGCCTGAGCGCCGGCTTTGACCCGGGTCTGCCGGGCATCTTCCTCATTGCCATCGGGGTGGGAGCAGCTCTGGGGCTGATCAACGGTGTGGTGATTGCCCGGTTCAACCTGCCCACGCTGATTGTGACCCTCGGTACCCAGGGGATCTTCTTCGGCGCGATGTACACCTACGTGGGAGCCACCTACTACGCGGATCTGCCCAAGTCGATGGCCGACCTCGCCACCAGCAACCTGTTCGACATCACCACCGACATTGGGCGGGCCTACCTGCACGTACTGGTTGTTCCCGTTCTGGTGCTGTGCCTGGCCGTAGGGTGGATGCTGAAGCGCACCATGTTCGGACGTTCCCTCTATGCCATTGGCGGCGACATTGAAGCGGCCCGCCGCGCCGGTTTTCAGGTGAAGCGCACCCAGATCTCGGTGTACATGCTCGTCGGTGCGCTCGCCGCCATCGCGGGTGTCATTCATATTGTGCTCAGCCGCAGCGCCAATCCGCGCGACCTGGTGGGCGGGGAGCTCGACATCATTGCCGCCGTGATCCTCGGTGGTGCCGCCATCTTCGGGGGTCGCGGTTCGGTGACCGGCACCGTGCTCGGAGTCCTCCTCGTGCAGGTGATCAAGAACAGCCTGCTGCTGGTGGGCGTGCCGAGCGCCTGGCTGCGCACCGCCGTGGGCGTGCTGCTCGTGGTGGGTGTGGGCATCCAGGCCATTGCCGCCAGACGGGATGCCCGACGCATGCGCGTGATTCAGGACCTCGACACGGAGCAGAAGACAGAGCAGGAGCTGGCCTCATGACGCCCACAACGGACAAGCGCGAGAGGGCATCCGCTTCGAACACCCCGCCGCTGAAAAACCTCAACGATCAGCTGGGGCGCGTCACGAGACGCTTCGTGCGTCCCGGCGGCGCTCAGCGGGGAGCCGGCCGCATGGTGGTGGCGCTCCTGCTCGCCATGGCCCTCTTCACCTTTTTGAACCCGCGGGTGTTTTTGAGCCCGATCAACCTGCAGAACATTGCCGTTGCTGCCCCCGAAATTGGGATCATTGCCATCGCGATGATGCTGGTGATGCTCACCGGCGGCATCGACTTGTCACTTGTGGCCATTGCCAACTTCTCGGCCATCACCATCTCCACCCTGCACACGGCCATTGCCGCCACCAACCCGGACCTGGCGAACAGCCTCGGGTTTGTGATTGTGCTGGCCGGGATCGGGGCGGGGATGCTCGGGGGAGCCTTCAACGGATTCCTGGTGAGCGTGGTGGGAATTACCCCCATTTTGGCCACGTTGGCCACCATGCAGATCTACAACGGAATCGCGATTGTGTGGACCGGAGGGTCGACCCTCTACGGGGCGCCGACCGTGCTGGGCGCCATCGGGCAAGCGGCGCTCGCCAACGTGCCGGTGCTGTTCATCATCTTCGTGATCACGGCCATCCTGGTGGCGGTGCTCGTGAACCGCACGGCGCTGGGCCGCATGATTCAGCTGGAGGGCGCCAACCCCGTGGCGGCACGCTACTCGGCCATCCCCACCCGCGCCGTGCTCATGAAGACCTACACCGTGGGCGGCATGCTCGCGGGCCTGGCTGGTGTGCTGTTTCTGGCACGCAACCCCACCGCATCCGCTGACTATGGCTCGTCGTACGTTCTGCTGGTGATTGTGATTGCGGTGCTCGGAGGCACGAACCCCACCGGCGGCTTTGCCTCGGTGTTCGGTGTGGTGCTGGCCACCCTCACCCTGCAGGTGGTGTCGAGCGGATTCACCGCCATTCGACTCTCGTCGTATGAGTACGCCATCGCCCAGGGTGTGATCCTCATCGCGGTGATGATTCTCGACTCTGTCATGTCCACCCGCACGAGACGACCCCCAAAGACCACCCCTCCGCCTGGTGTTGCGACGCCGACGTCTGACACTTCCCTGATACGAACCTGAGCTGGAAAAGGACCAAGATACACATGAAAAAGATAATCAATGAGCCCAGCGCCTTCGTGGACGAGTTCGTCGAGGGCATCCTGCTGGCCCACCCCGGCCTCCTCAAAACCCCGGGTAGCGATCGACGCGTGCTCGTTCGAGCGGATGCCCCCATCGCCGGCAAAGTCGGCATCATCACCGGAGGCGGTTCCGGACACCTTCCCCTCTTCAAGGGCTACGTGGGCCGCGGCCTGTGTGATGGGGTGGCGATTGGAAACGTGTTCTCGTCGCCCTCCTCCGCTCAGGTGCTCGAAGCAACCAAAGCCGTGAGCGGCGGGGCCGGAGTGCTCTACCTGTATGGCAACTACGGCGGCGACGTGTTCAACTTCGACCTCGCCACCGACATGGCCGAACTGGAGGGCATCGCCACGCTCACCGCCGTGGGCCGTGACGACGTGGCCAGCCAGCCCAAGGAACGCGCGGCCGACCGCCGCGGCGTGGCCGGGATCATGTTCGCCTTCAAGGCCGCCGGCGCTGCGGCCGAGCGCGGAGATTCCCTCGAGCAGGTGGCGGCGGTGGCGGAAGACATCATCGACAACACCGCCACCATGGGCATCGGCCTGTCGCCGACGATTCTGCCCACCACGGGCAAGGCGAGCTTCGACCTCGATGACGGCGAGATGGAGGTGGGCATCGGCATCCACGGGGAACCCGGTTTTCATCGTGGAGCCGTGGAAACAGCCGATCGGATTGCGGAAACCCTGATGGAACGCCTCGTTGCCGACCTGGGACTGACGTCGGGAGCCCGCGTGGCCGTGCTCGTGAACGGCATGGGAGCGACACCGCTCGAAGAGCTGTACCTGCTCTTTCGCCGCGTGCACCAGCTGCTCACCGAGCAGGGAATCAGCATCGACAAGAACTACATCGGTGAATATGCCACGAGCCTGGAAATGTCCGGAGCCTCCATCTCGCTGCTCGCGCTGAACGACGAGCGCCTCGCGCTGCTCAACGCGCCGGCGGAATCACCATTTTTCAAGGAAGCGTGACCCCCATGAATGGAAATGACCTCAGTACCGCAATTCGCAATTGCCTCGGCGAGTTCACCAGCTACTCGGACGAGCTGGGTGAACTTGACCGTGCCCTCGGCGATGGCGATCTCGGTATCACCGTGTCGCTCGGAGCCGCAGCCGTGGAAGAGGCCCTGGCCGTGCTGCCGGCCGACTCCACTCCCGCCGAGGTAGTGCTGGCCTGCGCCAAAGCATTCGCCAACGCGAACCCGTCCACGATGGCTGCTCTCGTTGCCGGCGCACTGCTGGCCGGCTCGAAGGTGTGGGGTCCCTCCACGTCGCTCGCTGAAGGCCAGATTGGTGCCTTCGCGGTGGCCGCGGCGGAATCGATCAGCCAACGAGGCAAGTCGAAGATCGGCGACAAGACCATTCTTGATGCCATGTTCCCGGCCGCGGACGCCCTGGTGAACGCTCCGGCCGGCGGGAGCGCCCTCGACGCGGCGATCAACGCCGCCGAAGCGGGAGTCATCGCCTCGAAGGAACTGCAATCTCGTCGCGGCCGTGCCTCGTGGCTGCAGGAGCGCAGCATTGGGCTGCAGGATCCGGGCGCCACGGCATTCCTTCGTTTCTTACAGTCGTGGAAAGCCACGAACACCAAGGCAGCGCTCATCACAGCAGGAGAGAACATCAAATGACATCGATCGCATTCCTCGGCCTCGGAACTATGGGGCTCGGCATGGTCAAAAACCTGCTCGCTGCGTCGCACACCGTAACGGTATGGAACCGCTCGGCGGCTCCGGTGGCCGAAGCTGTTGCTGCGGGCGCCACGGCTGCCCCGAGCGTTGCGGCCGCCGTGGCGGGGGCCGACATCGTGATGTATTGCTTGAGCAACGATGCCGCCGTGCGCGCGGTGGTGCTCGACGAGGATGGTTTGGCCTCCGTGGTGGAGACCAGCTCGATCGTGATTGACCTGTCGACCATCAGCCCCGAGGTGAGTGCGGCCGAGCGTGCGGCATATGACGCGCGCGGCATCCGCTTTCTCGATGCGCCTGTCTTTGGTTCTCGCGGTGAGGCCAACAGTGGCGGACTGTGGATCGTGGCGGGCGGTGACGCGGACGTGTTTGCGGAGGCGGCGCACGTGTTCGAGCCGATTAGTGAGACGGTGCACCTGATGGGCCCCGGCGGCTCGGGAGTGCGCATGAAGCTGGTGGGCAACCTGGTGGTGGCGTCGCAGCTGCTGGCGCTGGGGGAGTCGCTCGCGCTCGCCGCGAAGGCGGGGCTGGATCTGCCGAAGGTGCTTGATGTGCTGAAGGTGACCGATTTTCGGTCGCCGATCTTCGATGGCGTCGGCCCGGCGGTGCTCGCCGACGATTACGCACCGTCATTTGCGTTGAAGCTGATGCAGAAGGACGTGGGCCTGATTCAGGACTTTGCGGCGGGACTCGGGGCAGCCGTGCCGAGTGTGACCGCAGCGGCACACTATGTGGATGCCGCCGTGGAGGCTGGGTGGTCGGAGGAGAACGCCTCTGCGCTGATCAAGGCTCTGGCGGCCGAGTCCGGTGTCTCTCTGGCCCGCCCCTAGCGCTGGCCTCGCTTGTTGAGCGCGAGCTTGCGAGCAGTCGAAACCTCTTTCGGCTCACGGGGTCTCGAGACGTCGGCGAAAAGCGTGCCGGCTCCTCGACCAGCGGGCCCATCTCGCTGGTTGAGCGGGGCGCACGCACTTCGCGCCCGTGTCGAAACCCGGCGGGACGATTTGCGGATGCCGGGGCGGGGTTTCGTAGTTCGTCCCGCCGGGTTTCGGCACGCTCGCAGCTCCACCAGCGGATTGATCGCGGCCCAGTATTCCAGAAGCAGGCCGCTGCCGCGCGCCGGGCGCTACTGGGCCACTGCCGCCGTCAGGCCCCCGTCTACGGGCAGGCAGGTGCCGTTGATGTACCGTGCCTCGTCGGAGGCGAGGAACACCGCGGCGTGGGCGATATCGAACGAATCGCCCATCATCCCGGTGGGGCTTAGCGCGTTGCGTTTTGCCAGCATGTCCTCCACGGAGTCGTAGCTGCCAGCAATCTGCTGGTACATCATGGGTGTCTCGATGAGGCCCGGTGCAATGCAGTTCGCACGTATGCCGCGGCTCGCGTACTCGAGTGCCACGTTCACGGTGAACTGGGTGAGACCGCCCTTGGTCGCTGAGTAGCTCGGATAGTTGTAGCCCAGATACCGCATGCCACCAATGGAACCGATGTTCACGATGGCGCCACCGCCGAGAGCGAGCATGTGCGGAAGAACGTGCTTCGTCGTAATGAAAGCGCTGGTGAGGTTTACGTTCAGGACCGTGTCCCACTCCTCGACGGACATCTCGATCGGCCCTCCCATGCGCGCAATCCCCACATTGTTGTGCAGAATATTTGGCCGTCCAACGGACTCCACGCAGGCATCCACGGCGGCGAGCACCCTTGCGCTGTCCGTTACGTCGGCTATGGTGCCGCCCACCCGAACGGTCGAGCCCGACGCGCTACGGTAGCGCTCGAGCTCGGCGAGGGCACCCTCCACGGCTGCGGCCGACATGTCGACCACGAACACGTTCGCAGCGGCCGCCGCGTAGGCAAGCGCCGCAGCCAGGCCGTTGTTGATCTGTCCGCCGACCGAGCCCCCACCAAAAACGATCGCTGTCTTGCCAGCCAGTCGCTGGCTGGGGCACACGGCATCCGCCCTAGACATGCTGGCGGTCGCGGCGAGTGGCGAGCGCCGTCGCGACGATCTGGTTTGCCGACGGGATGACCGCGTTCTCCAGCACCTCGCTGTAGGGAATCGGCGTGCGCAGTCCGCCGAGCCGGCGCGGCGGCGCATCGAGGTCGTTCCACGCCTCCTCCACGACCTGCGCCACGAACTCGGCGCCCCAGCCGTAGTCCCGCACGGCCTCGTGGGCCACCACAAGGTGACGGGTCTTCTTTACCGATGTGATCACGGTTTGCATGTCGAATGGGAACAGGGTGCGTGGGTCGATGACCTCGGCGCTGAGGTCGTGCTGTTCCTGGAGCACCTCGGCCGCCTCAAGCGATCGTTTGAGCATCTGCTGCGTAGCCACAATCGTGAGGTCTGTGCCGTGCCTAGCGATTCGGGCCACGCCGAAAGGGATTGGCTCGAACGACACCGGGCCGCGGTCGTTGTAAAGGTTCTTATGCTCAAGAAAGATGGTGGGATTGTTGCTCGCTACGGCCGTGCGCAACAGCCCATAGGCATCACCGGCCGTCGCCGGCACAACCACTTCTAAGCCGGGAATGTGGGCGAAGAGCGTCTCGAGGGATTGCGAGTGCTGCCCAGCCTTTCCGATTCCGGAACCGCCGTTTGTGCGCAGAACGAACGGCACATCGAACTGCCCCCCGAACATGTAGCGCGCCTTCGCTGCCTGGTTGATAATTCCGTCGAAGCCCAGAAACGTGAAGTCGGAGTACATGATCTCCAGAATCGGCCGGCAGCCCTGCATTGCGGCACCCACAGCGGCAGAAATCAGCACCTCCTCGCTGATCGGGGTGTCCATCACGCGCCCGCGGCCGAAGTCGTCGGCCAGCTTCTTAGTGACTCCATAGATTCCACCACCGGTGCCCCACGTCGTGATGTCTTCTCCCAGCAAAAATGCTTCGGGCGTGTCCTCGAGGATGTCATGAAGCGCGGTGTTGAGCGCCCGCCACAGGGCCATCGGCTTCGCCGGCCGAGCGGCGGATGTTGCCGGTACGGCAGCGGCGGATGTGGTTGCTGTTGCGATGCCCATTAGACCGTCTCCTCATATACGTCAGTACCCGCCCGAAACTCTTCCGGATAGGGGGAATTGCGTGCAAAGGCTTCGGCCTCGGCGACGACTCGTGCGGCATCCGCTTCGAGTTGCGCGAACTGCCCAGCGGTGAGCACGCCCTGCTGCTCCAGCGCTCGGGCGAGATAACCGATGGGGTCTTTGTCCTTCCACTCCTGCACCTCATCGGCGCTGCGGTAGATCTCGGTGTCGCCGGCCATGTGACCGAGGTACCGATATGTGTCGGCGACGATCAGTGTGGGACCGTCGCCCGCCCGTCCACGTGCCACTGCTTCGGCGGCCGCCTCGTAGACCGCGTCGAGGTGCATCCCATTCACATTCACGGACTTCACCCCGTAGGCGGTGCCCCGCTGGGAGAGGTCGGGCTGCGCCACCATCTCCTCGATCGAGGCCGACTGGGCGTAATGGTTGTTCTCGCAGACGAAGACCACGGCCAGGTTCCAGATAGCGCAGAGGTTGAAGGCCTCGCCGAGCACGCCCTGATTGGAGGCTCCGTCTCCGAAGTACACCACCGCGACTGCATCGCTGCCCTGCTGCTTGGCAGCGAGCGCTGCTCCCGTGGCTAGCCCGATCCCTGCGCCGACAATGCCATTCGTGCCGATGATACCGAGCTCCTTTACGCCGATGTGCATCGACCCGCCTTTGCCCTGGCCGTACCCGTCGACCCGGCCGAGGATCTCGGCCATGGTGCGGCCCGGGTCAGAGCCGCGTGCGAGACAGTGCGCGTGGCCGCGGTGGTTGCTGGCGATGGTATCGCGCGGGCCGAGTGCCAGGGACACCCCGGTCGCCACCGCCTCCATGCCCACCGAAGGATGCGTCGAGCCGCGAATCAGGCCTTCTTCTGAGAGCAGCGGCATGCGCGACTCGAAGGCGCGAATCATGGTCATGGTGGCTAGGCCCGTGAAGCCCTGCACGGCAGGGTCGTAGTGCGCGGTAAGCGTTTGTGTGGTCACGATGCCCTCCTAGGCGATCACTGCGATGGTCTGATCGGCTTCGATCAGGTCGCCCTCTGCGGCGCTCAGCGTGATCACGCCGGCAGCGGGTGAGGCGAACTCCACGGTGGACTTCGCAGTTTCCAGGGCCGCGATCGACTGGCCGAGGGTCACGCTGTCGCCGTCGGCGACGAGCCACTGAACCAAGTCGGCGTCGGATTCGCTGCCGAGAAAGTCGGCGGTGATGACAACATTCATGAGTGTTCTCCTTGTTGTGTTGCGGGCAAAGTGGGGGAATCAGTGGGGAGGTCGGTGTGTTGGGAGACTGTGAGGGTGATTTCCTGCACGAACAGTTCATATGTCACGGCCACCGGGTTTTCGCCGCGCACCAGCCCGCCGGCGTGCACGACACCTTGGGTGTCGACGAGCGTGCACATGAGCTGCGAACGGATGTCATCAGCCGTTCTCATGACGTGGCCCACCAAGGTGACGACTTCGGTGCAGGGCCCCGCGACCGGCTCCCGGGTGATGCCGTTGTAAGGCATGAAGGTGGCCCCGATGAGGCTGCCGATGCCGCCGCGCACCACGGCATGGTCAAAGCCGTTTTCTGCGCAGATTTTCTCGACCGCCAGGGTGATGTCCTCATTGGGGCAGACGCGCGCAACGACCGTGCGGTTCAACCCGGTGGCCGGCGAGCGCCGCCCGGTGTTTGCCGACGGATGAGGCGTGAACACCGGCAGCCGGGTCTCTGGATCGTCGGTGCTCTCGAGATCGACCCCCGGCAAGCCCTGCACCACGGCGACGGGTGGAAGAGAGCCGACGCCGGTCTCGGGCCAGAGATGCCCGGCCTGCAGGCGGCCTTCAGGGGTGAGCCAGACGCAGTGGCTGTGCATCCACTGCTTTCCATCGCGCAGTCCGAGGGTCGCGGCCCCGAAGATAAGCTGGCCGTGAGTCTCTGACCGCTTTTCACTGTAGCTGACCTCGCGACCGTCTTCACCGCGAGCCGGCACACAGTAGCTGATCGGGGCGAGGCTGCCGCCGATGAGTTCCGCCATTCCGCTGGTCAGCTCGAGGTCGGCGAGAATGCGGAAGAGCTCATCCGCGAGCGTTGTGTTGCAAACTAGATGCTGCATGGCGGACACGGGGGTCGTGACAACACTCAAAATGCGAGGTTGGGTGGGCGGTCCCGGGTGGTCGAGGGTCAGCATGACGGGGTGTTGAGATTGGTAGGGTGCAGGAACGTAAAAAGCATCATTTCATCTCCAGGGGGTGTGCCGGAGTGCCGCCGGCGAGCCTTGTGGGCGCGCAGATGACACGAATGTGGGTGAAGAGTGGTTGTGCCGAAGTGTCGTGCAGGGCGGTTAGCCGATCGCTGAGCCTCCGCAGACCTTGAGCACATCGCCGGTCACGTAACGAGCGCCCGGTGATGCGAGGTAAGCCACCGCGCTCGCGATGTCTTCGGGAGACCCCATGCGCTGGATCGCCTGTCCGCTGAGGTCGTATTCAAGGATCTGCGTCATCGGGGTCGCAATCGGGCCGGGAGCTACCGAGTTGCAGGTGATGCCGAGGGGTCCCACCTCCTTGGCCACCCATTTGGTGAGGGCAATCACGCCGCCCTTCGACGCGGCATAGGCAGGGCCGGAACGGGCTGCGTCTTCGCCGTGCGACATCGGCCCGCCCATGATTCCCGAGATTGAACTGATGTTCACGATGCTGCCAGAGCCCTGGTCGCGCATATACGGATAGACGGCGGCCTGGGTGAAGAGGAATGTGCCGCGCAGGTTGGTGTCGAGGTCGCGTTCCCATAGGTCGTCAGTCATGTCCTCCAGGCTTACGCGGCCGCAGGTTCCGGCATTGTTGACGACGGTGTCGATGCGACCGAAATTGGTGACGGTCCAGTCGACCGCGCCGCGCACTTGGTCGCGTTCCTTCACATCCACAACGAGTGAGTGGATGCGACGCTCGGGAAATTCCGTTAGCAGGGTGGCAACCGTGTCGCATCCGTCGATGACATCGACGATGACAACGTCGGAACCTCGGTCGGCGAGCGTGCGCGCGATTGCGGCGCCGATGCCCCGGGCAGCGCCGGTGACCAGACACACCTGGCCGTGGAGTGATTCGGTGAGGGTAGCAGTCATGCTGTCAGCCTTTCGAAAGGGTTGGCGCCTAAACGCCGAGCAGGTCGGGTAGCCAGGTCGAGACGGCTGGAATGTACGTCACGAGGAACAGCACCACGAGGCCGGCGATGAGGAACGGGACGATGCCTCTCGTAATCTCTGCGAGAGTGACCTTGCCGATGCCGGCGGCGATGAACAGGTTCACGCCGACCGGTGGGGTGAACAGTCCGATCGCCAGGTTGACGGTCATCAGCACGCCGATCTGGGTGGGGTCCACACCGACCGCCAGCAGTACCGGCACGAGGATCGGTATAAAAAGGTAGAACGCGCTGATTGCGTCGATGAACGCTCCGACCAAGAGCAGTAGCAGCGTCACCAGCAGCAGAATCAAAAATTGGTTCTCTGTGACACCCAGAATTGCATCAGCCATACGGCGGGCGATCTGCTCAGCCGTGATGACGTACGCGAAAACGGATGCGCAGCCCACGATGAGCATGATCACCGCCGATTGTGCTGCGGCCGTCACGAGCAGCTTCGGCACCGAGCGAAGTGTGAACTCCTTAGAGAACAGCAAGCCAGCAAGGAATGCGTAGAAAGCGGCGACAACGGCAGCTTCGGTGGGCGTAAAGATTCCGCCATAAATACCGCCCAGAATAATCACGGGAACTAGCAGCCCGGGAGCGGCCGAGATGAATGCCGTGCCGATCTCGTTCCAAGGTGCCCGTTGAGTGCGCGGTCGGATGACGGCCCCGGTCACCGCGGCGAGGGTGCCGGGTGCCCGGGCGATTCCGACGAGGCCCGTGTTGCCTGAGCTGGCATCCTTCTCGCGCCGGCCGTTGGCGTATGCCGCCATCGACACGCCAGCTCCGGAGAGAACTTGGACAGGGTTGAGAGTGCCAGCTTGCTCCACCACCGCGGCCCGGCGCGGGATGAAAAAGCACGCGATGAGGAATGCCAGGGCCATCAGGATGCCGGGAATGACTCCAGCGACGAAGAGCCTAGCAATCGACACCCGCGCATACTCACCGGCGACAACGGCGAAGACGATGAATGTGACGCTGGGCGGAATCACGATGCCCATTGAGCCCGAGCTAGCCAGCAGGGCGGCCGCATGGCGTTTCTCGTAGCCATTGCGAACCAGAGCCGGGATCAGGATCGACCCGATCGCCGCGACCGTGGCCGGGCCTGAACCCGAGATCGCGGAGAAGAAAAACGCGGCGATGATCACTACCAGAACGAGACCGTGCTTGAGATGGCCGAGACACGCATTGGCGAGGTCGACGAGCCGTTTCGAGATTCCGGCGGCCTCCATGATGGCGCCGGCGAGAATGAAAAACGGAATGGCCAACAGCGTTTCTGACGAGAGCGAGGCGTACATTACGCTCGGCAGAACGTTGAGAGCGTCGAGCCCTCGGCCCACTACAAGTGCGCCGAGGGCGGCGAGCCCGAGGGCGAAGGCGACCGGAACGCTCGCAAGGAGCAGCACCGCGAAGAGACCGAACAGCACGAGTTCAACCATTGCCTAGGTCTCCTGTTCGGTGAGCGGGGCATCCGCTTGCCTGCGCAGTGTGCGGAGTGCGGACTGGATGCTTCGGTAGATGCCGAGGGCGGCGCCCACGGGCAGGGCAGCAGTGAAGAGCCACTGAGGGATGCCGATGGACGGAGTGACCCGGCCGTTTGCGGCCTGGGCGAGCACGAGCTGCAGGCTGTAATAAAACAGCACGGCAAAGAACAGCACGATTACTCCGCAGACCATCATCGTGAGCGCCCGCTTCAGCGCGGGTATGGCCTTGTCGTAGAGGAGACTGAAGCCGAGGTGAGCGTTTTCACGGATGCCGATGACGGCGCCGACCAGGGTGAGGGCCACCGCGAGGTTCACGGTGATCTCTGTGGTGAAGGCGAGTGAGGCGTTGAGCACATATCGGGAGATGACGTTCGTGAAGGCGATGATGCTGATGACGGCAAAGGCCGTGGCCGCGAACGTGTTCTCGAAAAGGGTTGTGACGCGGTTCACGGCTGGGTGCTGTTGGGCGTGACGCCGGCAACCATGTCCTCACCCCATGTGGAAGCATATTTCTCCTTGACTGAGACCATGCGCTCGACGAAGACGTTGCGTTCGGCGGCGGTCAGTTCGGTGACCTCCATGCCTGAATCCTTCATCTCCTGCAGCGAGTCGGCGTCTTTGTCGCGGTTAGCCTGGATCTGGATGGCGTTGGCCTCGGCTGAAACGCGGAGCACGAGTTCCTGGTCGTCAGCGCTGAGCGAGTCGAAGAGGGCCTTGTTCATACCGAGGATCAGCGGGTCGTATACGTAGTTCCACATGGTCATGTGGTCCTGCACCTCGGTGATACCGGAGGAATGGGTGACCTCGACGGGGTTCTCTTGGCCGTCGATCGTTCCCTGCTGCAAGGCGGTGAAGACCTCAGAGAAATTCAGTGTCGTGGGATTCGCGCCGAGTTCTCGGTAGATGTCCGTGAACAACCCGATACCGGGAATCCGCATTTTCATCGCAGCTAGGTCGTCGGGTGTGCTTATGGCGCGCACATTGTTCGTGATCTGGCGGAAGCCGCTTTCACCGAAGCCGAGAACCTGCACACCGGCCGGGGCGGCGAGGGCGCGATAGGCATCGAGGCCGGTTGCCGCGAGAGTGTCCTCGGCCTCTTCATAGTCGGCATATAGGAAGGGAGCGTTAACAGCACCGTACTTTGGGTCGATACCGGCGTAGATGATGGTGGAGTTGTAGGACAGGTCTTTGTCGCCGTTCATGAGCTGTTCGACCCCGGCCGCTGGATCGCCGCCCGAGAGCTGCTCGTTGGTGAAGATGTTCACCTCGATGCGACCATCGGTTTCGTCATTGAGGGTATCGGCGAAGTATTCCGCCCCCTCGTACCATGTTGACGTGTTACCGACAGTGATGGTCATGTCCCAGGAGTAGGACTCGGCGCCCGAGGCGTCGGGATTGGTGCCGCCAGCTGAACAGCCGGTAAGGGTCACGGCGAGGGCTAGTGCGCTAACAGATGCGAGCTTCTTGAGCATTGTGCTGCTTTCTGTGGGGCTTCTTCATTGAAGTCACAGGAATGCCCGCTCGATCGCGCCGGGTAGGCACCTGTTCCCTTCGACAAGTCAGGTTTTGACCCGTCGCTTGACTCAGTATGCACGGCTTGGTAGTACCAAGCAAATCGTCTGGTTGACCTGCCGTGTTTATTCAGCGGGTGTGGGTTAAGTTTGCGGGGCTCCGGAGGGTCTGATGAGCAGTTCTTCGAGCCACTCGAAGTGGCGGTCGACGGCGGCTGATGCCGCTGCTTCGTCACCCGCCACCACAGCCGCGTAGATGTCGCGGTGCAGGGTGCGCATGATCAGCCGGCCATCAGAGAGGGCGACCTGCTGCACCGTGCGGCGCATGACGCCTGAGAGCACTTCGGCCATGAAGATCAGCGCTGGAGAGCCTGAGGCGGCGAACAGGGCCGAGTGAAAGTCGAGGTCGGCCGCGTGCAGTTCGGCGGAGTCATCGGTGTTATCCATCGTATCGACGGCGATGGCCATGTGCGCGATGCTGAGGTGGTCCCGGCGACGTGAGGCTTCGCAGGCGGCCTGGCGCTCAAGTGCAACGCGCACCGGGCGCATCGATTCGAGCGGCATTTGTTCGGAGAGGATGCCTAGAAGCAGCACTTCGCTCACGGTCGTGGGGCTCAGGCGCTTGACGAAGGTGCCCGCGCGCATCCGCCGTTCGAGAATGCCGAGCGACTCCATGCGACTAAGCCGGTCGCGAAGTGCCGTGCGGCTGACCCCGAGCAGTTCGGCCTGTTCGCGCTCGCCGGGGAGGCGGGTGCCGGGCGCCATGGCCATGATCTGTTCGACGAGTGCGACGGTCAATGGGTCCTGAAAAAGATCTGCGAGCACGGAGTGCGGAGAGGGGATGCTCATGAATGGAAATACTACGGCCCGCAGGCCGGTGGTGCTCCCCCCTCTCTGGTCGAGCGCGAGCTTGCGAGCAGTCGAGACCTTGTGTAGCTCACGGGGTCTCGAGACGCCGGCGAAAAGCGTGCCGGCTCCTCGACCAGCGGGACTCGCTGGTCGAGCGCGAGCTTGCGAGCAGTCGAGACCTCGTGCGGCTCACGTGGTCCCGAGTGCCAGCTCCTCGACCAGCGCTAGACGGTACGGGAACCGGCCGCGTGCTCGGCGGCCAGAAGCGCGAGTCCCAGTGCCGGCAGCAGACCGTTGCCCGCCAGATACCCACCGGCCCCGTGGCCCGATATGCCCATTGCTGCACCACCGGAGGCGTACAGGCCCGGAATTGCCTCGCCGCTCTCGGTCAGCACCTGAGCATCTCCGTTCACACGCAGACCGCCCTGGGTATGGAACAACGCGGGACGAACGGCGATCGCACCCAGACGCCCAGCGAGGGGCGCCTCCCACAACGTACGGCCGAAGTCGTCCTGCGTTTCGCCGCGGCCAAAGCTTCGAGTGCTCTCGAGCGTCTGCTGAAGCCCAGCAGCGTCAATGCCTGTGGTTGTCGCTAGCTCTTCGATGGACTCGGCCCAGCGCAGCCCGCCCGACGAAACGGTGTCACGAAAATCCTGGAAGGGTTCGCAGGCGTCATGAATGCGTAGATCCAGAATGATCCATGCCTGTCCGTCAGCGTGCAGGAGAGACTCGCGCGCATATTCGGAATAGCCCATCGTTTCGTCGCCAAATCGAAGACCGGCCTTATTCACCAGAAAGCCCCCGTGCATGACCGTTGCCCAGCCAGCGAGAGTGGCTGATGGCATCGCGAGTGCGGCATGGCCCTGATACGCATCGAGAAAGCCGGTTGCCGCACCCAGTGTGGTTCCGATGCGCAGGGCATCGCCCTGCGATTCTTCGCTGCCGTAATAGATGGCGTCCGCAATCTGTGGCAGGTGCTCCGCCACCAGCGCGCTGTTGCCACCAAAACCATTCGTGGCCATCAGGACTGCCCGTGTAGGGATCTCTTCGCGCCCGTCGGCCGTCTCCACCACGACGGCACTCACGGCACCGTCGGTGACGATGACGTCGACGAGGCGAGCCGGGAGGTACAGGTCGATGAGAGGTGACTCTTCCACCTGCGCGTGCATAGAGGTGAGCAGCGCTGTACCGATTCGACCAGGCACGGTGTGGCAGCGGAGACGTGAATGCCCAGGGTAGGGAAAATCAGTGACGAGAGACATGGGAAGCTTCAGATCGTCGGCCATCCACTCTACGAGCCGTGCGCTTACCCCCGCGAGTGCTCGCGCAAGTTGCGGGTCGGCTTCATCGTGCGTTTTTGCCATGATGTCGGCGAGAAACTGTTCTGGTGAGTCGACAATTCCGGCCTCGGTCTGCCACCGGCTTCCCGCTCCGGGAATCATGGCGGTCGACATTGCGGTGTTGTTTCCGCGTCGAAAGCGGCTGTTGGCTTCGACCACGAGCACGGACAATCCAAGCTGTGCCGCGCGCAGCGCCGCTACCAACCCTCCGCCAGCTCCCACGACAACGAGGTCCGGCCCATCAAATTCTTCCTGCGTCATGTTGTTCTCCTTGCGGTGTGGTGGGCTGAGTTAGACAGCGCTGAGTTTGTTGAAGATGAGGACAGCATCGGTGCTGTCTTCCAAATCAGAAAGTATGTGGTGAAGACTTTGGCTGTCTCCCGTACCGAGGAGCGCGGTGAGTTTGGCCTCAATCTCGGCCGCGCCCATGGGAAAGTAGTCCACGTCACCGATGGGGTTGGGACGTGATTCGGAGAGCACGGAGCCATCGTTGAGGGTGATATCCACACCCGACCAGCGTTCCAGAGGTAGCTGTCGATCGAATTCGGCCGAGGTCTCCACGGAAACTCGGGCGCTGAATGCTTGCGACGACTCAAATTCAGGCGACCCGGGCTCCATCGCCGCGGGGTCCAGGGTCGCATTGACGATGGCGGAGCTGACCACAAACGGGAGGGAGAACATGGCCGATAAACGGTTGTGCGGGTCTCGAGTGAAGAGCGGCTTCGCCAGAGAGTGTGTGCGCACTCTGACGCTGCTGATGTCGTCCACGCCGAAGGTGCCACGTGCTTTGAGACTCTGAACCGCATCCACGGCCGCGTGAGTGTAAGAGCAGGAGGAATGTTGCTTTACGTACCCTTCCGCAAGTAGCCAGTGGGTACCAAGCTCACGGGTCAGCGTGTCAGTGCGCAGTTCGCCAACGATGTTGCCGAGAGTGTCGAGAGCAGTTGCATTGTTGTCGGCTAGCCCGGCCAGTGCCAGTCGCGCCGCCTGGAGGCCCGCCATGTTCGCGCTGGCAACCCAGAGATTTCGCACAAAGTTGCCGCCCAATACCGTCGCCCAGGGGGTCACATTCATCAGAGCTGTGGAGGTGTCGATAGCCGCAGCAATCTGAGAACGCGATGCTCCCATGATCAGTGCTGCGGCGCACGCGGCACCCGTGACGCCCCAGTGACCATGGGTGTGCCACTCCGCTTTGCGGTCGAGGGCGCGTCCGAATCTGGCCGCAACCTCGTATCCCGCCGCTACGGCAGTGAGAAATTCCGCCCCGGTGATGGGACGAGAGGCCAGCTGCACGGCCGCCATGGCGCTGAAAACCACGTGCGCCGCAGGGTGTCCCTGGGCGTGCTTGTTGCCCTCATCCAGTTCAAGACAGCAGGCAGCGATGGCGTTGAGATAGGCAGCGGTCTCGGGGCTGGTGGTGCGGCGAGTGCCAATAATGGGTGCACTGCCGGTGCTTCTGGGCCACACCTCGGCGAGGGCCGTGAGCTCCGGCGTGCGGGCACCAGCCGCCGTCACTCCCAGGAGATCAACCAGCATAAGCGTCAGTCGTTCGCGCACCGCCAGGGGTAAATCTCGATACCGCAAGTCGGCAGCAAAGTCGGCAAGTTCGTTGACCGCTGCAATTTGAGCGGATGCGGCACTCATTCGCCGGCCGTCGACACGGCACCAACGGCCGCACCCAGCGCGATGAGTTGGAGGGCAGTCTTTGTTGGGTCCACCAGCACGGGCCGACCGCTCGGCCCCGCGGCTTCGACAGCCGAGCAACCGTTAATGACTACGTGTGCTGGCATTGTCTGAAGATGAGCGTTCACGGCCCGAGCCCAGATCTCATCGTTGGCGATGTCAGCAACGGAAAGGCCCAGAACGGATGTCGCACCGTGGGGTTGACCGAGGCCATAGCTCACAAATTTGCGGTCCAGTTCTTGGGCGATGGCCTCATTCCGTGCCACGGCGCCGACGGTCCCCCCGAGGCTGACCAGAAAGTGTGCGGTCAGTTTGAGCAGGCCCAAAACCGGACGGGATAGGCCGCTGTAGGGCAGATCGACGACCGGATCCAGGACGCAGTCGGGCAGGTAGGCATCGACTGCCGTGAGATTGGCTTCGGGATCATTCCCGGTGTCGATGGCTCGAAATCGCGCGAGGAGGGCTGCCTCGGACGCGATGATGTCCTCGTTCGTGTTAAGGGCGCGCGGTATCTCGGAGCCGTTACCCAGATTGAGAAGTTGAATCGACAGGCCAACCGGTGCCAGCCTGTTGTAGCGCTGTTGCCGTCTCAGTAACTCTCCCGCGTCGACACACAACGGGGTGATCGCGAGGAGTCTCATGAGCGCACCGCCGTTGGCTCTTCGATCGGTGGAGTGATGCCCAAAGCGCGGGGGTCATTGGGATGCTCAGCCAGCGCATGTACCTCAATGTCCATCCAGGGATACAGCGGCAGGGACGTGAGCGCGGCGTGGAGCTCTGTCGCGTCCGCAACCACATAGAGGCTCCAGTTGGCCCATCTGCCCGGAATGCGCCAGATGCGGCGGATCTTTCCTTCTCGGGCTAATTCCTGACCGCGAGCCAACTCGCGCTCAAAGATCTCTGCTCGGCGTGCTTCATCGGTTTCTGGTGGCCAGTTGATGTCAATCTTTACAAGAAATTCCATGATGTCCTTTGCGGCTACATGCCGAGGTAGGCCTTGCGTACTGCTGGGCTGTCGGCCAGTTCGAGTCCGGTTCCCTCTAAGGCAATGGCCCCACTCTCCATGACGTACGCGCGGTCGGAGATGGCGAGGGCTTGAGAGGCGTTTTGCTCGATGATGAGCACGGTTACTCCGGTCTCGCTGATGCGGGTAATGGCGTTAAACACCTGCGCCACCAGGTTGGGAGCCAGCCCAATCGACGGTTCGTCAAGCGTGAGGCACGTGGGCCGGGCCATGAGTGCACGCCCGATGGCGAGCATCTGCTGTTGGCCGCCCGACATAGTGTTGGCGAGCTGGGCGCGACGGTCTTTCAGAATGGGGAAGAGCTCGAAGACCTCGTCGAGGGATGCGCTGATCGTTGATTTCGGTTGGGTGTATGCCCCCGCGACAAGGTTTTCTATGACCGGGAGACCGCCGAAAAGTGCGCGATCTTGGGGCACGTGCACGAGACCCGCCCGAACGATCTGGTCAGGCCGCGACTTGGCGATGGACTTTCCCTCGAAGAGAATGTCTCCGCTCGTGGCGTTGATGATGCCGGCCAGTGCCCGCAGTGCAGTGGTCTTGCCCGCTCCGTTGGCTCCGATCACCGAGACAATTTCACCCTGATTGATGTGCAGGGTGAGGTCATGCAGAATTGCGAGTCTGCGGTATCCGGCGCAGACATTCTTCATTTGCAGCATCAGGCGTAGTCCTCTCCGAGATAAGCGTCAACAACTCGAGTGTCTTGAATGACCGACGCAGGGTCACCCAGCGCAAGCTGTTGGCCCTCATGCATCACGAGCAGGCGCTGAGAAAGTGCCATCACTGCTGCCATGATGTGCTCAACGAACATCACCGTCACGCCCTCGCGGTGAATGTCGCGCAGCAGCTCAATGATCGGTGCGCGCTCGGTGGGAACGAGTCCGGCTAACACTTCATCGAGAAGAATCATCTTGGGTTCCAAGGCGAGTGCTCGCGCGAGCTCGAGCCGCTTGAGTCCAGCGGTCGGGAGAGTCCCCGACATGGAGTTGATGTAGGGACCCAGGCCCACGCGCTCGATCACGGCCGCTGCGTGCGTGCGAGCGTTCACCACAGAACGATGCTTGCTGTGTGAGGCGATGGCAACATTCTCGAGCACGGTCATGCTTTCGAACGGTCGCATGAGCTGAAAGGTGCGCACCAGGCCAATGGATGCGACCCGGTCGGCCGCCCACCCCGTGATGTCACGACCGTCGAACGTCACCTGGCCCGACGTGGGCGGAATCTGCCCGGCCAACACAGAGAACAGTGTGGTTTTGCCAGCACCATTCGGGCCGATGATTCCCAGAAATTCGTCTTCGGGAATCTCAATGGAGATGTCCTTGAGGGCTTTGAGCCCGCCAAAAGACTTGGACAGCCCCTCGATTGTGAGCAGACTCATTTGCGCCACCTATCCCGGATAGTTCCGAATATGCCCTTGGGCATGAAGACCACGATTGCGATCAGAAGAACGGCATAGACCGCCACATCGAGTCCACTTCGCCCCTGCAAGAACTCCAGGAAGGGTGGGGGATTACGCAACAGCCCCGCGATCACTTCGGATAGGGGCCCCATCACAGCCGCACCCACGAGTGGACCCCAAATGGTTCCCATGCCTCCGATCACCGCAGGAATCAGCGCATCAATGGAAACATGCAGGCCAAAGGCCTGTTCGGGACCGACGAAGAGGTAGTACTGGGTGTAATAAGCACCGGCAATTGCGGTGATTGCACAGCTCAATGCCACTGTGATGAGCCGATACCGCATGACGTTGATTCCTAGCGACTCAGCTGCAATCGCATCGTCGCGGATGGCCTGCGTGAACTGACCAGCTCGGGAATTGACGTAATAGATGGAGACGGCCACGACGATGGCCAGAAGTCCTAAGGGAATCCAGTAGTAGTAATAGCTGTTCTGATCGAACTGCATCATTACCCAGGATTCCTGCGGAAGCAGAGGGATGTTGATGCCTTCGGTCTTGTTGAGAAATTCTGCGCCCTGGGCAATGAGCAGAAACATTTGCGCGAAGGCGAAAGTTGCGAGTGCAAAGTATGACCCTGCGAGCTTGTATCGCAGGCACATGTAGGCAATGAGTACCCCGACGCCAGCCGAGAGAATGGCTCCAACGATCATGGAGATCCACGGGGAGATGCCATATTCCGTCAGGAGAAAAGCTACGGTGTAGGCGCCAACGCCGAAGAATGCCGCATGGCCGAAGCTGAACATGCCGCCGTAACCGCTCATCAGGTTCCAGCCCACAGCCATGATGGCGAAGATGAGCGTGCGCACGGCCACGGGTTGGGCTGATTCGGGGAGCACGAAGGGCAGAAAGAAGAAGACGGCAAGTCCAATGGTCAGGTACATGTACTGGCGGCGTGCGCCACTCTGCGAGGTGCGGGGCGCTCGGGGCGCGACTGCACGCCGTGAAGTATCGACTTTCGTCATTTTTTTGCTCCGAGGAGTCCTTGAGGGCGTAAGAAGAGAATGAGAACGAACACAACGAAGACGAGCAATAGAGAGCCGCTGCCCGGGAGGTACAGCGACCCGACCGTTTGCAGGAGACCGATGAAGAGGCCACCGATCACGGCTCCGGGGATACTGCCGAGCCCGCCGAGAACCACGATGACGAATGCCAGAGTGGTGTACTGATCACCCACAGAGGGGATGAGGCTGGTGAAGGGGGTGAGCAAGCCACCCGCAACTGCCACCGCAGCCGAGCCCAGCCCAAAGGTCAGAGCGTAGATTCGACGCACGTTGATTCCCACGAGTGACGCACCCTCGTTGTTTTCAGACACCGCCCGAATGGCCAAGCCCAGGGGTGACTTTTTCAGAATGAGTGCCAGGGCGGCAGCCACGATGACGGCACCACCGAAAGCGATCATGCGGGGATAGTCGGCGATGGCTCCGAGAATGCGAAGCGAACCTTCAATCGGTGCGTCGACGGAGAGAGGGCGTCCGCCAAAAATCATCAGCAGCGTGTTGATGATGAGCAAGGAAAGCCCGAGTGTCACCAGCAGCGGACGCTCGTGGCCGCTGTCGCCGGACAACCGGTTCATGAGTGTGGATTGAAATAGCCAGCCGAAGCCGAACATGATCGGTACCGTCACAATGACGGCGAGATAGGTGTTCATGCCGAACGTCGACACCATGAAGTAGACGATGAACATTGACATGGAGAGCATTGCTCCCTGGGCAAAATTTACGATTCCCAGCACGCCGAAGATCAACGTCAAGCCCAATGACGCGAGCGCATAGACTCCGCCGAGGAGCAGCCCGGTGACAATCGCCTGAGTAACCAGCGAATCGGCACGGTCGCCTACGAGGTAGATCAGCGCGAGGGCCGCGATCGCGAGGGCGGTGACGCCCAGGCTCACCTTCCACGCCGGGGACAGAACAAATGCCCGCCGGGTTGGCTCCTCTGTTTCAGTGTCGTGTATGAGTACGTTGGACGTGCTGGGAGTCATGATCGTCTACTGTCCGGTCGGAAAGACGAGATCTGCTGTAGCGAAGTCGATGGGATACACCTGCTGGATCACACCATCTTGAACCTGCATCACGATCACCGACGCGTTCTTGTTCTGGCCACGTTCATCGAATTCGATCGGACCTTTGAAGGCGAGAAGGGGGTCTTCCAGACTCAGGCCAGAAATGGCGTCTCGGAGTTCGACGGGGTCAGCAGAAGCACCCTCTTCGAGGCCGGCCGCAATGACCTCAACGGCCTGGTACGACAGCATTGCTGAGGTTTCCATTGCCTTGCCGTACTTCGCCTCGAAGCGAGTGCGGATGTCGGCGGCACGGTCGCTTGTGGCACTGTAGTGGTAGTTCGCACTCAGGATTCCGCTCGCGGCCTCGCCGGCGCTGGTCGGGAAGGAACTGTCGTCGAAGGCGCCACTCGCGATGCCGTATACGGCCTTGATGTCGGGGCTCATGGCCTTCACGGCCTGTGCTACAA
This sequence comes from Cryobacterium sp. CG_9.6, assembly GCF_029893365.1. Lineage (NCBI taxonomy): Bacteria > Bacillati > Actinomycetota > Actinomycetes > Micrococcales > Microbacteriaceae > Cryobacterium > Cryobacterium sp. CG_9.6. Next base: position 3,063,797 of record NZ_JARXUZ010000001.1, on the reverse strand, counting down.
GCAGGTTGTCGGGAAAGTATCCGGTGACGACAATCACGTCGGGGTTGACAGTGAGTGCATCGGCAACCTGTGTCGTGGCATCAGAGAAGTTGGTACCTGAGTAGGTGACTTCCTTAGCGACGGTGATACCGAGGCCCTCGGCCTCAGCTTTGAACGCCTCGAAGACGCTGCCGCCGAAAGCACCCTCAATGTGGATGTACGACACTGTGTTGATCGTGAGGTCGCTCGCGGCAGCCATCGCAACGAGTTCGTTTGCTCCCGACTGGCCCATGCTGCTGGCGTCAGGCTGAATTCTGAAGCTGTATTGGTAGCCCTGGCTGAGAATCTTGTCGTCAACGGCCACGTCAATCACCAGCGGCACCTTGGCGCGCTCCGCAACGGATGCCACATTCTGCGTGACGTCAGACTGGTACGTACCTACAAGGGCGACTGCGCCAGCACTGATGAGGCGCTGAGCTTCGCTCTGGCCGGTTTCGGCGCTGCCCTGGCTGTCACCGTCGATGAGCTCAAGGAGAGCACCATCCAGTGACTCGATCCCGCCGGCGGCGTTGATGTCTTCAATTGCGAGTTTGGCTCCGTCGTTCATGAGACCGCCGACACCCGCCAGCCCTCCGCTCAGCGGGTGAACGGATCCAATCATGATGGTGTCTGCGGCGGAGGCCGTGTCACCGCCGCCTGTTGAACAGGCGGTCACTCCGAACATGGCGACTACGATCGCCGCTGCGCTCAAGATTCTCTTGGTCATGTTGCTTCCTGCGACCTTTCAGTTTCAGATGCTCTCGCGCGGCGGTGCGCTGAGAGGAATGAAGAACGTGAAGCCGTTCCGCAAAGCGGAACGTTAATTGCGGCGAGAAGGCCGCGTTTGCCTAGTGTTACACGAGAGCAGCCAAGATAGCTATCGATTTACAGGAACGTAACACGATTGGCCATTCCGCTCAGCGGACTAATTCGTTAAGCTGGTCCCAACGAGAGGATTGTCGATGCAACGGCAAAACATCACAAATGTTCGTCCGAGCGCCGGAGGCACGGAGGCTGGTGACAGAGTCGCGGACGTGCTTTTGCTCTTCAGCCGAGTCGATGGCGCAATCGGTGTTTCCGAGATTGCGCGCACACTCGACCTCAGCAAAGCCGTGGTGCACCGTATTTTGCAATCGCTCAGTTCTCGCGGGCTGCTACAGACGTTGCCGCAGTCCTCAAACTACGTGTTGGGGCCGAGTGCGATTCGGCTCGGAAACAATGCATGGAACCAGCTCGACTTTCGCACGATCGCCTCCCCAGTTCTTCGAGCACTCCGGGATAAGACCATGGAGACCACGACACTGTCTGTTCTCTCGAATGATTCGAGAATCTACCTCGACCAGTACGAGAGCCCGCGCGAAATAAAGATGGTCGTTGAAATCGGGGTGCGTCATCCGCTTCATTCGGGTGCGTCAAGCCGGGCGATTTTGGCTTTCTTAGCACCGGCACGTGTGGACGAGGCCGTTGAGCAGCTGAGGGTGCTCCATGCAGACTTTGACGAGGTTGATTACCGACGCAAGCTCACCAAAGTTCGAGTGGATGGCTATGCTTCGTCGCTCAACGAGCGAAACATCGGCGCTGCGTCCATTGCCGCCGCCTTCTTTGACAAAGCCGGGAACGTCATGGGCTCGATCAGCTCCTGCGGGCCGATCTTTCGCTATGACGCTGCCGACGTTGAAGGGCACGCTGAGAAGGTCACCGCAGCGGCACGTCAAATTACCGCGCTGCTGAGTCGCTGAGGTGTTTGCGCTCGCCACGGCCGTCGTTCGGCCGCTATTCCTGCCACGATCTTTTCTCTATGTGCCAGCAGACCAGCCAGCGCTGTTCGACAAAGGTGCGAACGGCCCCGCAGACGCTCTTATTCTTGACCTCGAGGACGCGGTTCCGACCGACCGAAAATCGGTTGCACGGCAGAACCTCCGCACCTGGTTCGCAGGTCGACCCGCAGCCGTAGCGGCAACCGAACGCCCACGACAGCAACACTGGGTGCGTGTGAGCGCAGAAGACGTCGTCGCCGACCTCACAGCCGTCGTTGGAGCGGGTCTCGCCGGGGTTTTCTTGGCCAAATGTACCGTCCCACTTCTCGAACAGGCTGTCGAAACGATTACCGCGTTGGAACTTGAGCATGGGCTTGCACCCGGAACCGCGGGCGTTATTGGGCTCGTTGAGAGCGCCGCAGCACTGCTCCAGCTTGACGTTATGGCGAGCAACCCACGACTGGTTACGTTTGCCATCGGTGAGGTTGACCTCATGGCCGATCTGCGAATGACCCGCAGCGCGCAGTCCGAGGTGGCTTTGGACTCGCTTCGAGTGCGGTTCGTTGTGAGTGCGGCGGCGGCGGGGTTGTTGCCGCCGGTCGCCCCCACATCGACTGCGGTGCATGCCCTTGAGGCATTTGCCGACAGCAGCCAAAAAATGTTCGACCTCGGGTTTCGTTCCCGCACGGCAGTGCATCCCAAACAGGTGCCCGTCATCCACGGTGTATTCACTCCGGGTGCGGCCGACATTGAGGCTGCACGAGCTGTGGTCGCATGCATGGAGCAGGCACAGGGCGGCGTTGCACTGGATGCTGATGGCCGCATGATCGACGCCGCTGTTGTTCGGGGCGCCCACGAGGTTCTCCTGCGCAGCACGTTGGAGTTCTAGCCTGGGCGACAAACTAATTTGACGACATGTCAAGGAGGCAGCGGCGGGCGCCGCTGCCTCCTTTCTTTGTGACCTAGTTGGTTGGCTAGTTGCCGGAGCGCTTCACGAACTGCCCACGCGGTTCGCCGAGGATGGCTCCGTCGCGGTAAACGGCCCCGCCACGGAGGTAGGTATCGGTGACGGTGGCGGTGAGCTCATACCCTTCGAACGGGGTGTATTCCTGGGCTGAGAGCGAGTCATCGGCGCGTACGGTCTGGCCGACCGTGTCGTCGATGAGACAGAAGTCGGCGTCGTACCCAACGGCAATGTTGCCCTTGCCCGCCAAGCCGAAGCGTGCGGCGGGGTTCTGAGACACCAGCTGCGCAATCTTGTTGTATGACAGGCCGCGCTTGCGTCCTTCGGAGATGAGTCCGGGCAGCAGGTACTCGGCCCCGCCGAACCCCGACTTGGCCAGAAAGACGTCGTCCTTCGGATCGCCGAACTTGGCCTCGTCTTTGCAGCAGGCGTGGTCCGAGCTCACCCAGGAGAAGTCCCCGGCCAAGAGGTGTGTCCACATTGCCTCGACGTCTTCGCGAGGGCGCAGCGGCGGGTTGACTTTGCCGCCAATCCCGGTGGTTTCGCAGTCGGCGAGCAGGTGCCCGACGGTGACTTCGCGGCGAAAATTGATGTGCGGAAAAGTCGTCTGCATGAGCATGGCCGCTTCGATGGCTTTGCGTGAGCTGAGGTGCAGGAGATTGATATTCGGCATCTCAGTCTCGTAGGCCAGATAAGACGCGATTGTGATTGCGAGGCCCTCCGAGTGCGGTGGACGGGAGGCGCTGTAGGCCTCGAGCCCGGTGAGCACGCCCTCCTCTTCCACGAGCTTGGTATACGCGCGCATGATCTCGGCGGTCTCACAGTGCAGTGACAGCGAGATCTGATCCTTGATTGCCGCGTACTTCGGGTTACGGCGGGCCTTCTCAATGCCGCGCATGATGAACTCGAAATGGGCGTAGTCGTAGGATTCGTCCTCGGGAATCATGAGGAACTTTCCCTGATCACTCGACCGGCCATGGAGACCGTGAATCCCATAAAACATGAAGATCTTGAACGAGGGCACGCCCATGTCGATCAGATCAGGGATTTCGTCGATGTGCTCCTTGAGAATCGGGGCGACGTGAAAGGCGTAGTCGATGAAGGCCCGGCCTTCGGCCGCCTGCAGGATCTCGGGGAAAATGGTCTTATACGGGCCGGACTTGTTGAGGTAGTACGCACCGGTGCGTACATATGTAATTCCGCTGGTCACCCCACCCTGGGCGCTCGCGCGGCTCTCAATATTGGTGTCCTCGGACAGCTCGTTGTAGATGCCCCAGTGCTGGTGGGCATCCACGACGCCCGGGAAGAGATGCCGCCCCTGGCCGTCAACCACGTCAGCAGCGGTGCTGGGGTCAATGTCGGCCGCGATGGACGCAAACTTGCCGTCCTTGATGGCGACATCCAGAGATTCCACGTGATCTTGGTCTGGCCGGACCACGTGGACATTCTTGATCAACAGGTCATAAGTGAACATGTCGTGCCTTTCTAAACGGTGGCGGAGGTGAAGTGAGTTGAAGGAATCGACGCGGTAGGTGCATCCGCGTCGATTGTGGAGAGGTGCACGAAGATGTCGTTGACGTTCTCACTCTGGTCGAGGTCGCGACAACCCGCCTCAAGGTGATCCATGGCGTCACTGCTCAGCGTTCGCTGAGCGTTGTCACGGAACTTGCGGCTGAGCTCGTCGAAACTGAGGGGACGATCGGGGCCCCCGCGGGTGGTGAGCACCTTTTCCACAATGGTGCGGCCATCCACAAGATGGGCGGTCAACACTGCCGGAAATTGCATCGGGAAGATCGCGGTGCATTCGGCGTCAGGTACCACGTTGACCTTAGCCATAATCTGTCGCCGAACCGGGTCCTGCGCGAGCTCGTCGGTATAGTCATCGAGGCCGACTTCAAGTCCGCCGCCGCCGAGGAGACCAGCTGCCACGGCATACGGTCCAGAGAACTGAGCCATGTACCCCGTCTCTGGCCGGCGCTTCACCTCGATTGGCTCCCCAATGGTTCGCAGATTAGGAGCAGGCACGCCCAATACGAGGGACTCGATCAGCTCGGGGGTGATCCCCGCGCGTCGGAGTGCCGCAGCGGCGTCGACCGCTGCGTGAGTGAAGTGATTCGCCGGGTAGGGCTTGAAGAAGATGTCTTGGATGGACCACGTCTTGCCGAGGCCGTCGGTGATCTCGCTGGCCTTAAATTTGCCGTGCAGCCACGCCTGATAAAAGCCGAATCGGCCTTCCAGCACCGTGGGTGGCCCGGTCAGCCCGAAGCGCACCAAGTTGACGGCGCTGATTGCCGAGTGCGCAGCCCAGCCACAGTGGATGCGCTTGACGGTTCCGCCGGTTCGGTTTGATTCGATAATTCCCGAGGCCATTGATGCTGCGACACCGAGTGAGTTTCGTATGAGCGTGGCATCACCATAGAGCGCGGCGACAGCGGTAGCGGCCCCCATCGTTCCGCAAATTGAGGTTGCATGCTGCCCGTGTTCGAAGAACACCGAGTTGCCGCTCTCCTTGTCAAAACCAGCCATGCCGAGACGCACCGTGGTCTCGAGTCCAATCGCAATGGCGCGAATGACCTCAGTACCGTTGGCGCCCTTGGCCTGCGCGGCAGCGAGAACCGCCGGAATGACGCTGGCGCTCGGATGCAACACCGATGGAAGGTGTGTGTCGTCATAGTCGAGCGAATGCGCAAGTACGCCGTTGACAAAGGCTGCAAGTGACGCAGGCAGAGCCTGCGCCACCCCAACGGCATTGGCCTGTGCGCTGCCCCCCTGCTCCATGGCCCAGGCGCGCGCGCCGCGACTCGTCTCCAGCGGAGCTGCTGCAGCGCAGATGCCGAGGATATCCAGCACCCGGGCTTTGATGCTCTCGACCACAGCGACAGGGATGTCGTCGTAGTGCAGATTGGCTGCAAAGTCGGCCAGTTGTTGGGCGAGTGTCGTCTCGGTGCTCATGCGGAGACCAACGCCAGCGGTCGCACGGGAGACCCCGTTGCCCCGAAGATATTCAAGGGCACCAAGACGAAGATAAATTCGTACAGACGCCGGCTTGCTAGCTCCTCAAGGTCGAGCGCTTCAATAATGTAGATCCCGTTTTCTACGAGGAACACGCGATGAGCCGGCAGATGGGCGTGCCCGCCGCCCGGTGCCAGCCGTTCGAACGCAATGGTGTCGGCACCGGCCGCGTGAATGTGCTGCGCTGCCAGCCAGGTCGCGGCACCTTCGCCGATTCCAGGCACTCCCGAGGGGCCACCCACGTAGGCGGCTCCTTCGGCGAACTTCTTGCCCCAGCCGGAGCGGATCAGCACAACGTCGCCCGGGCCCACCGGTGTGTGCTGCGTGTTGATCGTTCCCGCAATGTCCTCGGCCGTAATTTCATAGCCGCCTTCGAGGTCAGCAACCCCGAGGTAGGTGGGAACGTCGAGCAGGACCCCCCGACACACCATCGGCTTGATGGTGTGCACGCCGTGTTCCACATACTTACCCCCGAGACACGCGCTTCCGGCATCTGCTCCACCGAACAGTTTGCCGTCTTGGCTCACGTGCGCCAGGGCATCAATGTGCGTGCCGACATGGGTACCGGTGGAAATCATGTCGTTGGCGGCGCTCCCACCATCGGCACGCATGCTGTCTCCGTGCCTACGGGGGAGGGTGTGCCAAAACTGCGGGTGGTTCGGGGATTGTGGCATGCCCACTTTCAGCTGCCTGCCCAAATCAACCATGTGCAGCCCTTGGGCTACGGCTTCGATCAGTGCGTCCGTCATCTAACTGTTCCACTTTCTCGTAGCGTGGTTATTTCTCCAGCGTCATAACCAATTTCGGCCAGAATGCTGTCGCTGTCTTCGCCCAGACCTCGTCCGGTGAAGCGGATGCTTCCTGGTGTTTCGCTCATGCGCCACATCACGTTGTGTTGAAGTACGGTGCCGAAATCTTTGTCGGGGACATCCACGAGCATGTTGGTTTCACGAATGTGGGGATCCTCGACGATGTCTTGCGCGTCATAGACGGCGGCGACGGCAGCACCCGCGACAGAGAAGATCTCCATGACGTCGGCGCGGGTGTGATCACTGATCCAGGAGCCAACGTAGGCATCGAGTTCTTCGACGTGCTGCACGCGGGTGCTTCCAGCGGCGAACCACGGTTCCTCGATCACCTCGGGGTGACCCACGATGTGCATGACGCGCTCGGCAATGGTTTGAGCGCTTGTGGACACCGCCACCCATTTGTTGTCTTGCGTGAGATAGGTGTTTCGAGGAGCATTATTTGTGGAACGGTTACCATTTCGCTGGCCAATGATCCCGAGCTGGTCATAGTTGCTGGGGCCGGGCCCCACTGCGGTCATGATGGGCTCGAGGATGCTCAGATCGACGACTTGTCCCGTACCGGTTTGGTCGCGGTGACGCAACGCCATCAGTGCCGCCGATGAAGCGGCGATTCCGCAAATACTGTCGGCCAAGCCGAAGGCGGGAAGCGTGGGTGGGCCGTCGGCCTGGCCCGTGAGGTGAGCGAACCCGCTCATTGCTTCTGCGAGGGTTCCGAACCCGGCACGGGAGGAGTACGGGCCGGTCTGGCCGAAGCCGGTCAAGCGCACCAATACAAGACCGGGGTTGATGGCGAGAAGCTCCTCGGGACCGAGGCCCCACTTCTCGAGGGTTCCCGGGCGAAAGTTCTCGACCACGATGTCGGCCGTGGCGACGAGCTTCTTGAAGACGGCGGCCCCGTACTCGGTGCTTAGGATGAGCGCGAGGGCACGCTTGTTTCGGGAAACTTCTTTCCACCAAATCGGCACGCCGTTCTTGCTTTCGCCGTGCCCGCGCATGCTGTCGCCGCGGACGGGGTGCTCGATCTTGATCACATCAGCGCCAAAATCACCCAGAATTTGGCAGCACAACGGGCCAGCCAAAATTGTGGAGACATCCAAGACGCGGATGCCCGCCAGGGGTGAGGGGGAATTCGACATTTTTCTCGTTCCGCTGAGTGAAACACTGAATTCACCTAGCGTAGCGACAATACGCAACAATCGATAGCCCCATGGCCAATAAAGCACAGTAAGCAATAGGATCGTGGACCAGACGGCCCGAGACTTTCATTCTCCGTGTGAATTCTGCAATGCAAAGTGTTCCTTTGGGCGGAACGTTGGTGCACTTGTCGGCGGCCTGTAAAACCAGTGCGGGGTCCCGCTGGTCCAGATCTCGTGCGGCTCACGGGGTCTAGAGACGCGCGCCCCTCTCGCTGGTTGAGCGCGAGCTTGCGAGCAGTCGAGACCCCGTGAGCCGATCTCGAGACTAGGTTGCGAGGTCTCTGTAATGGTTGTAGCTGGTCTGGTTATCAGCTGGCAGGCTGGTCTTGATTCGTGTGGGTTGCGTGACTCTTTTGGTCTCTGACTCTCTTCACGGAGGTGTCTTCGTCTCGACATGTCCGCTCCACGCATCGAATCAGGCCGGCCTGTGACCCTCAGAGTGACTTGATTAGAAGCCTGTCCGTACCCCCAACAGGGTCGTGACTCATTACAGAGATGTTCTCCGAGGAACCCCAGACCGGCACGACATAACACCCATCGAAGGAGTTATCGTGACCATGGTCTCACAGCAGTTCAGTTATGTCATCGGGGTGGATACCCATGCCAAGACACACACGCTGGTCGCCCTCGACCATCTGGGCGGGAAACACGGCACCGCGCAAACATTCCCGACAACTCCGCCCGGACTCAAACGGGCTCAGGCGTGGATCGAACGCGAAACAACAGGGCCGGTTTTGGTGGCCATGGAGGGCACCGGGTCCTACGGAGCCCAGTTCTGCGACCTCCTGACGGCCGCCGGCGTGCGCGTCACCGAAACCAGGCCGCCCAAGCGCGGCGTTCGCCGGGCCGGCAAAACCGACCCCATCGACGCAGAGCACGCCGCCCGCTACGCCCTCGCCCTGCCAATGGAGCACCTCATCACGCCCCGCAACCACGCTGGGCACCACGCAGCCTTGACGGTGCTACTGACCGCGCGCGCCGCCCTCAAGAAGGCCCACAGCGCCTCCAACAACCGCCTCACAGCGCTGCTGCGCGGGTACGGCTTCGGCCTGGACGTTCGCCTGGCCCTCACAGCCGAGCAAATCAAAGTCGTCGCAGCCTGGCGCGCCCATCGAAACGATGACGTCGGCATGGTCACCATCCGCGCCGAGGCTGCCCGCGAAGCGCGAGAGATCCTCAGCCGTCAAGCCGAGCTCACGGCGAACGAGAAGGGCCTCCTCAAGCACGTGAAAGCCCTCGCCCCCTACCTGCTGCTTGAGCACGGCGTCGGCGCGATCGTCGCCGCGCAGCTGATCGTGTCGTGGTCGCACCAGGGACGCATCCGCTCCGAGGCCGCGTTTGCCCGCTTCGCGGGCATCGCGCCCATCCCCGCGTCATCGGGCAACACCATCCGCTACCGTCTGCACCGCGGTGGCGACCGGGCGCTCAACACCGCCATCTGGGTCACCACGTTCTACCGCTACCACCACGACCCGGCGACCGCCGCCTACGTCGAGAAACGGACGAAGGAAGGCAAGACACCCAAAGAGATCCAACGCGTCCTGAAACGCTACATCGCCCGGCACCTGTTCCGCGTCCTCGATAACCACACCACCTAAAACGACACCACCGCCCAGCGGACAGGCCATCTTCGACGGCCCGCCCGCCACCCTCACGCGCCCAAAAACACGCCACACGACTCACGAAACATCATCAAAAAAGACCTCAACAGCTTGACAACTCCCATAGAAGCGTCGAGACGCCGGCGAAGTGCGTGCCGGCTCCTCGACCAGCGACGGGCTGCTACTGGGCGGTGTAGCCCCCGTCGACCAGGTGGTAGCTGCCGCTGATGAAGGAGGCGGCATCGGAGACCAGAAAGGCCACGAGGGCGGAGACTTCTTGGGGGGTTCCCATGCGACCGAGCGCGTGCTTGGTGGCGAGGAAGTCTTGAGTGGCGGCATCAAGATTGGCGTCGACGAGTGGGGTGTGAATGAAGCCGGGGCCCACGGCGTTGATGCGCACGTTCTGGGCGCCGTATTCGAGGGCGGCGTTCTGGGTGAGGCCGAGGAGACCGTGCTTAGCGGTGACGTACGCGCTCGACATGGGGAAGCCCACGGAGCCGAGGATTGACGCCATGTTCACGACGGCACCGCCACCGTTCGCGGCGATGGCCGGCAGCTGAAACTTGAGCCCGTAGAACACGGCGTTGAGGTTGACCTCGATCACATGGCGCCAGCCCTCGAGGGAGTAATCGCCAATGGAAGCGGCCGGGCCACCAATGCCGGCGTTGTTGACCGCGATCTTCAGGGGAGCGAGGGCGTTGGCCACGGCAATGGCTCCCTCGGCAATGGCCGGGTCGCTCGAGTCGCCGGCAAACGCGACCGCGATGCCTCCGGCGGCGATAATTTCGGCGACGACGGCATCCGCTGTGTCGGCATGGAGGTCGGCGACGACAACGGACGCGCCGTTGGCGGCGAGTTCGAGGGCTACGGCCCGACCGATGCCGGAGCCGGCTCCGGTGATGATGGCGGAGCGGTTGTCGACGTCGTACGTTGCCATGAGTGTCTCCAGACTGGGTGTGCATTGCTTCGGTGCACACCTGTGATGTACGAGTCGTGGTTCGGTACGGCCAATCTAGTGTGTTCTGGGAATCTAGGCGCAGGCATTTTGGCACTGCTGGTCTTTTGCTGCTGGTCGGTGCGCGTCTGTCGAGCGCGTCTGACCCGACGCTGTGGCCCGGATGATCTGGAGACTGATGTGGGCGCAGCCATGCGCAATTCGGTTTCTCGTTGCCCACCTGACGACCCAGTCCTCGCGAAAGCAGCGTTCACGGAGTTTGGGGGTGGACCCAGAAATCGACTCGATGGCGGCGGTACGGCGGAGGCTGACGGCATCCGCTGTGACATCGGCTTCCGCTTGAGCGGTGGTGGCGGGCGCGGGAGGCACCGGCGAGGGGTGGCCGGTGGCAGCGGTGGGTCCGGCACGTGCTGCGAGGTGGGCGGTCTCGCGGAGTCGGCGCCGGTGGGCAGTGCCGTAGATTGGCACCACACCCAATGATGTGAGGTACAGAATGACCGGCTGGCGGCTGCGCGATTTTCACTCCGATGATCTTGACGGGATTCTGCGCCTGTGGGAGGAGATCAAGGCATCCGATACGGAGCCGGTCTACGGACTCTCGGAGGTGCTTGCCTCCTGTCAGAAGGACTACGCGGTCGTCGCCGTGCACGGTGACGAGGTGATCGGTGCCGCCGTGGGTCGCGCCGCGCACGCGCAGGGCTGGATCGTATTTCTTGCAACCGCCCGCAAATGGCAGGGCATCGGCATCGGTACCGGGCTCCTCGCCGCCCTCGAAACGCGCATGGCGCCCGACGGTATGACCAAACTGTCGGCGTTGATGCCCGAAAGCGAAACGCGAGTGGATGCCTTCCTCAACCGCGGCTTCGAAATGAAACACAACCTGCGCTACTTCGAACGGCACATTCCCGTGCAGCGTCAGGAACTCAAGCTGCTCACCGAGCTAGGCGGTCGTGTGCTGCCGCGCAACCTGTGGAGCAAGGTGGGCGGCATGCAACGGGAGAAGGAGCTGCTCGAACGGCGCCTCGTGCTGCCGCTGGCCAACCCCGACCTGGCCGAGCAGTATGGCGTCTCGGCGCCCAAGGCCGTGGTGCTGTTTGGCCCTCCCGGAACCGGCAAGACCACGTTTGCCAAGGCCATTGCGTCGCGGCTGGAGTGGTCGTTCGTGGAGGTGTTCCCGTCCCGTCTCGCTGCCGACCCGCAGGGTCTGGCCGGCGCGCTGCGCGAAACGTTCCTGAAGATCGCCGAACTCGAGCATGCCGTGGTGTTCATCGACGAGGTGGAGGAGATCGCTGCCCAGCGTCAGGGTGACCCGCCCTCGGCTATGCAGGGCGTAACTAATGAGCTGCTGAAGATCATTCCGGCGTTCCGGGATCAGCCCGACCGGCTGCTCGTCTGTGCCACGAACTTCATTCGCGCCCTCGACTCGGCCTTCCTCCGCCACGGACGTTTTGACTACGTGATTCCGATCGGGCTTCCGGATGTGGCCGCTCGCGAAGCCATCTGGGCCGGGTACATTCCGTCGGCCGTGGTCGGTGTCGTCGATCTCGCCACTCTGGTGGAGAAGAGCGAGGGGTTCTCCCCGGCCGACATCGAGTACGCCGCCCACCGGGCGTCACAGAACGCACTCGAGCAGTCGCTGGATTCTGCCGACACCTCCGCCATGGCAGGACCGAGCACAGCGGACTATGAGGATGCCATCTTGTCCACCCGAACGACCGTGTCGGCCGAGGTCGCCGCTGAGTTCCTTGAGGATATCGAGCGCCTCGCCCGGCTGTAGGTGGGTGTGGTTGCTAGTTCAGGAGATATGGCTCGGGTCGGGTGATGTGCCGCGTGTTTCCGCGGGCGCTGGGTGCCTGTTTCGGGGGATCTCCTGAAGTAGCGACTTGCGGCGGGCGTGATCGAGGTTGGGCAGCGTGCTGCTGCGCGTGCGGGAAGGGCCCGTGGCAGCCTGTGCGGCGGTCTGTCTGGCGGTTGTGGTTGCTAGTTCAGGAGATCCGGCGGGGCGCAAGTCGTGTGCCGCGTGTTTCCGGGGCGCTGGGCGCGTGGTTCGGGGGATCTCCTGAAGTAACGACGGGGGGCGGGCGTGACCGATGCGGACAGGCCTGGTGCAGCACGCCCGGCGGGGGCCTCGCAGAGGGCCAGCGCGGCCAGTCCTGGTTGCTAGTTCAGGAGATCCGGCCGGGCGCCGGTCACCTGCCGCGTGTTTCCGGGGCGGCGGGTGCGTGTTTCGGAGGATCTCCTGAAGTAGCGACAACAACAAAGGCCGGAGACGGACACGCATAGCCCGCCCCGCTAGGGTGGACGTGTGACACGGGGTGCCGTCGCGATCGAGGGCTGAGAACACACCCGTTGAACCTGATCTAGTCAGAACTAGCGAAGGGATGTCGCGAGTGAACTCTCGCTTGTTGAACGACCATGCTCGTGCCACGGCACAGCTCCTCACCGATCTGCGCCGCACAACTCCGCTCGTGCAGTGCATCACCAATGCCGTGGTGACCAACTTCACGGCCAACGCGTTGCTTGCCCTGGGAGTGTCGGCTGCCATGGTTGACCTGCCCACGGAAGCCGAGATGTTCGCCCCCCTCGCCAGCGGGCTGCTCGTGAACCTGGGCACGCCGCACGCCGAGCAGCGCGTGGCGATGCTCGCGACGGCGCGGGCGGCATCCGCTTCGGGTACGCCGTGGGTGCTCGACCCGGTGGCCATTGGCGCATTGCCGGTGCGCACCGCACTCGCGCACGAGCTCGTTGCGCTGCGACCCACGATTATTCGCGGCAATCCCTCCGAAATTCTGGCGCTCGCCGGAGTGGGCGCGGGCGGGCGCGGCGTCGACGCCACCGACGGAGGCGAATCGGCGCTGGCAGCCGGGCGGTCGCTGGCCCGCGAGTTTGGATCGATCGTGGCCATATCGGGTGCGGTCGACATCGTGACCGATGGCGAAGCGGATGTGCGCATCACCAACGGCACGCCCCTCCTCACCCGCATTACCGGCGGCGGCTGCGCCCTCGGGGCGGTGATGGCGGCCTTTGCGTCTCTGCATGTCAATCGGCTCGCCACGACCGTCGCCGCGTGCGCGGTGTACACGATTGCGGCGCAGCAGGCCGCGCTCGTCGCCAGCGGGCCGGGCAGCTTTTCGGTGGCGTTCCTCGATGCCCTCGCCGCGGTGACGACGGAAGACGTGCGCACGTTAGCGGTGATCTCGTGAGCGTGCGGCGCGCATCCGCTGATCTATCCACCTATTTGGTGACCGACCCAGGCCTGAGCGGTGCGCGTGGCGTGCTCGGGGTGATTGAGAGCGCGGTGGCGGGGGGAGTGTCCATCGTGCAGATTCGCGATAAGACCGCGTCCACGCGGGAACTGTATGCGCTGCTGCTGGCGGCGGCGCGTCTCACGGACGGGCGGTGCGCCCTCGTGATTGACGACCGGGTTGACGTGTACCTCGCGGCCCGGGCAGCTGGCGCGGCGGTGGACGGCGTGCATGTTGGCCAGTCCGACCTGCCAGCGGATGCCGTACGCACGCTCATCGGCCCGCTCGCCCTGCTCGGCCTCACGGCGAACCACCCGGCGCATCTGAACGCGGTGCACGCGCTTGCACCCGGAACCGTGGACTACCTCGGGATGGGCGTGATCCGCCCCACACTCACGAAGAAAGACCACCCGGAGCCGCTCGGTGTGGCCGGATTTGCACGCCTCGCGGCTACCACGTCGTTGCCGTGTGTGGCCATTGGCGGTGTCGGTCTCGCCGATACCGGGGCGCTGCGAGCCGCCGGAGCGGCGGGAATGGCCGTGGTGTCGGCCATCTGCGCCGCGGCCGACCCCGAAGAAGCTACTCGGGCCTTCGCCCAGGCCTGGGCTGGTGCCGCGTGAGCGTCCGGCCGGGGCGGGCGGGCGCGGCCAAAGTTGGGCCGGGCGGGGGCCGGATTGCGCGGGTGCTGAGCATTGCCGGAACCGATCCCACGGGCGGTGCCGGCATTCAGGCCGACCTTAAGAGCATCTCGGCCAACGGCGGCTACGGCATGGCCGTGGTCACCGCGCTTGTGGCCCAAAACACGCAGGGTGTGCGAGCCGTGCACGTGCCGCCGGTGTCTTTTCTGCGAGAGCAACTCGATGCGGTCAGCGACGACGTGGTTATTGATGCGGTCAAGATTGGCATGCTCTCCAACGCGCACGTGATCGACGAGGTCAGCGGGTGGCTGCGACGCATCCGCCCGCCCATTGTGGTGCTCGACCCGGTGATGGTCGCCACGAGCGGCGACCGCCTACTTGACGAACCGGCAGAGGCGGCCCTGCGCGAGCTGCTCTCCCTCGCCCATGTTGTTACGCCGAACCTGCCCGAGCTGGCCGTTCTCGCCCAGGCCACGACGGCGCTCACCTGGGGCGAGGCGTTGGCTCAAGCGCTCGCGGTATCGGCGGCGCACGGAGTGATCGTGCTCGTGAAGGGTGGACACCTCGCCGGCACCCGTTCGCCGGACGCCCTCGTCGATGCCAGCGGGTCCCTCTCGGGTGGCCGCACGGTTGTGGAACTGGGGGCCGAGCGCGTGGTCACGAACAACACTCACGGCACCGGCTGCTCCCTCTCGAGCGCGATGGCCACGCAGCAGGCGCGCCTCGGCGACTGGGAACTCGCACTCGCGGCCGCAAAAGCCTGGGTCACCGAGAGCCTGCGCCACGCGGACGAGCTTCACGTGGGCCGAGGCGCTGGCCCTATTCACCACTTCGCATCACTCTGGGCCGCCGCCGACTCCGGTACCCCCGAACGGTTGTCACGGGAAGGCCGGGTGGCTAGCCTTTAATCCTCCCGTGAACCACCAGGCAAAGGACTGCGCAGCGTGATCATTGAGGCCACCGGCTTAACGAAGACCTACCGTTCCAAGACGGGTCCGGTGCACGCGCTCGCCGGGCTCAACCTGCAGGTGCCGCGTGGCACGGTGAAGGCGCTCCTCGGGCCCAACGGCGCCGGCAAAACCACCGTCGTCAAGATGCTCACCACACTGATTCGACCGGATGCCGGCAGCGCCTTTCTCGACGGAATCGACGTCGTGCACAACCCCAAGGCCGTCCGGCGCATCATCGGGGTATCCGGCCAGTACGCGGCCGTGGACGAGAACCTCACCGGCTTCGAGAACCTCGAAATGGTGGGTCGCCTCTACCATTTGGGCGGCGACGCGGCGCGGGTGCGGGCGCACGAACTCATCGACCTGTTTGAACTGACCGCGGCCGGCAATCGGCCGGTGAAGGGCTTCTCCGGCGGTATGCGGCGCCGCATCGACCTCGCCGGCGCGCTCGTGATCAGGCCCAAGGTGCTGTTTCTCGACGAACCGACCACGGGCCTCGACCCGCGCAGTCGCATCGCGCTCTGGACGATCATCAAAAAGCTCGTCGCCGACGGCACGACCGTGCTGCTCACCACGCAGTACCTCGAAGAGGCCGACCAGCTCGCCGACGACATTGTGGTGATCGACGACGGGCGCGTCATTGCTGAAGGAACGTCCGACCAGCTGAAGGCCCAGATTGGTGGGCACCGACTGGAGGTGGCTTTGATGGATGCCCGCGATAGCGACGCGGCCCGCGGCATCCTCATGCGTCATGGTGCGGGGGAGGCGAGCGTGTCGACCGACGGACGCGGCGTGAATGTGGCCGTCAATGACGGGCCGCAAGCGCTGCAGCACGTGCTGGCCGAGCTCGGCGCGGCCGGGATTGAGCTGCACGATGCCGGGATGCGTCGGCCCACCCTGGACGACGTGTTTTTGAAGCTCACCGGGCACAAGGCTGACGTCACCCAGGACGCCGATCCGGATGCCGAGAAGCCCGCCAAGCAGAAGGCCGGGAGGACCGCATGAGTGCGGTAACCGAGACGCGTTCGGCGCCGGAGATCTCGTGGAACCCGCGGTCGGAGTGGTATTCCGACGGGTGGACCGTGACCAAGCGCAACCTGATTAAGGTGAAGCGGTCGCCCGACGTGCTCGTATTCGCGGTGATTCAGCCGATTATGTTCGTGCTGCTGTTCAGCCAGGTGTACGGCGGGGCGATTTCGGTAGAGGGCACCGACTACACTCAGTTTCTGATGGCCGGGATCTTTGCGCAGACCGTGGTTTTCGGGGCCACCTACTCGGGTTCTGCCATGGCGCTCGACCTGAAGGAAGGCATCATCGACCGGTTCCGCAGCCTGCCGATGACGTCGTCGTCGGTGCTGATCGGCCGCACCAACGGCGACCTTGCGCTGAACACCATTTCGATGATCATCATGATGCTCACCGGACTGGCCGTGGGCTGGCGCGTCACCTCGTCGCCCGGGCAGTTTCTGGCTGGAGTGGGGCTGCTGCTGCTCTTTGCCTACGCATTCAGCTGGGTGATGGCGCTGCTCGGGATGAGCGTGAAAAGTCCCGAGGTGATCAACAACGCCTCCTTCTTGATTCTGTTCCCGCTCACGTTCGTGTCCAATGCGTTCGTCCCCAGCGACACCCTGCCCACGCCCCTGCGTATCTTCGCGGAGTGGAACCCGGTGTCGTCGCTGGTGCAGGCGGTGCGGCAGCTGTTTGGCAACCTTGGCACGGCTCCGGCGCCCGACATCTGGACGATGCAGAACCCCATTCTGGCCTCGCTCATCGGCATCACCGTGATGCTGCTGGTGTTCGTGCCGCTGTGTATCCGCAAGTTCGCGCGCATCAGCTCCCGGTAGTTTTCGGTGTTCCCCTCTCGACGCGTCTCGAAGCAAGGAGCTTGACATGACAATATCTCTCGGAATTCAGCACGCGTTTAGCGGATTCGCGGTGAACGATCTTGAGGTGGCGGCCGGGTTTTACGGTGACACGCTGGGTATTGAGGTGCGCGACGACAGTGACCGGGGGATGCTCAGGCTGATGCTGCCGGGCGGCGCCGAGGTCATCGTGTACCTCAAACCCGACCACGTGCCTGCCGTGTTCACCATTCTCAACTTTGTCGTGGCCGATATCGACGTGGCCGTGGACGAGCTCACCGAGCGCGGCGTCGAGTTTCTGCGCTACGAGCAGTTCGCCGAGCAGGACCACAAGGGTATTCAACGTGGGGGAGACCCGGAGATCGCCTGGTTTACGGACCCAGCGGGCAACATCCTCTCGGTGCTGCAGAACGCGTAGCTGCGGCGCGTGCGGCGGCACGGGCGGTCGCGGCACTCGTTTGCCTGCGCGGCACCTGTCCAAACGAGTGCCGGTCGCCTAAACAAGTGCCGCGAGTGTGCCGCGTCCACAAAACGAGTGCCGCGAGCGTGCCTGGCATCCTGCGGAGTACTGCTGCACAGCTGGCGCGGCTGCACCTGGGCCGCTCCATCTGGGCCGCGGCACTCGTTTGACTGCCCGGCACGTGTTCAAACGAGTGCCGGCCCACTGAACGAGTGCCGCGAGTGTGCCGCGTCCACAAAACGAGTGCCGCGAGAGTGCCGGGCATCCTGCGGAGTGCCGCTGCGCAGCGTGGACGGCTGCACCTGTGCCGCCCCATCTGTGCCGCGGCACTTGTTTGACTGACCGGCACGTGTCCAACCGAGTGCCGGTCCGCTAAACAAGTGCCGCGAAAGGGCCGCGTCCACTAAACGAGTGCCGCGAGCGTGCCGTGCATCCCGCGGAGTACTGCCGCACAGCCGGCGCGGCTACACCTGGGCCGCTCCACCTGGCTCGCGGCACTCGTTTGCCTGCCTGGCACGTGTCCAACCGAGTGCCGGCCCGCTAAACGAGTGCCGCGAGGCCGAGCAGTCAGCGACCGCGGCGCTTACCGCTCTTGGGGTTGCGGGTGGGGCGCGTGCGTCCGGGCGCCGACTCGGACTTCTTCTTCACGGCCGGCTTAGCCTGCGCTGCAGCCACGCGTAGGGCCTTCGCCGCAGCCTTGGCCTTATCGGTTTTCTTGGGCTTGCGCGGCGGTCGCGCACCCGCTTCGGTCACCTCTTCAGGCACCGTGGCGCGGGACGACGCACTCGAGCGCCCCCGCACGATGCCAATGAACTCCTCCACATCGTCGGTCGTCTCCGCGGTGATCCACGCCAGCGCAATCTGCGTCTCGGGAACCCCGTCAACCGGCCGCGAAATCACATCTTTGCGACCATACAACCGCGCAATCGAGTGCGGCACAATGATGATGCCCACGCCGGCCGCCACCTGTTCCATCACCTCGTCCATGTCCTTCATCACGGGCAATGCCCGGCGGATGCCGCTGGCCACCTCGGTGGCAACGTCGCGCCACGCGGGCACCTCGTCGGGATCCTGCAGGAGGTGCTCGTCGGCGAGGTCTGCGAGGGACACGAGTTCGGCATCCGCTATGGCATGGCCCTTGGCGGCGACGACCACCGGCACCTCGCTGTAGAGTCCGATGACGCTGAGCTGGGTCTCGTCGATGGGCAGACGCACGAGGCTGACCTCGGCGCGACCGTCGAGGAGAACGCTCACCTGCTCGTGGGTTTCGGTGCGAAAAACCTCGAGTGGAACGTCGGGTCGACGTTCGGCCCAGATGCGCGTCCACTTGGTGGGCGTCACACCGGCGACGAAGGCAATGGAAAAGCTCACGGCATCCTCTTCTAGAGCACGGAAAAGCCCCAAAGGGGGTGCTCTCAGGCTATACGCTTAGAAGATGACGTCCGTAAAGAAGCCCCAGACCATGAAGCCTGCCACGGCGGCCCAGAAACTCGGGATTCTGCTCGACGCGGCACCCGCTGAGTTTCAGACCGCGCTGGTGACCCGCACCGAGCTCGCCGCCCTGATGGAGACCCCGCCCGAGTGGCTTGTGGAGCTGCGCGCCAACGGACCGCACCCCAAGCAGGTTGTCGCCGCCAAGCTCGGCGTGTCGATTTCGGGACTCGCTCGCAGCGGCGCCACCGAACCCCTCACCACCGCTGAGATCAGCGCGCTGCTGCAGGCACCGCCCGCGTGGCTCGTGCTTGAGCGTTCGACTCAGGCCGGCGTTCGCGCCGACCAGATCGTGGTGAAAGAGCGCGATGCGCAGCGCGCCGCGAAGAAGGCGCACGTTGAGCGTCAGGCCGCGCAGGAACTCGCGAAGGAAAACCGCAAGAACTAGCCGGTTGTGCGCGGGCGACGCGCTGCCCCGGATGCCGAGCAGATGTCGCACCTGACGCGTCCGGCCACGCAAGAGCAGCCAGTCGCACGCGAACGGGCCAACCGCGATGCCCAGCGTGCCGCGAACATGGCGCAGGTGACGCGGTAAACAGCGCAGCAACTTGCGAAAAAGCTGCAAGACGCGGCCGGTTGTGCGGGTTCGACGCGTGCACCGACGCAGTGACGGCATCCGTGCGCCGGGGCTGGGTGAGGGCGTCTGTCGAGGTGCGCCGCGGCATCCGCTAGTAATGGGTGCGGAGGAACGCCACCACATCGCCGAGCTCGGCCTGCGAAACGGTGTGGCCCATGCCCTCGTAAATGCGTTCGGTGAGCGTGCTGTGGCCCGGAAGCCAGGCCTGAGTGCGGTTGACGTCGGCGGCGGGAATGATGGGGTCGGCCGTGCCGCGCCCCCAAAACACCGGCGGACGTCGCTCGGCCAGGCGCTCATCACCCGCGGCCTCGCCCGTGGATACGAATCCGGAGAGCTGCACGGCAAACGTGAAGCGGTCGGGTGCGCGACGCAGCAATTGCAAGGCCATCGCGCCGCCCTGCGAAAAGCCAAGAAGCCCCACGGATGCCGGTGGCTCCGCCAGCGCATCCAGCCACGTCAGGATGGCGGTCGCCGCCGCGTTCACGGCGGCATCGACCGCGGCAGGGTCGGCGTTCGGGTCGCGCATCGGGAACCACGCCCAGCCGCCGCCGACCGGGATCGGCGCACGGAGGGCAGCGATCACCGGCTGGAGCGGCAGATGCGGGGCGAGCGAGAAGAGGTCGCCTTCGTGCGAGCCGTAGCCATGCAGGATGAGCAGGAGCGGTCGGCCCACGCGGTCGGCGCCGGCGGCGGACCAGAGTACGGCGTTGGCGTCAATCGGCGCGACGTTATTATTCTCCATTGATAGCCTCCCGCTGTAAATGCCGCATGTGCGGCACTGCTGGAGTCAATCCTTTCATTGCCGGCGCGGGTGCGCGGCATCCGCTCGGGGGAGGTGGCGGACTTTGCACGTTTGTGGCGCCGGGGAAGGTGCGTTTGGTGCCAGCCGAACCGCGCTGGCCGACGGTGCCGTGCGCAATGTGCTCTCGGGTGCGCAAGAATGAAACTATGAGCGTGCGCACACCTGACCCCGATCCGGACTGGCTGCCCAAGGGTGACTCCAGTGTTCCGAATAGCAACCCCGCGTGGTTGAAAGACGTGGAACTTGCCGAAATTCGGCGCCGCCTGCCCATTCTTTATATCGAGGCTGTGCCCGTGCGGGTTGATGGCCTCGGGCAGGTTGTCGAGGTCGGCGTGCTCCTGCGGGCGCGCTCCACCGGCGAAATGACGCGAACTCTCGTGTCGGGGCGGGTCATGTTTGGCGAGACGCTGCGCGATGCGCTGTTCCGCCACCTCGAAAAGGACCTCGGGCCGATGGCGTTCCCGCAACTTCCCGCGAGCCCGGTGCCGTTCACCATCGCAGAGTATTTTCCGATGCCGGGAATCTCCGCTTTCACCGACGACCGGCAGCACGCGGTGTCACTCGCCTACGTCGTGCCGGTCACTGGCACGTGCGATCCCCGCCAGGACGCCCTCGAAATCACCTGGATGACGCCGGACGAAGCCGTTTCCCCGGGCGTTTCCGCTGAGATGGAGGGCGGTCGTGGCGCGCTCCTCCGCTCCGCCATGGCTTCTGTGGGCCTGCTGCGCTGACTCGGTTTCGTGCTGAGTGGCGCCAAGCGTAGGTCGGCACTCATCTGCTCGGTCGGCACTGATTCACACGAGTGCCGCGCCTGCAGACGAGTGCCGGCCGGTGGTTCGGTGGCGCATGCCGGGCGTCGGCCTGCGGGTCGTGCGTGTGGCGGCACTCATTTGGCCGCGCGGCACTCATTCAGACGAGTCCCGGGCAAACAAACGAGTGCCGGGCGCGCAAACTAGTGCCGCGAGGCGGAGCCCGCACGCAGACGAGTGCCGGGCTTGCAGACGAGTGCCGGGCTTGCAGACGAGTGCCGGGCTTGCAGACGAGTGCCGGGCGCGCAAACGAGGGCCGGTCGTGTGAACGAGTGCCGGCCGCCTAAACGCGTGCCAGCCGGTGGTCATTGGCGGTGTGCCGGGGGTGGCCAGGAGGGGTGCACGTGTGGTGGCACTCATTTGGTTGACTGGCACTCATTCAGACGCGTGCCGGGCGTGCAGACGAGTGCCGCGAGGCGGAACCCGCGCGCAGCTGAGTGCCGGGCGCGCAAACGAGGGCCGCGAGGTGGAACCCGCGCGCAGGCGAGCGCGGCGAGGGCGCCGGACGGCCCGCGTCAGCGGAGGCCGAGGGTGTTGAGGAACAGGCGCTCGTAGCGCGCGGCATCCACGTCGAGAGCCACCTCGACGGCGGCCCACTCCTCGTGCAGCCCGTGCACGATGTCCTCGCCCGGGTGCTGGCGCAGGTCAACCAGAGTCTGGCCGCGACCGTACCCGGCGAGTTGCACGCGCACCGGACGCAGCTCGGTGCGGAGGGCACCCGGATCCACGAGGGCACACACCGCGCCCGCGTCGCCGATCAGCCCGGAGTATTCGCTGGCCCGGTCGGCTCCGAGCACGATGCGGTTGGTGAGCAACGCCCCCACCACCTGGCCCAGCGGCGAGTCGCCTTTCGCCAGAGCGGATGCCGTGGACTCGGCAATCCCCACCTGGTTGAACACGTCCAGGCCGTACATGAACGTGGGGATGCCGGCATCCAGCACGATCGCAGCGGCCTCGGGGTCGTGCCACACGTTGAATTCGGCGACGGCGGTGGCGTTGCCGACACTTGCCGAACCTCCCATGAACAGGATGCGCTCGATGTTGTTGGCCAGATCGGGGTACTGACGCAGCAGCAGCGCAAGGTTGGTCTGCGGAGCGAGTGCCACGAGCGTGACCGGGCGGGGGCTCGCCTCGATGAGGGAACGCATCAGCTCGATGGAGCTGCCTGCCACCGCGGTGCGGTCGCTCGGGGGGAGGCGCAGCGTGCCGAGTCAGCCCTCGCCGTGCACGTGCGAGGCCGAGCGTGCCGGCTCCAGCAGCGGGCGGCGCGCTCCGGCAGCCACGGGAATGTCGGGTGCACCGGCCACGTCGAGGATGCGCAGCGTGTTCTCGACCACCCGCTCGAGCGAGGCGTTGCCGGCGACGCAACTGATTCCGAGCACGTCGATACCCGGGTGGGCGACGGCAAACAGAATGGCGAGGGCGTCGTCAACGCCGGTGTCAACGTCGAGGATGACCGGGATGGTGGGTGCGGTAGGCATCCGTTCAGCCTAGTTCGCACCCGCCCCCACGGTTAGCGAACGAGGCGGACCTCGTGCAGCTGCTCGCCGAGCACCTCTTCAACCTTTTCGTGCCCATCGGGTGCGTAGCCGTTGCGGGCGTAAAAGGCGTGCGCTCGGGGATTGTCGGCGGCCACCCAGAGAATGGACGTGCCGGGATCGACGACGGCATCAAAGAGACGCTGGCCCACGCCGGTGCCCTGATATTTCTTGAGGAGGTACATGGTCTTGAGTTCACGCGTACCGGCAGGCTGGTCCTGATCATCAGTGGGAGAGCTGCCGGCGAAGCCCACAATCTCGCCGTCATCAATGGCCACAACCTGGCGGTAATCCGGTCCGCGCTTGGTGATGCCGTGCCACATGGTGGCGAGGCGCTCGGGCCGTAGCTTCGACAGGGCTGCGGCGGTCAGCAGGTGATCGTAGGTCTCGTGCCAGCAGGCCGCGTGCACGCGACCCAGGCTGTCGGCATCCGCTTCTTCGACGGGCCGAACGACAACAGTGGTGTTCATAAAAGCGACCCTACCGGCGTTTGGGCAGGGCCTTTTACCCGGGCATGCAAAACGGGCCGGCCTCGTGAGAGACCGACCCGTTGATAGGTAGCGAAGCGGATGCCTACGCGAAGCGGATGCCTACGCGAAGCGGATGCCTACGCCGCGCGGATGCCTAGGGCAAGCGGATGCTTAGCCCTGCGACCGACGCGGAGCCGAGCGACCTGCTCCACCGGTGCTGGAACCGCGAACGAGTCCGCCCACCTGGAGGCTGCCCACGCGGGGCCCGCCGGAGCGTCCGGCTGCGGTGCCGGCGGGAGCGTTCTGGCTGCGGCCGGCCGAGGCCGGACGCGAGGAGCGACGAGCGCCACCGGCCGAGGCCGAGTCGCTGCTGGAGCGTGCGCCGTCGCGTCCACCCGAGTCACGGGCGCCGTCGCGTGAACCGCGGCCGCCACCATCGCGGTCACTGCGCTGACCGTGACCGCCTTCTGAACGCCCACCCTCTGAGCGCCCGCCTGAGCGGCCACCCTGCGAACGGCCGCCCTGTGAGCGACCACCCTGCGACTGGCGCTGCTGCTGCGGCTGCTCAACGCGCGGCGCCGGCTTCACATACGCGGCCACGTCGCCCACGAGGGCGTCCACGGCGGCCGAACCAGCATCAACGCGCTGCGGGGTCACCTTGATGGCGGCCTTGCGCAGCAGAGCGTCGGTGTCGCGCTTCTGCTCGGGGAGAACCACGGTCACCACGTCACCGGCGCTGCCGGCACGGGCGGTACGGCCCGAACGGTGCAGGTACGCCTTGTGCTCGGCGGGCGGGTCAACGTGAATCACGAGCTCAATGTCGTCCACGTGCACGCCGCGAGCCGCGACATCTGTTGCTACGAGCACCTTCACGTCGCCGGCGCTGAACGCGGCGAGGTTACGGTCACGCGCAACCTGCGAGAGGTTACCGTGCAGGTCGACGGCGGGAATGCCCGAGTCGGTGAGGCTTTTGGCGAGCTTCTTGGCCTGGTGCTTGGTGCGCATGAAGAGGATGCGTCGTCCGCTGCCCGAGGCCAGCTTCTGAACGAGGTCCTTCTTCGCGTCGGTGCCGGTGACCTCGAACACATGGTGGGTCATGGCCGACACGTGGCTGTTGGCCTCGTCGACGGAGTGCATCACCGGGTCGTGCAGGAAGCGGCGAACGATCTTGTCCACGCCGTTGTCGAGCGTTGCGGAGAAGAGCATGCGCTGGCCGTCGCCGGGCGTCTTGTCCATGATGCGCGTCACGACGGGGAGGAAGCCGAGGTCGGCCATGTGGTCGGCCTCGTCGAGCACGGTGATCTCGATGGAGTCGAGGTTCACGAAGCCCTGCTTCATGAGGTCTTCGAGGCGGCCGGGGCACGCCACCACAATGTCGACGCCGCTCTTGAGGGCGGACACCTGACGGTTCTGCGAGACGCCACCGAAGATGGTGGTCGTGTTGAGGCCGTAGGCCTCGGCGAGCGGGGTGATGGCATTGGTGATCTGCGTGGCGAGCTCGCGGGTGGGCGCAAGAATCAGGCCGAGCGGGCGACCCGGGCGGCGCTTGCCACCGGCGAGCTTGCCGCCGAGGCGGGACACCATGGGGATGGAGAAGGCGAGGGTCTTGCCCGAGCCGGTCTTTCCGCGGCCGAGAACGTCGCGGCCCTTGAGGGTGTCGGGCAGCGTGTCCACCTGAATGGGGAAGGCGCTGTCAATGCCCTGCGACGAGAGAACCGTTACGAGGGGGGTGGGCACGCCGAGCGCGCTAAATGCAATTTCAGTCAAGAGTGGTGCCTTTCAGGCATCAGACTCCTCGCCCGAACCGAGGCCGCGCATGCGGCTGCCGGAACCAGGAGGATTCACATGGCGAAGGTGCCGAAGGGCACATCCGTTCGCCGTAAGAATGTTTCATTCCGAAATCGGGCTAGCCCTGGGGGCTGCCGCGATAAGAAGAGGGCGTTCTACGACGCAGCAAGCGCAACTACGCACTCGCAAGTACCCTCACTGTACCGTACGAATGGCTTTCCGGTGTCGCGGGCCAGTCAAACAGGGGTTTAGCGTGCCTGAATGATGCCCATCATGCCGGCATCCTCGTGATCGAGAATGTGGCAGTGATACACGGTTCGTCCGCTGAAATCGTCGAAGGCAATGCGCACGCGCGTCGTGCTGCGAGCGGGAATGTTCACGACGTCCTGTTAGATCACGCTGTCCACAGCCTGGCCGTTCTGCTCCACAATTTGCATGGGCCACACGTGCAGGTGAAGCGGATGATCAAGGTTGCTCGTATTGGTCAGCAGCCACTCCTCCACGCTCCCGAACTGAACCGTCTCATCGTCTCGCGACGCATCAAACGCGCGCCCGTTAATGGTCGGTGACATCATTCCGCCACCCATGCCGCCCATACCCATGGCGAAAACGAGCTCGCGCCGCGCGGTCACGGCGGCGCTCCGCAGGTCCCGCGGCGTGCGTTGACGAGGAATTGCACCCGACTCTGCCGCCACCTCACCGGCCACGTTCAGTGTGGCCAGGGTCGTGTCGGCCGTGCTGGTGGACCCTCCGCCCATCATTCCGCCGGCGTTTCCGCGGTCATACGCGAGCGTGTGTAGAGCGGATGTCCCCTCGGCTGCGGTCACGAGAACATCGGCTCGGTTTCCGGGGGCCAGCACAATCTCCGCCACCTCGCGAGGGGAAGCGAAGCGGCCGGAGTCGATGCCGAGGAGAGACATCTGCTGCCCGTCGAGGCGTAATCGCAGGTAGCGGGAGACGCAGGCGTTCACGATGCGCCAGCGTTCGCGGTCGCCGGGTTGAGCCGTGAGGCGGGGGCTGAGCTGTCCGTTCACCAGAACGAGTTCGCCTTCGCGGCCGGACATTTTTTGCATGGCTGTTGCGGTGGCAACGGTTCCGCCTGCGGTGAGGGTGACGTCGGAGATGATGAGAACGCGCTCGCGGGTGGCGGGGATGGGGTCGGGATCGTCCACGATGATCGCACCGAATAGGCCGCCGAACACCTGATCAGTGACGAAACCGTGGTGGTGCGGGTGATACCAGAATACGCCCGGGGGGTGGTCGGCCGGCAGGGTGTATTCGTAGTCGAAGGAGTCGCCGGCCGGCACGGTGACGAACATGTTGTCGCCGTTATTTTCGGGGGAGACGTGCAGTCCGTGCACGTGCAGATTGCTGGGGTCGGTCAGGCCGTTGCGGAGGCTCACGTTCACGGTGTCGCCCGCTCGCATGCGCAGGGTGGGCCCGGGTGTGCCGCCGTTGTAGCCGAGGGCCTGCACGGTTCGTCCCGCCACGCTTAGCTGGCCGGCCGTCGCCTCGAGATCAACGGTGAGTGCGCCGCCGGAGCTTCTCAGCTCGGTCGGCTCTGTGAGTTCTGCGCCGCCGTTCAGCTCCGCGGGCAGCAGCGTGGATGCCTGCAGAGTCAGACCCGTCGCACCCACGGCCACACTGGCTGCCCCCACTCCGCCAAGGAGGAGGGCCGTGCGGCGGGTGATCGGGCGCATTATCGATCGTCCGCCAGTGTTCGCCGGTGTTCGCGATACTGTTCCTCGGTGAGTTCCCCCCGAGCAAAGCGTTCATCGAGAATGAGCCGCGCGCCCGACTGCGGGGCGGCCTTCGTGGGGCGACCCGAGAACACCCGCACGAGCACGTAGATAATGAGGGCCACGCCGACGATCACGAGCAGTCCGAATCCCCAGGTCCACCCCATGCTTGACGCGCCCCACATCATGACAGTCTCCATTCGCCGGCCGAATCAGTCGGTCGGCCGTTTCTTCCAGCCTAACCCCTTTATACCCGGTGGGGTATCAGCAGTGCCGGGAGTTCGCCGGGAGCACAGCGGGAGCGCACCGGTAACCACACGCGGACGCGCGTCAGAACCCGGCAGAGTCGGACCCCTCGCCGAAGCTGTCACCGTTGTAGAGCTCGCCCACCGGCACCTCCACGTCGATGGTGTTGCCCGGTTGGGCGAGCGGGCAGGCCCACATGGGGTCATAGGCGCACGACGGGTTATAGGCAAAGTTGAAGTCGAGAATGAGGGTGTCGTCGTCGACGCCGGGGCCCAGATCGGCGCCCTTCACCGTGTCGAGCAGGTAGCGGCCACCCCCGTAGGTGCCGCCGGGCTGACCGGCGAGTGCGTCTTTCACCGGGAGAAACAGGCCGCCGCCGTAGTTGCCGAGGTGCCACACGTCGAGCGAGCCGAGGTAGGGGAGTCGCACGGTGCCCACCAGGTCGAAGGGCACGGTGCCGTCGGTTCCGGTGTCCACGCTGATGCGCAGCGGGTGCTCCGCGCGGTGCACCTCCACCTCGAAGCGCCAGTCCGGGTCGTACGCTGCGATCGGCAGCCCGGTGAAGGCGGCCCGATCGTCCGGCAGCAGCGGCGACGACGGATGTCCCGCAAACAGTTCGTCCCGTCCCGACCGCCACAGTTCGTGCCCGGACTCCGGACTCTGCACGCTGAGCTGACGCACGCCCGCATAGAGTCCGAACACTCGACGACGCCAGTCAGCGATCTGTAATGCTCCAAGGGAAGAAGTCATGCCAACAGAGTAGCGCCGACAACCGACAGACTCCCCTCGCCGCGACCGTTCTTACGCCGCGGTGTCCGAAGATGCAGGCGCATCGACGCCCACATCGTGACGCCAGGTGGGTGCGAGCTGCTGGAGGCGCAGCATCCGGATCTGCCAAAACGCCCAAAAGCTGGGCCAGAGGGCGATCGTGCCGAGTCCCGCCTTGAAAATGAGCTGGTCGCGGTAGAGCGTCTTGCCCGTGCCGGCGGGATCGGGTGCAATGGCCATGCGGTGGTCCCAGAGCGTCACGGCCGCGAGGGCACCCGACACGCCGTAACCGGTGTCCCGCAGAATACGCACCCCATCAGCACGTTCGTTCTCCTCAGCGAGTCGAATCACCTGTGTGCCCATCGGAACGAGTCCCAGCATGCGAAACGTCGCCGGGTGGTCGCCGGGCGCCCACATGGTGGGAAACCCATTGGATTCGAGGGAATCCACCGCGAGGAGCGGCGAACTGACCTCTCGAAAAACCGCGGGGCTTCGAATGGCCCGCCAGGCGGCATCCGGTTCACAATCAAGGACTTTCTTCAGTAATACGCGCATACTCCCAGTCTGGACCACGCGCATGTTGTACAACTGAAGAGTGGCAATTCGTTTCTGGCTGGGGGTCGCCCAGCGCGAGCAGGTGCTGCGCAGCGTTCACCAGGGCATGGCCCAGGCGAGCCAGGCCGCGCGCGCGACGCTCGCTGGCATGGGCGAATCTGACGGCCTCGTGTATTACTCGCCGAAGACCGCATTCGAGGGTGAGGTGTTGCGCGAGTTCACCGCGATTGCCCGCATCACGGATGCCGCCCTCGCCCCCATCGGTGACCCTGGCAGCGAGTTCCAACCCTGGCGCCGGCGGGCCGACTACGACCCGCACGCTGTGGCCACGTCGATTCGGCCGCTGCTGTCGGTGCTGGAACTCACCCGGGGCAACCCGAACTGGGGATATCAGCTGCGCCGTGGCCTGATCGAGATCTCCCGTCACGACTTCGAGATGATCCGCCAGCAGATGCGTCGTCCCAGCGCCGACGACCTCTAGCGCGCTTCCCGGCGCCGCGCACAGATCGCCCAGCGTGCGGTCAGTAGACTCAGAGAATGGACGCGTTCTTGCCCTCGCTGGTGGTTTTAGGAATCGTCGTTGCCGGCATCCTCGTGCTCGTTGGGCTGAGTCGCCGTCGCACCCGGGCGCGTCTGAAGATCGAAACCGATGCTGCCAGAGCGCTCGCCCAGCAGGCCGCGGTCAGTCTCGTTCGAGCGGATGACCTCGTGCAAGACGCGACCGACGAACTTGACTTCGCCAGCGCGCAGTTTGGCGAGAATTCCACGCGGGAGTTTGCCAAGGCCCTCACGTTGTCGCGGCGCCAGCTCACCGAGGCGTTTGCGCTGCAGCAGAAACTCGATGACACGGTGCCGGATTCGGCCGAGGAGATTCGCCGCTGGAACGAGCAGATTCGAGCCATTGCCGACGAGGCCACGCAGCGCCTCGAGGCTCAGACCCGGAACTTTGACAAGAAGCGTGGCGTGGAACGCACCGCCCCGCAGATGCTCGAGCAGCTCATGCGCCGCCTCGACCGCACCGCCGACCGGGTGGTGGGCGGCACCCGCACCCTGGACCGGCTGGCCCTCAGCTACACCGCACACGCTCTCGCGCCCATCAGCACCAACGTCACCCGCGCTCAGGTCGCCCTCGAAAACGCCCGCCGCGCTGGCGCTGAGGCCGCCGCCCGTCTCGCCGCCTCAGAACCGGTGGGCGAGCAGATGAGCGCTGCCGAACACGGTCTGTTCACCGCCACGCAGCTGCTCGACGCGATCGAGAGCGGTGAAGACGAACTGCATATTGGATTCGCGAACCTCGGGCGCGCAACCGATGCTGCCGCCGCCGAACTCGCCGAGGCCCGGGGGCTGCGCGACGCGCACGACGAGGCCGACACCAGCGCCAACCTGAACAGCGTGATCGTGGCGGCCAGCACGGAGCTTGCCCAGTTGCGTGAACCCCAGCGCCTCAGTGACCCGGCCGTCGATCTCGCTCATCTGCGCGAGGTGATGGACGGCCTCGATGTGATGCGCTCCGAAGCCCGCAATCGGCAGTTGCGCCTGGAGAATGCGCGCACCGCTCTGGCTGGTGCGCTGCTGACCGCGCGCAGTCAGCTCTCGATCACCCGGGATTTCATCGCCGCACATCGTGGTCGCGTGCAGGCTGGTGCTCGTACTCGGCTGTCCGAGGCCGAGCGGCAGTTGTCTCTGGCCGAGGTGGAGGCCGACCCGGTCATCGCCCTCGACAATGCTCGCCGGGCCATGACGCACGCCACGGATGCCGACGCCCTGGCTCACTACGACGCCCGCTGAGCCGCTCCCGTTCCGCCCCGCATTGCCCCCTCTCGTTGGTCGGCGCCCCTCTCGCTGGTCGAGGCCCGTCGAGACCTAGTGACCCTGCCCTGAAAGCGCCCGCATCTCGCTGGTCGAGCCCCGTCGAGACCCCGTGACCCCTCGTCGCGCCCCAGATGGGGCGGCGCTACGGTAACCCGTTAGTTGCCATGATGGTCGTGAGACATCGTGGTGACGGACGCTGAATCGGAGCAGGACATGAATGATATGGCGATAGGTCGAACGAGAAATGGTGGGCGGTCGTTTCCGTTGGCGTTTCGGATTGAGTACATACGCCGCTGGGATGAGTGCGTGGAACGAGGCGCGAAGGTGCGGTTACTGCGCGAGTTCGACTTGGCAAAGGGCACGGTGAATCGTTGGCTGAGGGCTCGCGACGATGGAGAATGGACGGCATCGATGGTCGCAACGTCAGAGAGGTCACCACAAAGAATGGACAATCGCGATCGTGCGGAGTTGGCGCGGCTGCGGATGGAAAACGAGGCTTTGAAGAAGAAGGTCGCGCAGTCCGAAGCAGCACAACAAATCTTGGGAAAAGCATTCGAGCTCTTGGACGGGATCACCACCCGCTCGAACGAGGAACAAACACCGATCCCACCAGCGTTGATGAGCGCGGGCGAGTACGCGGCGTGGCTGAAACGAAGCAAGCTGTCCTGACCTTGACGGTCACGGCACTGGCCCAAGAAATGGCGATGCCGATCGTGGACGCATGTCGTCTGGTCGGGATGCCACGGTCAACGTATTACCGGCTCAGCCGTGGCTACCAGCACTACCGCCCCGTGGCTGAGGCGATCCCGCACCGCGAACGCCGGCAACCCGCAGCCTTGGACACGCACGAGCGCGCCACGATACTCTCCGTGCTCTGCGAGCCGAAATATGAAGACAAATCGGTGGTGCAAACGTACTGGCACGCCTTCGACGCCGGGACTCTCGCGTGTTCGCAGCGCACGTTCTACCGGGTCGCCAACGCTCACCGCCTGGTCGGGGATCGTCGACGCACCCGAACCCCGCGCTCCCCGTCACCGCGCACTCCGGCCGTCGCGACGCTCAAGCCCGGGGATTTGTGGTCGTGGGACATCACCGAATTGAACGGACCCAGCTACCACGATCGGTACTACCTTTACCTGATCATTGACGTGTTCTCGCGTTACCCCATTGGCTGGTGCATCGAGACTTACATCTCGAAGAAACGCGCTGTGACACTGTTCACCGACGCGATCGCCACCCACGGCGCCCCCACAGTCGTGCACTCCGACAACGGGTCCTCCATGCGCTCCACAGACCTCATCAACGCCCTCGAGAGCAACGGCATCATCACCTCGTACTCTCGCCCCCGGGTCAGCGACGACAACCCCTTCTCAGAATCACTGTTCAAGACCATCAAGTACGACCCCAGCTCCCCGGACCGATTCGATCACCGCGATCACGCCCGCCAATGGACCAAGGACTTCTTGGACCTGTATGCCACCCAACACCGCCACAGCGGTCTCGGCCGGCACACCCCAGCATCCGTCTTTGACGGCACCGCCCACCTCATCCACGCGCAACGACAACGGGCACTGGACGCCTACTACGCCCAGCACCCCACACGCTTCCGCCAACCACCCACAGCACCACCACTACCCCAACCCACAGGCATCAACACCCACCTACTGTCTCAAGCAGGTTGACAACTACCGAACGGGCGTAGCGGCCCCCGAATTCGGGCGCGACGACGGATGCCGCGGCGAGTTCAGCCGGGCGGGGCAGCGGATGCGTGCGCTACAGCAGCGCGCCGAGGCCCGCGGAGAGGACCAGCAGCCCGAGCAGCAGCAGAACGGCGGCGATGATGAGGTCGCTGTGGCGCGCGAACCAGTCCACGAAGCTGTGCAGCGGAGCGGCCGCGCGATCACCCCGCATGCGAAGTGCTACCGCGGGCGCCACCACACCGAGACTGGCCACCACCACGAAAACGAAAAGGCCCACGAACTGCTCCACGACGGCGCTGCTCGCATTCACGATGGCCGCCACGGCCGCCAGCACGATCAGAGCGTTCTTGGGATTGATGGAGCCGAGCAGAAACGCCACCCCGAAGGCGCGACCCGGGCGAATGTTCTGCATCACGGGCACCCACTTTGGCTCCGTTCGTTCCTCGCCGCGGCGTGCACGGGTCACGAAACGGCGCACGCCCAGTGCGACCAGCGCGGCGCCGAGAACGACGCGCAACCACGAGGCCCAGGCGACGGAGTCCGTGGCGAGAGTGACGGCACCCGTGAGAACAAGCGCGAGCACCCCCGTGGTGAGAAGCCCCGCAAGCCAGCCCGCTGTGAAGCTTCGCAGCACGGGTCGAAAGTTGAGGGTGGCGATCACGGCCGCCATGGCGACGACCGGAAGAGAGGCGACGAGCGCTCCGAGCGCGAACGGCAGCACGGCAACGAGAACATCGAGCATGGGCAGGCGACCTCTCCGAATGGCGTTCGCCGAAAGCTGCACGAACTGGCGCCCAGAGTAGCCTGACCGCGGCGCTCAGGGAGGCCTCGTCAACCTCGCAACAGGCTGGCATGATGGAACATTATGAAGACGATCCTCAACATCATTTGGCTCGTGCTCTCCGGTTTTTGGCTCTTCCTCGGATACATGCTTGCCGCCGTCATTATGTGTGTTCTCATTGTCACGATTCCGTGGGGGATCGCGGCGGCGCGCATCGGTATTTATGCGCTCTGGCCGTTCGGGAAGACGATTGTGGACAAGCCGACCGCCGGCATCGGCTCGGCCCTCGGCAATGTGGTGTGGGTGATTCTGGCCGGCTGGTGGATTGCGCTCGAGCATATTCTGAGCGGCATTGCGCTGTGCCTCACGATCATCGGCATTCCGTTTGGAATCGCAAACTTCAAAATGGTGCCAGTGGCTCTGCTGCCGCTCGGTAAGGAGATTGTCGATACGTCGGGGCGCGGGTAGGGCCGCGCGAGGCATCCGTTCTGGGGTGGCGAATTCCACTCACGCCGAGGGATCTCACGCACAGGGACCGGCGACGGGGATAGGCTGAAGAGTCCGAATTTCCCGCGGCTTCGGCCGCCGTCTGTCAGGAACACCCCCTGAGCATCATCATCGGTTACGACGCACTCACGCTGCGTGAAAAAGTCGACCTGCCCGCCGCCAGCGAGCGTCTCGACGCCCTCGGCAACATGCGCAGCCTGTCTGCGCTTAACGAAAAGGTGAGTCTGCTGCGTCTGCTCGGGCGCCTGGACGAAGCCTGGGAAATCGCGAACGAGGCTTGGCGTTTGTCGCGCTTCACCGGGGATCGCGAGCAGGCCGTGGCCAGCCGCATTCGGCGCGCGCAGGTTCTGCAGTATCAGGGCAAGCTCGACGAGGCTCAGGCCGAGCTGAACCACTGCATTCTCGACGCCGAGACGCACGAGTGGACGACGTCCGCCGCCGAGGCCCGCCAGAATCGCGGCAAGGTTCACTTCGATCGGGGCGAGCTCGACGCCGCTCTCACCGACTTCACCGCCGCAGTTTTTCTGCGCGAGAAAGACGGGGCCACCGCCAAGGAGCTCGAAGGCTGCCTCGTTGCCGTGGCCGTGGTCGAATCCTTCATCGCTGAGCGCAAGCCGCGCATCTGAGCGAGACGCCGATGACTGCACGCACGCGACTGGCCACCGGCAGCCTCGCCCTGGCGGCTGTGCTCCTGCTCGGCGCCTGTTCCGGCACGGGCGGAAACGACCCGCGGGCGGCACCACCCACGTCGACTCCCGGGTCTGACACCTCCGCCGCGCCCACCGGCACCGTGCGCCTGGTGGGAGACCCGGTCGCGATCACCAGCGGCCTCGACGCACCGTGGTCGATTCTGCGCGTGCCGGGCGGCGGCACCCTTATCAGCGAGCGCGACACCACGCGGGTGCGCGAATTACTCCCCGACGGCGGACTGCGAAACGTGGGCACGGTCACCGACGCTCGCCCCTCCGGCGAGGGCGGCCTGCTGGGCCTCGCCTACTCCGACGACTGGGTGTACGCCTACCTCACCACGGCCACCGACAACCGCATCGAACGGATGCCGCTGCTCGGCTCCGCGGGCGGCCACACCCTCGGGGCGGCCGAGACCGTGCTGGACGCCATCCCGCGGGCATCAAACCACAACGGCGGACGCATCGCGTTCGGCCCCGACGGCATGCTCTACGCCACCGTGGGAGATGCCGGCAACACGGCCCAGTCGCAAAACCTCGATGCGCTCGGCGGCAAGATTCTGCGCCTGACCCCCACCGGTGCTGTTCCGGCCGACAACCCCTTCGGCACTCTCGTGTATTCCTACGGCCACCGTAACCCGCAGGGCATCTCGTGGGACTCGAGCGGACGCCTATGGGCAAGCGAGTTTGGCCAGAACACCTGGGACGAACTCAACCTGATTGAGCCCGGCAACAACTACGGCTGGCCGGTGGTGGAGGGACGCGGCGACAACCCCGACTACACGGACCCCGTGCAGGAATGGGCGACCTCCGACGCCAGCCCCAGTGGAATCGCGATCGTGGGCGACACGCTCTTCATGGCCGGTCTGCGCGGCGAGCGCCTCTGGAGCGTTGATGTCTCGCCCAACATCGACTCCTCCACAGTGACCCCCATCGCCTATTTTGTGCGCGACTATGGCCGCCTCCGTGACGTAGTGCCCGGACCTGGTGGCACAGTGTGGTTCATGACAAACAACACGGATGGACGAGGTACTCCCAGCGCCGGCGATGACCGGCTTTTTGAAGTTCGCGTCGAAAGTGCCGCCGGTGGCTGATCTCGTGCGGGTGCGACACTGGGCCCACGCGCTCATGGCGCTTCACCTCGACCCGAGCTGGTCGTTCGCCTTTGACAACGCTAAGAAGCGGGCGGGGCAGTGCAACTTCACGCACAAACGCATTAGCGTGTCTCGGTACCTCGCCTCCCGGTATGACGACGACGATGTGCACCAGATTCTGCTGCACGAGGTGGCGCATGCCATGGCGGGTCCGCGCGCGGGGCACGGCCCGCGCTGGAAGAAGCTGGCGCACGACCTCGGCTACGACGGCAAGCGCACCCACGACGGCGAGATCGCCGACGAACTCGCTCCGTGGGTAGGGTCGTGCCCGGCCGGACACACGCATTACCGGTATCGCAAACCCACCAGGCCCCTGAGCTGCGGGCTCTGCGGGCGCGGTTTCCGCACCGAAAATGCCATCACCTGGGCACATCGGGAAATCACGGCGGCAGCGCGACGCCGAGCTGCGGCATCCGCTGGTCAATGATGCGTTCAGCGGTGTTGCAGACGTGTAAACACTCCGTACGGGGTCTTGCTGCGCGCGACGAACCCGAGTTCACTGAGAGGAGCGCAGCGCGCGTGAGGGAGAGGGATACCCCCATGGTGGTCATAAAAATCAACACAGCATCCGTGCACCGCAACGTGGCGTTCGCGCAGGGAACCCTAGTGGATCCGGGCCGCCGCCTCATGTTTATCGGCGGCCAGAACGGCGTCGACCAGCGCGGCAGGATTGTGGGCGCCGACACCCTCAGCCAGACGCGTCAGGCGCTACGCAACCTGCTCGCCGTGCTCGCCGAGGTGGGAGCGACGCAGGAAAACGTGGCCAAAATGACGGTGCATCTCACCGAAAGCGCCGACCTGAGTGAGGCATACGCGGCCTCGGCGTCGGAATGGGGTCAGCATCCCACCGCCGTCACGGTTTTGCGCGTGGCCGGCCTCGCGAACCCCGAGTTTCTCGTGGAGATCGATGCGGTCGCTGCGCTCTAATCGCTAGTTGGCGGCCACGTCTGTCGTGATATCGAGCTGGGCAGCAAGGCGCACCTCGGCGTCGCGGCCGAGAGCCACGAGCGCCTGACCGCTCTCGGACGCGCTCACCAGGTGCCGCACGGCCTGCTTCAGACCCACGAACGAAGCGGATGCTGCCGCCGCCTCGGGCGAACAGTGATCGATCCCGAGCTCAATGAGCGCATCGATTGCGGCGCCGCTGGCCAGATAGTCTTCGACCGCGAACCGCAGAGTGCCATCGTTGCGCAGTCCCCCGGCCGCAATGACAGCCACGGAGAATCGGTCACCCTTTTCGGCCTGGCGGGCCACGACCCACTCCGCCACGGCACTGCGATTGCCGAAACCGGCCGCGATCACCCGCGTGCCGGGGGGCACGTGCATGACGGGCGCCGAGGCATCCGGTTCGGAGAGAACGTCTACGACCACGACCACGTCGGCGAGCGGGGCGAGGGCGTCGCACCCGGCCTGACCCCAGTCGAAGCGAACCTGGTACTTCTGCTGCGAGGGTGCGTTGCTCATTGCTTCAGGGTATCGCGGCGTGGGTGGCGGGTGACCCCGTCGGGCCTGCACCCGTGGCCGCGCCCGAAATCGGTGGGCGCGCCGGTTCTCGCGCGCCGCCGCGCCCCACATCGGTGGCCGCTACGCCGGTTCGGTAGTTGTCAACCTGCTTGAGACAGTAGGTGGGTGTTGATGCCTGTGGGTTGGGGTAGTGGTGGTGCTGTGGGTGGTTGGCGGAAGCGTGTGGGGTGCTGGGCGTAGTAGGCGTCCAGTGCCCGTTGTCGTTGCGCGTGGATGAGGTGGGCGGTGCCGTCAAAGACGGATGCTGGGGTGTGCCGGCCGAGACCGCTGTGGCGGTGTTGGGTGGCATACAGGTCCAAGAAGTCCTTGGTCCATTGGCGGGCGTGATCGCGGTGATCGAATCGGTCCGGGGAGCTGGGGTCGTACTTGATGGTCTTGAACAGTGATTCTGAGAAGGGGTTGTCGTCGCTGACCCGGGGGCGAGAGTACGAGGTGATGATGCCGTTGCTCTCGAGGGCGTTGATGAGGTCTGTGGAGCGCATGGAGGACCCGTTGTCGGAGTGCACGACTGTGGGGGCGCCGTGGGTGGCGATCGCGTCGGTGAACAGTGTCACAGCGCGTTTCTTCGAGATGTAAGTCTCGATGCACCAGCCAATGGGGTAACGCGAGAACACGTCAATGATCAGGTAAAGGTAGTACCGATCGTGGTAGCTGGGTCCGTTCAATTCGGTGATGTCCCACGACCACAAATCCCCGGGCTTGAGCGTCGCGACGGCCGGAGTGCGCGGTGACGGGGAGCGCGGGGTTCGGGTGCGTCGACGATCCCCGACCAGGCGGTGAGCGTTGGCGACCCGGTAGAACGTGCGCTGCGAACACGCGAGAGTCCCGGCGTCGAAGGCGTGCCAGTACGTTTGCACCACCGATTTGTCTTCATATTTCGGCTCGCAGAGCACGGAGAGTATCGTGGCGCGCTCGTGCGTGTCCAAGGCTGCGGGTTGCCGGCGTTCGCGGTGCGGGATCGCCTCAGCCACGGGGCGGTAGTGCTGGTAGCCACGGCTGAGCCGGTAATACGTTGACCGTGGCATCCCGACCAGACGACATGCGTCCACGATCGGCATCGCCATTTCTTGGGCCAGTGCCGTGACCGTCAAGGTCAGGACAGCTTGCTTCGTTTCAGCCACGCCGCGTACTCGCCCGCGCTCATCAACGCTGGTGGGATCGGTGTTTGTTCCTCGTTCGAGCGGGTGGTGATCCCGTCCAAGAGCTCGAATGCTTTTCCCAAGATTTGTTGTGCTGCTTCGGACTGCGCGACCTTCTTCTTCAAAGCCTCGTTTTCCATCCGCAGCCGCGCCAACTCCGCACGATCGCGATTGTCCATTCTTTGTGGTGACCTCTCTGACGTTGCGACCATCGATGCCGTCCATTCTCCATCGTCGCGAGCCCTCAGCCAACGATTCACCGTGCCCTTTGCCAAGTCGAACTCGCGCAGTAACCGCACCTTCGCGCCTCGTTCCACGCACTCATCCCAGCGGCGTATGTACTCAATCCGAAACGCCAACGGAAACGACCGCCCACCATTTCTCGTTCGACCTATCGCCATATCATTCATGTCCTGCTCCGATTCAGCGTCCGTCACCACGATGTCTCACGACCATCATGGCAACTAACGCGTTACCGTAGCGCGCGCCCATGTCGGTGGCGGCGGCGGCCCGTCTGGGGCGCGGCCACCCGTTTCGGTAGCGGCCAGGGGGGCCAGGCCGGCTAGTGCCCGATCTGAAAGACCGTGCGTCCCGGCAACGGAGACTGCGTGGAGGTATCGTCCGTGGCCACCAGCGATCCGGCCATGAACTGTGCAAGCTCCGTACCCTCGATCACCTTGGCCGGATGCGGCCCGTTGGCCAGCAGCTGCGGAATCCAGTTCAGGTCAATGGGTGTGTGCGCCGCGATGAACACGATATTGCCAAACCGACGCCCCTTCAGCACCTGCGTCTCGGCGAACCCGATCACGTGCTCGAATACGGCCGACAGCGTCGCGGCCTGTCCGCGCGCGAACGCCAGCCCCGGCCCGTCGGCCACATTCACGGCCACCACGCCGCGCTGCGACAGCAGAGGAGAGGTGAGCGCAAAGAATTCCCGGCTGGTCACGTGCTTGGGCGTGCGTGCTCCCGAAAAAATGTCCACCACCACGAGGTCCACGGTTCCGTGCAGGCCGGGGGGCAGCTTTCCAAGCACCTCGCGGGCGTCGCCGTGACGCACGCGCAGCTGGGCGCGCTTGTCCCACGGCAGCTCGGCGCGCACGAGGTCGATCAGGTCGCTCTCGATCTCCACCACCTGCTGGCGCGATCCGGGCCGCGTCGCCTCCACGTAGCGGGGGAGGGTCAGCGCCCCCGCACCCAGGTGCACGGCGGTGATCGGCTCGTGCGGGTCGCCCAGCAGGTCGATCACGTGCCCGATGCGCTGAATGTACTCAAAGAACAGCTCATCGGGGTGCTCCAGGTTCACGTGCGACTGCGGCGTGCCGTCCACCACCAGTTGAAAGCTGCCCGGGGTGAACCGGTCGGGTTCAATCACGGCCAGGTGTCCGCTCAGCTTCAATACGACCGACGGATGCTCCGCCTCGCCCCTACTCATTACGCTCGCTACTCATACCCCCAGTCTGCGCCCTCCCGCAACGGAGCAGAAACTGGGTTATACCCGAGAATCCAGAAAAGGTCAACAAAGGAGTAGACATCACGTGGACAGGCCCGTATAGTTGACCCTTGCGCTCCCAGACTAAACTCTGCCTTCATATTGCGGTCGGCTTTGCGTGCTCAAGCCACCTTGCGGCACATTCCTTGCAAAGATTTATTGCACAGGGTCTGTTGGAGTCCTCACCCAATAACAGTAACTAGACCTGACGGGGTCCACGGAGGTTATTTCCTTGGCTGCTGCGCGCAACGCAACCACCAACTCACCCAAGAACGGCCGCTCAGCTGAGCGTCTTTCGTTCGCGAAGATTAGCGACCACCTCACTGTTCCGGACCTGCTTGCCTTGCAGACCGAGAGCTTTGACTGGCTCGTTGGCAACGACATCTGGAAGAAGCGCGTCGCTGAAGCCCAGAAGGCCGGACGCCAGGACCTGCCCAATCGCACCGGACTCGATGAGATCTTTGAAGAGATCTCTCCCATCGAGGACCTCGGCGAGACGATGCAGCTCTCCTTCACCAACCCGGAGCTTGAGCCGGAGAAGTACACCATTGATGAGTGCAAGGAAAAGGGTAAGACCTACTCCGCACCCCTCTATGTGAACGCCGAGTTCATGAACCACCTCACCGGTGAGATCAAGACTCAGACCGTGTTCATGGGCGACTTCCCGCTGATGACGCCCAAGGGCACCTTTGTGATCAACGGCACCGAGCGTGTCGTCGTGTCGCAGCTGGTGCGTTCGCCCGGCGTGTACTTCGACCGCCAGCAGGAGAAGACGTCCGACAAGGACATCTACTCCGCTCGCGTGATTCCGAGCCGTGGTGCATGGCTGGAGTTCGAGATTGACAAGCGCGACCAGGTTGGTGTTCGCATCGACCGCAAGCGCAAGCAGTCCGTCACCGTCTTCCTCAAGGCCCTCGGCCTCACGAGCGAAGAGATTCTCGAAGAGTTCAAGGGCTTCGCGTCCATCGAGCTCACCCTTGAGAAGGACAACATCCTCACGAAGGAAGAAGCCCTCAAGGACATCTACCGCAAGCTGCGCCCCGGAGAGCAGGTTGCCGCCGAGGCTGCCCGCGCTCTGCTGGACAACTTCTTCTTCAACTCGAAGCGTTACGACCTGGCCAAGGTTGGTCGTTACAAGATCAACCGCAAGCTCGGCCTTGAGGCTCCGCTCAGCGACTCCGTACTGACGCTCCA
The DNA here is from genome assembly GCF_029893365.1 of Cryobacterium sp. CG_9.6. Classification (NCBI taxonomy): domain Bacteria; kingdom Bacillati; phylum Actinomycetota; class Actinomycetes; order Micrococcales; family Microbacteriaceae; genus Cryobacterium; species Cryobacterium sp. CG_9.6. The sequence continues at coordinate 3,023,561 of NZ_JARXUZ010000001.1, read as the reverse complement.
GGACATCCTGGCCACCATCAAGTACCTGGTGTCGCTGCACGACAACCGCAACACCATTGCTGGTGTGCGCGAGGGCAAGCAGACCGACATCTCGATCGACATCGACGACATCGACCACTTCGGTAACCGTCGTATTCGTGCCGTGGGCGAGCTCATTCAGAACCAGGTTCGCACCGGTCTGTCCCGCATGGAGCGCGTCGTTCGCGAGCGCATGACCACGCAGGACATCGAAGCGATCACCCCGCAGACCCTGATCAACGTGCGCCCCGTCGTCGCTGCGATCAAGGAGTTCTTCGGTACCTCGCAGCTGTCACAGTTCATGGACCAGAACAACCCGCTCGCAGGACTGACGCACAAGCGTCGTCTGTCTGCGCTGGGCCCGGGTGGACTGTCCCGTGACCGCGCCGGCGTCGAGGTGCGAGACGTTCACCCCTCGCACTACGGCCGCATGTGCCCCATTGAGACCCCGGAAGGCCCGAACATTGGCCTGATTGGTTCGCTCGCCTCGTTCGCGCGAATCAACGCCTTCGGTTTCATCGAGACGCCGTACCGTCGCGTTGTGGCCAACAAGGTCACCGAGACGATCGACTACCTCACCGCCAGCGAAGAGGACGACTTCATCGTCGCCCAGGCCAACGCCCCGTTGACCAAGGACTCGCACTTTGCGGAAGACCGCGTTCTCGCCCGTAAGAAGGGTGGAGAGGTTGACCTCTTCCCCGCGGAAGAGATCGGCTACATGGACGTGTCGCCGCGCCAGATGGTGTCGGTTGGAACCTCGCTCATTCCGTTCCTCGACCACGACGATGCAAACCGCGCACTCATGGGTGCCAACATGCAGCGTCAGGCTGTCCCGCTGCTCATCAGCGACAGCCCGCTCGTGGGAACCGGCATGGAGGGCTACACAGCCATCGACGCCGGTGACGTGCTCACCGCCGACAAGGCCGGTGTGGTTGCTGAGGTATCGGCAGACGTCGTCACCATTCAGCTCGATGAGGGCGGAACGCAGACGTACTACCTGCGCAAGTTCTCGCGCTCCAACCAGGGCACGAGCTTCAACCACCGCGTCATCGTGAACGCTGGCGAGCGCATCGAAGCTGGCGAGGTCATCGCTGATGGCCCGGCAACGGACCAGGGCGAGGTTGCACTCGGAAAGAACCTTCTCGTGGCATTCATGCCGTGGGAAGGCTACAACTTCGAGGACGCCATCATCCTGAGCCAGAACCTGGTCAAGGACGACACCCTCTCCTCGATTCACATCGAAGAGTACGAAGTGGATGCCCGCGACACCAAGTTGGGTAAGGAAGAGATCACTCGCGACCTTCCCAACGTCTCGCCGGACTTCCTCGCCGACCTCGACGAGCGTGGCATCATTCGCATCGGAGCCGAGGTTCGCCCCGGCGACATCCTCGTTGGCAAGGTCACGCCCAAGGGCGAGACCGAGCTGTCTGCTGAGGAGCGCCTGCTGCGTGCCATCTTCAACGAGAAGAGCCGTGAAGTTCGCGACACGAGCCTGAAGGTTCCCCACGGTGAGCGCGGCACGATCATTGGTGTCAAGGTCTTCGATTCGCAGGATGGCGACGACGAGCTCGGCTCGGGCGTCAACCAGCGCGTTGTGGTCTTCATTGCCCAGAAGCGCAAGATCACCGAGGGTGACAAGCTCGCCGGTCGTCACGGTAACAAGGGTGTCATCTCCCGTATTCTGCCGATCGAGGACATGCCGTTCCTCGCCGATGGAACCCCGGTTGACATCATCCTGAACCCGCTGGGTATCCCGGGACGAATGAACTTCGGTCAGGTTCTCGAGACCCACCTCGGGTGGATCGCGAAGCAGGGCTGGAACGTCGAGGGTAAGCCGAAATGGGCTGCTCGCCTTCCCGAGCACGCCTTCAGCGCCGCACCCGGCACGAAGGTTGCAACTCCGGTCTTCGACGGTGCGCTCGAGATCGAAATCGAGGGCCTTCTGGAATCCACGATCCCGACCCGCGATGGCGAACGCCTCATCGGTTCCTCAGGCAAGACCCAGCTCTTCGACGGCCGCTCAGGTGAGCCGTTCCCGAACCCGGTCTCTGTCGGCTACATGTACATCCTGAAGCTCCACCACCTCGTCGATGACAAGATTCACGCTCGTTCGACGGGTCCGTACTCCATGATCACGCAGCAGCCGCTGGGTGGTAAGGCGCAGTTCGGTGGACAGCGTTTCGGAGAGATGGAGGTGTGGGCGCTCGAAGCATATGGAGCTGCTTACGCACTTCAGGAGCTCCTGACGATCAAGTCGGACGATATTCTCGGCCGCGTCAAGGTGTACGAAGCCATCGTCAAGGGTGAGAACATCCAGGAGCCCGGTATCCCCGAGAGCTTCAAGGTGCTCATCAAGGAAATGCAGTCGCTCTGCTTGAACGTCGAGGTTCTCTCGGCCGATGGCACCGCAGTGAGCCTGCGCGACACGGATGACGAGGTCTTCCGTGCAGCGGAGGAGCTCGGAATCAACATTTCCACCCGGTTTGAGTCGTCATCCATTGACGACATCTAAGCCCGGCCACCGAGACTCGAATACTTTCCAAGGGAGAGAAATTGCTCGACGTAACAACATTTGACGAGCTTCGCATTGGCCTGGCTACGGCAGACGACATCCGTCGTTGGTCGCACGGTGAGGTCAAGAAGCCCGAAACCATCAACTACCGCACGCTCAAGCCCGAGAAGGACGGCCTGTTCGGCGAACAGATCTTCGGCCCCTCGCGGGACTGGGAATGCTCTTGTGGCAAGTACAAGCGTGTTCGCTTCAAAGGCATCGTCTGTGAGCGTTGTGGCGTAGAGGTCACGAAGTCGTCTGTGCGCCGTGAGCGCATGGGCCACATCGAGCTCGCTGCACCCGTCACCCACATCTGGTATTTCAAGGGTGTGCCGTCTCGCCTCGGTTACCTGCTCGACATGGCTCCGAAGGACCTCGAAAAGGTCATCTACTTCGCTGCCTACATGGTTATCTCGGTTGACGAAGATGGCCGTCACCAGGACATGCCTGGTCTCGAGAACGAGCTGCGCCTTGAGCTCAAGACCCTTGAGAACAGCCGTGACTCGCGCATCGCTGACCGCCTGCAGCGCCTCGAAACTGACCTCGCAGCACTGGAGGCCGAAGGCGCCAAGAGCGACCAGAAGAAGCGCGCGAAAGACGCCGCCGAGAAGGAAATGGGCCAGGTTCGCAAGTCCCTGGACGAGCAGATCGCGCACCTCGAGCGCGTGTGGGAAGACTTCCGCACCCTCAAGGTCGGCGACCTGAAGCCCGAAGACTCCGTCTTCCACGAGCTTCAGGACCGCTTCGGCATGTACTTCGAAGCCTTCATGGGCGCCGAGGCCATCAAGAAGCGCCTTGAGGCCTTCGACCTCGTCACCGAGAGCGAAAACCTGCACCTGCAGATCGCTGAAGGTAAGGGTCAGAAGAAGATCCGCGCCATCAAGCGTCTGCGCGTGGTCAACGCGTTCATCATGACCGGCAACTCGCCGGCGGCCATGGTGCTCGACGTTGTGCCGGTCATCCCGCCCGAGCTGCGCCCGATGGTGCAGCTTGACGGTGGCCGTTTCGCAACCAGCGACCTGAACGACCTCTACCGTCGTGTGATCAACCGCAACAACCGTCTGCGTCGTCTGCTTGACCTCGGTGCTCCCGAGATCATCGTGAACAACGAGAAGCGGATGCTGCAGGAAGCCGTTGACGCGCTGTTCGACAACGGTCGTCGTGGTCGCCCGGTCACCGGTACCGGTAACCGCGCCCTCAAGTCCCTGAGCGACATGCTCAAGGGTAAGCAGGGTCGTTTCCGTCAGAACCTGCTCGGCAAGCGCGTGGACTACTCTGGCCGTTCGGTCATCGTCGTCGGCCCGCAGCTGAAGCTGCACCAGTGTGGTCTGCCCAAGCAGATGGCGCTGGAGCTCTTCAAGCCGTTCGTGATCAAGCGCCTCATTGACCTGAGCCACGCTCAGAACATCAAGGCCGCCAAGCGCATGGTTGAGCGTTCACGTCCGCAGGTCTGGGACGTGCTCGAGGAGATCATCCGCGAGCGTCCGGTTCTGTTGAACCGTGCGCCCACCCTGCACCGTCTGGGCATCCAGGCCTTCGAGCCTCAGCTCGTTGAGGGTAAGGCCATCCAGCTGCACCCGCTCGTCTGTGCGGCGTTCAACGCCGACTTCGACGGCGACCAGATGGCTGTGCACCTTCCGCTCTCGGTCGAGGCCCAGGCCGAGGCACGCATCCTGATGCTCGCCTCGAACAACATCCTGAAGCCGTCTGACGGTCGTCCGGTGACCCTGCCCACACAGGACATGATCATTGGTCTGCACCACCTCACGACGATGAAGGAGGGCGTGATCGGCGAAGGCCGTGCCTTCTCCACCGTCTCCGAGGCAATTCTGGCCTTCGACCAGAAGTCGCTTGACCTGAACGCCAAGGTTCGCATCCGCTTGACCGACAAGTTCTTCACCGAGGGCACACAGCCCGAGGGCGTCGAGCTCGTGGACGGTCAGGCTGTCGGAACCGTACTGGTCACCACCAGCCTGGGCCGCGCCATCTTCAACGAGGCGCTTCCGGTTGACTACCCGTACTTCGAGCAGGTGGCCGACAAGGTCACCATGTCGACGATCGTCAACGACCTGGCCGAGCGGTACGTGAAGGTCGAAGTGGCCGCCACGCTTGACCGCATCAAGGACGCCGGTTTCTACTGGGCTACGCGCTCCGGTGTGACCGTTGCTCTGAGCGACATTCTGACGCCTCCGAACAAGAAGGAGATCGTCAGCGGTTACGAGAAGATGGCCGCGAAGGTTCAGGCGCAGTTCGAGAAGGGTCTCACGACCGACCTCGAGCGTCGTCAGGAACTGATCCAGATTTGGACCAAGGCAACCGAAGACGTTGCCGCGGCCATGCAGGCTAACTTCCCGACCGACAACACGATCAACCGAATGGTCACCTCTGGTGCTCGTGGTAACTGGCTGCAGGTGCGAAACATCGCCGGCATGCGAGGCCTCGTGAACAACCCGAAGGGTGAGATCATCCCTCGCCCGATCATCTCGAGCTACCGCGAAGGCCTGTCCGTCGCCGAGTACTTCATTGCTACTCACGGTGCTCGTAAGGGACTGGCCGACACCGCTCTGCGTACCGCCGACTCGGGGTACCTCACCCGTCGTCTGGTGGACGTGTCGCAGGACGTCATCATTCGTGAAGACGACTGTGGTACCACCAAGGGTCTTGAACTGCCCATTGGTGAGCGCGACTCCACTGGCGTGCTCGGCGTTCACCCGAACGTTGAGAACGCGGTTTACGCTCGCAGCCTCGCCGCACCCGCGGTCGACGCTGCAGGTGTTGTTGTTGCCGAGGCCGGCGCCGACGTGGGAGACGTGCTCATTGCACAGCTCATCTCGTCTGGCATCGAGACCATCAAGGTTCGCTCTGTGCTCACGTGCGAGTCTGCTGTGGGTGTGTGTGCGGTCTGCTACGGCCGTTCGCTCGCTACCGGCCAGCTCGTGGACATCGGTGAGGCCGTCGGTATTATTGCCGCACAGTCCATCGGTGAGCCCGGTACCCAGCTGACCATGCGTACCTTCCACACGGGTGGGTCGGCATCCGCTGACGACATCACCCAGGGTCTGCCGCGTGTTCAGGAGCTCTTCGAAGCTCGTACCCCCAAGGGTGCGTCGCCCATCGTTGACTCTGCCGGACGCATCACCATCGAGGACACGGACAAGGGCCGAAAGGTCATTCTCACGCCCGACAACGGTGACGAAGCGATTGCCTACCCGGTGCTCAAGCGTTCAACCCTCCTCGTTGAGGATGGTCAGCACGTTGACCTCGGACAGCAGATCATCATCGGCGCCGTCGACCCGAAGGAAGTTCTTCGTGTCAAGGGTGTCCGTGCGGTGCAGAAGCACCTCGTGGGCGGCGTGCAGGACGTTTACCGTTCGCAGGGTGTCCCGATTCACGACAAGCACATTGAGGTCATCGTTCGTCAGATGCTCCGCAAGGTGACTGTCGTTGAGCACGGCGACACCGGTCTGCTTCCGGGCGAGCTCGTTGACCGGTTGAAGTACAACGACCTCAACCGCACCGCGCTCACCGAGGGCAAGAAGACCGCCTCGGCTCGTCAGGAGGTCATGGGTATCACCAAGGCATCACTGGCAACCGAGTCCTGGCTGTCGGCCGCTTCCTTCCAGGAGACCACCCGGGTTCTCACCCAGGCGGCCATGGAGGGCAAGAGCGACCCGCTGATGGGCCTCAAGGAGAACGTGATCATCGGTAAGTTGATCCCCGCCGGAACCGGCCTGCCGCGTTACCGCGACGTCAACGTCGAGGCGACCGAGGAAGCCAAGGCTGAGCGTTACCCGAACCGCATCTTCACCGAAGATGCCACGTTCGCTGAGGGTGACCTGAGCTTTGTTGACTTCGACAGCTTCTCGTCGGACGACCTGACTCCCGGTACGTACAACTAACACCTGATACACGAAAAGGCCCTCATCTTCGGATGGGGGCCTTTTTGTGTCCGTCCTGCGGCTGTGACGGCATCAAATAGAAATTGCCCCCTTTTTTGGGGCTTTTTATTTAAGGATTCCTCACGTTTTCGGCGGCGAGTGCGTAGGCTCGAACTAGGTGGGCGGGCGCTCACCGCCAACACTCACAGAAGGACCCCCCGCATGTTCAGTACGTTCACCGGACCGCTCGCCCGCAAGCGTGCGTCCCTCAACAAAGAAGACCAGGGGTTCACGCTCATCGAGCTACTCGTTGTTGTGATCATCATCGGAATCCTGGCCGCGATCGCCATCCCCATCTTCCTCAGCCAGCAGGACCAGGCCAAAGATGCCGGCGCCAAGTCCGACCTCGGCAACGCCAAGGTGGCGTACGTAAGCTACCTCGTGGATACTCCCGCGGGCACATCCACGGTCGTTGCCACCGCTCTCACCGCCTATGGTTTCTCCGGCACGTCCGGCGTGACCATGACTATCCCCACCGGCGGAACTAGCTTTTGCCTGAACGCCGTGAGCTCCACCACCAACGCCTTCCACATCCTGTCGACCGGCGGCGCCGTGGCCGGCGCGTGCCCCTAACGCCTGAGGCCAATCTCGGTTAGTGGCCTGCCCGAACGGGCTCTCACCGGGTTTCACCAACGTGGGGTGTCGCACAGGCGGCACCCCACGTGTGCCCCTCGCATTTCCAGCTACCGAACGGCCCACAGGGGGTGTGACGTGATTGACCGTAGGACCGATCGAACCCTGTCAGGGCAGACAGGTTTTGGTCTGATCGAGATTGTTGTTGCTATGTTCTTACTGGCCCTTTTGGCCGTGGCCTTTCTCCCTTTTCTCGTGCGGGGGATCACGCAGTCCAGTGTCAACAGCACTCTCGCGGCAGCCACTGCGCTCGTGAATCGTGAAATGGAAAATGCGCGGGCGCAAACCACCTGCTCGGCACTCACCGCAACAACATATTCCGTTCCTGATGCCCGCGGCGTCACCCTTCAGGTCACCCGCACCGTGGGAGCTGCCTGCCCGGCGTCACTCTCCTCGTATCCGCTCACGGTTCCGGTGGGGGTTACCGTGGCACGCACCGACACGGGCGGCGTTGTGTCCTCGGCCACAACACTCATTTTCGTGACGACGTTCTGACATGCTGCCCCAGCGTGACGCGAGCACCGACACCGGCTTCACCCTGATTGAGCTCCTGGTCTACAGCGCGCTCCTCGTGGTGGTGGGGTCAGTCGTCGTCGGTCTATTCCTGAGCGGACAGACAACGGTGGCTCGTGTTCGTGACGTCACGCTGGCGGCCAACTCCGCCCAGGTGGTGGCAGACTCGGTGGCAACGAACATTCGCAATTCCACGGACTTCAGTCTCTCCATGCCGTCGGGCACCGACCAGTTTTTAGTTGCTCGCACCGCCCAGCGCGACGACCCTCTTACCTGGGGCTGCGTGGCCTGGTACTACTCGTCCGTCGGTTCGGGAAGCATCTATTTTCGGCAGTCCTCGACGGCCATTCTGAGCCCCACCACCGCTGAACTTGCTACCTGGTTGCTCGTGGATGGCGGGGTCACGCCCGTCTCTGGCACCAGGATCTTCACCGCGAGTGGCCAACAACTCAGCATGGGTTTCGTGAGCCGGGCGGGTACGCACCCGCCAGTCGTCATCTCCAGCGCAGCCACGAGCCGCGCCGGCGCATCGGGGAACCTGACATGCTTCTGACCCGCCTCACAAACCGGCTCGGCACCGTGATGTTCGGAACGGAACCCCAGCGAGGCTCCGCCCTCGCCGCCGTGCTCGGCATGATGGCCATCGGGCTCATCTTCGTGTCGCTCATTACGACATCCATCGTGGGCTCGTTCGTAGTGAGCACGTCGATTCGAGCCGGTGTTCAGTCGGGTGCCGCCGCCGAAGCGGGAATCGCCGCCGCACGTCGCGGGCTCTACGTGAGTGGCAGTTGCGCCGCACAGCCAACTCCCGGACGGTACGTGTCCACCGTTGCGCCGGTGTACAGCGCAACCGTGGAGTATTTTGCGGGCAGCAGCTGGTCACCGGGGTGCCCGGTACCCAGCGCTACCCGGGTGCGCGTGGTGTCCCGGGGAACCGCCCAGTCAGCTGGTATCACCGGGTCGGTCGTGGGTAACACCACCTCGGTTGAGGCGGTCTTCACGTACGTCTCCCCGGGGATCGGGCCGAGTGGAACCGCCCTCTACCTCTACGAGGGTGGTGTCGTTGAATCAAACTCCAGCTTTGATATGACCGAGGCTACGGGGGCGGGGCTCATGGTGAAAAATGGCGACTTTGGCTGCGCCAAGAACAACTCCGTGATCAACGGGAGTCTCAGCGTGGCGGGCAACCTCACGTTCACGGGATCCTGCACGGTCAATGGCAGTGCGTGGGTCACCGGCACAGCCACCCTCGGCTCCGGCGGCATCCGCGACAACCTCACCGCGGGTGCGGTGAGCCCCAACCCGCCGGGCAACCACGTGGGTGGTCTCTACAACCCGCCGGTTCCGCCCGCTCCCGTGCCGCCCACCGTGCCGCCGTGGACAGAGCAGGGGTACAACCCGGCAGCCTGGGTGGACTCGGCGGGAACAGCGTATGAGGTGAGGACCTTGCTTACCGCACTCGAGTGCACACTCCCTAATGGCACTCTGGGCGGAACGGTGGCGGGGGCGCCGGTGATTATCAACGCGCTGGGTTGTGTGGGCGGGCCCACGGCAACAAACAACACGACGGTGCGGCTCACCAGCGACGTGGTCATCTTCGCGAACAGATTCAGCTTTGCGAACATCAACGCACTGCGCTTCTCGTCATCGACCAGTGCGCCGCATCGGCTCTGGTTCATCACGCCGGACCTGCAGGTGAACGCACAGCCCAGCTGTGACGCCGCCACGCAGGGGGATTTTTCGGTCAAGAACGGCTTCGCCATCAGTGACCCGATCGACGCTCTGCTCTACACGCCCTGCGCGTTCTCGGGGATCAACGGGTTTACCTGGTCGGGTCAGATCGTGTCGGGTCAATACAGTCAAATCAAGAACAACCCCACCTTCACCTTCGTGTCCATAGGTTTGCCGGGTGTCAACCTCGATACCGGTGGCAGTAGCTCCAGCGTCACCACCCCGCAGCCCGGGGCGGTCATATCGTGGCGAGAGATAACGGGCTGATGAAGGGCACGCCAACATGACCGGGAACATTGTGGGTGTCGATATCGGTACCGCCGGCATCCGCGCCGTTGAAGTAGCGGATGCCGGCAAGCCGTCACCGACACTCGTGCGGTACCACCAGGTGGCGCTGCCCGCCGGGGCGGTGGACCGGGGCGAGGTTGCGGAGCCGAACACGGTGGCGGGGGCGCTCAAGAGTCTCTGGTCAGAGGGGGAGTTTAAGAGTAAACGCGTGGTTTTGGGCATCGGAAACCACGGGGCGTTGGTGCGGGATCTGACCGTGCCCACGATGTCGATGAGACGAATTCGTGAGACCCTCCCCTTTCTGGTGAACGACATGCTTCCCGTTCCGGCCTCTGACGCGCTCCTCGATTTCTACCCGCTCTCCGAGGCAGAGGGGGAGAACGGGCCAGAAATTCGAGGGCTGCTGATCGCCGCCGTGAAAAAGGCCGTGCAGGGCAACATCGCGGCGGTTCAACTGGCCAAACTGTCGGTCGTGGAGGTTGATCTGCTTCCGTTCGCGCTGAGTCGAGCCGTGTGCCGCGGGTCGACGTTCACGGGTGCGGTGGCGATCATCGACGTGGGACAGGCCACCACCTCGGTGATGGTGCTTCGGGAGGGCATTCCCGAATTTGCGCGCCTGATTCCCGCTGGCGGAGGCGACGTGACGCAGGCTTTGATGCTCGGTCTCTCACTCGACGAGGCGGCGGCGGAGACGGTGAAACGAACCACCGGACTCGTGCCTTCCCCCGCCACGGCTGGCCCCGCGGCAGTGATCATTGCGGAGGCCACAAACGAACTGATCAGCAGTCTGCGCAACACCGTGAACTATTTCGTAAACACCCGTGAGCACCGACCGATTTCCGCAATCGTGCTCACCGGCGGTGGAACCCACCTGAATGGATTCTCGGCCGCCCTCGGAACGTTGACCCGGCTGCCCATTCTGGCGGCAGACCCGATGACTGCGGTGACGCTGGGTCGCGGAGTGGACGCATCCGCTCTGAACAAGGACACGGGCGCTTACGCGGTGGCGCTCGGCCTCGCGCTCGGGAGCACGGCATGAACACGAAGCAGTTGGCCGACCAGGTGCGCTTTGGCGCGGAACCGCGGATGGATCTGCTCCCGCCCGAGGTGCGGATTCAGAAGAAGATTCGAGCAACACGTCGACGACTGGCCGCGCTGTTAGTGATCGCCCTCCTTGCCGTGGGAACGGGCGTGGCCGCATCCACCGGGCAGGCGCTGCTGAGCCAGGAGCGCCTGGCCGTGGCGCGGGAGCGCACCGCGGAGCTTGTGGCCGCCCAGGCCCAGTACTCGGAGGTGCAAGAGGTGCAGAACGCCCTCGATACCACTCTGGCAGCGCAGCAGTTCGGTGCATCGACGGAGATTGACTGGAAGGCCTATCTGGCCCAGATTCAGGCGCTGTTGCCGAGCGATGTGGGGGTGGCGTCGTTCACGCTTGATTCCGCCACACCCTTTGCCGTCTACGACCAGCCCACCAGCCCACTCCTGGGCTCCCGGCTGGCCACAGTCAACATGCTCTTCACCAGCCCCTCGATCTCGGGACTTCCAGACTGGTTGCAGGCTATGTCGGCACTGCCCGGTTACGCCGATTCGCACCCCACGCTGATCTCCCGCACGGTGGACGGTACCTACACCGTGGCCTGGGTCCTTCATCTCAATCAGGGGGCGCTCTCTGAGCGTTTCTCGGCAGCGAACGGTAACTGATCGTGGATAAGAACAGGCTCTGGGTGATCGGCGCGGTGATGCTGATCGGTGCGATCGTCGTGCTCGGTTGGGTGCTGGGCATTGCTCCCAAGCTCGCCGAGGTGGCGGTGGCTGAGAGCGATCTTGCGGGGGCCGTGGCCCAAAACGCAGCATATGAGGTGCAGGGCGCAGCGTTCAAGAAGCAATTTGAGAACATGGATGCGCTCAAGGAGGAGCTCGCGGCGGTGCAGGAATCGGTGCCGTTATCGCCCGAGATTCCGCGCCTGATCGCCGAGCTCAGTTCGGTAGCGGATGCCAGTGGTGTTGTCATCTCGAGCTTCACCCAAAACGATGCGCAGGCCTATGACCCGATCGTGGCGGGCGTGATACCGCCCGTATCGGATGTTCCCACGGATGTCGCCGATTCCGCGGCAGCGACGGCTCCGAGCACACCCGCTGAACCAGCAGGAGGGCTGCCCGCCCCCGTGGCGGATTCGCGTATCACCGCCGCAAACTTCACCGCCATTCCGGTCACCGTCATCGTGGAGGGGACTGCCGGAGCGGTGCTCGATTTCGTGTCGGGCCTGCAAAAGGGCGTGCGGCTCATCGTGGTGAACGCCATCTCCACGGCCGAGCCAGCGACGGAGACCGGACTCGTCACCGGCACCATTTCCGGCTACGCCTTTGTACTCGCCGACCCGCCTGATGCCTCACGACCACAGTGACACCGGCCACCGGAAATGGCTGGTCTCCACACTCGTCGTCGTTGTGGCCGCCGGGGCAGACGGGGAGATAAGATCACAGATACGACTCGACGAACTATGGATTGAGACAAAACATTTTAGCTCCTGATTGTGCGTTGAACCAGTACCTCGTCCGGGGGAGGCCCGTGTGGCAACCCTGACGGAGATTCTCATTTTGCACGGTTTGTTACCCATCGAAGTGCTCGATACGCTCCTTGCCGGAGACCCGGCCGATGAGGGCGCGGTTCGCGCCCTGGTGGCCCGCGGTGTGATCACCGAGGTGCAGTTTGCCAAGGCGCGCGCGCAGCAGGCCAATCTGCCCTTCGTGGAGCTGGTGGACTATCCGGTGGACCGCTTGGCCGTTGCACTGGTGACGCCGATGGTGTGTCGACGCCACGAAGTGCTGCCGATTGCCATTATTGATGGTCGGCTGCTGGTGGCGATGGTCGACCCCGGAAACGTGTTTGCTCTGGACGACGTGCGGGAGGCATCGAGGCTCCCCGTCAACCAGGTGGTCGCCGAACGGACTGATTTACTCGCTGCTATTGCGCTGTATCACCGTGCTGACGATGAGCTGACCAACCTCACCACCACGTTGGAGGAGGAGAACGCGCCGGTTGAGGCATCCGCTTTCGGTGTGTCAGACTCCCTCGACGATGATGCGCCAATTGTGCGGTTCGTGAATTTGTTGGTGAGCCAGGCGATTCAGGACCGGGCGTCGGACATTCATATTGAGCCGGCCGAGGACAGCCTGGGGGTGCGATACCGCATTGACGGCGTGTTGCATGAGATGCAGCGGGCGCCGAAGAGTATTCAAAACGGTGTGATTTCGCGGTTGAAGATTATGAGTGATATCGACATTTCGGAGCGGCGGAAGCCTCAGGACGGCCGGATGTCGGTCAGTTATGGGGGACACACGATTGACCTGCGGGTCGCCACGTTGCCCACGGTGTGGGGCGAGAAGATCGTCATGCGAATTTTGGACAATTCGACGACGAAGATGAGCCTGCGGGATTTGAACCTGTTGGAGGGCAATTTCAATTCGTACCGGGCGGCGTATACCAAGCCGTACGGGATGATTCTGGTGACGGGGCCGACAGGGTCGGGGAAGTCGACCACGTTGTATACAACCCTGAACTCAGTGGCGCGGCCGGAAATAAATGTGATCACCGTGGAGGATCCGGTGGAGTATCGCATGAAGGGCATCAACCAGGTGCAGGTGAATCCGAAGGCGGGGTTGACGTTTGCCAGTGCGCTGCGCTCTATTTTGCGTTCGGATCCGGATGTGGTGCTGATCGGTGAAATTCGGGATCATGAGACGGCGTTGATTGCCATTGAGGCGGCGTTGACCGGGCACCTGGTGCTGTCGACGCTGCACACCAATGATGCGCCGAGTGCGATTACACGTTTGACCGAGATGGGGATTGAACCATTTTTGGTGGGGTCGGCATTGGATTGTGTGGTGGCGCAGCGGTTGGCGCGGCGGCTCTGTGATCGGTGCAAGGCGCCAGATGATCGTGATGTGGATGATCTTCGGTTGTTGAATTTTCGCGTGGATCCGGATCTGCCGTCGCCGCGTATTTTTGGGCCGGTGGGGTGTGCAACGTGTTCGAAAACGGGGTATCGGGGCCGGATTGCGTTGCATGAAGTGATGACGGTGTCGGAGGAGATCGAGCGGCTGACGGTGTCGCGGGCCTCCAGTGCGGAAATTGCGCGGGCGGCCCGGCAGCAGGGCATGATTTCGCTGCGTGAGGACGGCTGGGCCAAGGTCTTGCTCGGTTTGACATCTATCAATGAGATTTTGCGCGTCGTCGCCTAGGTTCAAGGACAGGAACATGAGCAATCCGATTTACGAAATCCCGGTCATTCCCGGCAACTCGCAGCTGCCCCCCGTTGGCTTTGATGCATCGGATCCGGTCACGTCTGAGGTACACGAGCAGGAATACCTCACCTCCCCCGACGAGAACGCCCACCGTCACCGCTTGACTGATGTTCCGCTGAATCCCGACAAAGACCTCCTGCACGCGCTGAAAATGGTTCTGGAACTTGACGCGTCTGATCTTCACATCACCGTGGGTGCGCCCCCCAATATCCGAGTGGATGGTGCTCTCAGCCCGATGGAGGGGGCGCCGAAGTGGTTTGGTGACAAGGTGACATCGGCTCTTTATAGTCTGTTGACGAGTGCTCAGCGGGAGGAGTTCGAGCGTGAGTTGGAGCTCGACTTTGCCTACACGGCTAGCGGCGCTCGTTTTCGGGTGAATTACTACCTGCAGCGCAATTCCATTGGTGGGGCCTTTCGGTTGATCCCGCGGGAGATCAAGCAGCTGGCGGAGCTGGGGGTGCCGGAGTCAGTGGCGAGGCTTGCGCAGTTGGCGCGTGGGTTGGTGTTAGTGACGGGGCCCACGGGTTCGGGAAAATCGACCACGTTGGCGGCGCTGATTGATCTGGTGAATCGCACGCGGGCCGATCATATTGTGACGGTCGAAGACCCCATTGAGTTTTTGCATCGGCATCAGAAGTCGCTGGTGAATCAGCGTGAGGTGGGTCATGACACGCATAGTTTTGCCGCGGCGCTAAAGCATGTCTTGCGGCAGGACCCGGACGTGATTTTGATTGGTGAGTTGCGGGATTTGGAGACGGTGTCGGTGGCGTTGACGGCCGCGGAGACCGGGCATCTGGTGTTTGCGACGCTGCACACGCAGGATGCGGCGCAGACGATTGACCGCATGATTGATGTTTTTCCGCCGCATCAGCAGGGTCAGGTGCGGTCGCAGTTGGCAGCAACGCTGCAGGGGGTGGTGTGCCAGACGCTGGTGAAGAAGGTGGGCGGCGGCCGGGTGGTGGCCACGGAGGTGTTGGTGGCGACATCTGCTATCGCGAACTTGATTCGGGAGGGCAAGACGTATCAGATTCCGTCGGCAATGCAGGCGGGCCGGGCATTGGGGATGCACACGATGGATCAGCATTTGGCTGATCTCGTGAATTCGGGTCAGATCACCCGGCAGTCCGCGGAGGAGAAGGCGCAGGACCTGGAGGGGCTCACGCAGCTTATTCACCATGTGCAGGCGGGGAGTTCCAGCTCGTTATCGTCTGGCGGAATCGACTTTGGCGACTCGTTCTCGCCGCGAGGAAGGTAAGTCATGCCCACCGTTGTTGCGTTTGCATATAAGGGTCGAAATGCCAGTGGCAAGGTTGTGAAGGGGCGACTGGATGCCGCGTCGGAGAGTGCCGCGATGACGCGGGTGCGCACCATGGGGTTGGCCCCGATTTCGGTCACAGAAGTTCCCGTGGGCACGGGCTTGAGCCGGGAGATTCGCATTCCGGGCCTGACCAAGCAGGTGGGTTTGAAAGATTTAGCGGTGATGAGTCGTCAGATGGCCACGATGACGTCGGCCGGGTTGTCACTGCTGCGCACGCTGAATATTTTGTCGGAGCAGACCGAGAATAAGGAACTGGCCAAGATCCTCACCACGGTACGCAATGACGTGGAGTCGGGGGTGTCACTGTCGGAGGCGATGGGGAAGCATCTGAAGGTGTTCCCGCCCATCATGATCAATTTGATTCGGGCCGGGGAGACGGGCGGATTTCTGGAAAATTCGTTGAACTCGGTGGCGGAGAATTTTGAGTCGGAGGGCAAACTTAAAGACACGATCAAATCGGCGATGGCATATCCCACAATCGTGCTGATTATGGCCGTTTTGGCAGTGATCGGGATGCTCACCTTTATCGTTCCGGTGTTTGAGAACATGTTCGCTGACTTTGGTGGTCAGTTGCCGTTACCTACCCAGATTCTGGTGACGCTCTCGGCGGTGATGACGTGGTTACTTCCCGTTTTGGTGGTGGCGGGGATAGCGTTTTCCATCTGGTGGCGGAGCAACAAGAACACCGAGCGGGTGCGCAAGGTGCTGGACCCGATCAAGCTGAAGGTGCCGGTGTTTGGCCCGCTCATGACGAAGCTGGCCATTGCACGGTTCAGCCGCAACTTCTCCACCATGATTGGTGCGGGTGTGCCCATTTTGCAATCGCTCATCATTGTGGGGGAGACCTCGGGCAATTGGGTGGTGGAGGTGGCTCTGCGCAAGGTGCACGAGTCCGTGCGTCAGGGCATGTCTATTGCCGGGCCGCTCTCCCTCGAACCTGTCTTTCCCCCCATGGTGGTGCAGATGATCGCCGTGGGTGAAGATGCCGGTGCGTTGCAGACCATGCTGAGCAAGATTGCTGACTTCTACGACCAGGAAGTGCAGTCCACCGCTGAGCAACTCACCGCGCTGATCGAACCACTCATGATCGCCTTCATTGGTGTGGTCATTGGCGGCATGATCGTGGCGCTCTATATGCCCATGTTCTCAATCTTCGAGTACATCAAATAAAGATTTGCCCTCTAATTGGGGCTTCTTTTGTCAGGATGTCACTTAAGTCTGTATTGCATCAGTAGGCTCGGGTCAGGCTTGGAACGGTTCTCACCGCAGGCCCCGACCAAAGGACCCCGATATGTTCAGCAAATTCACCGGACCGCTCGCCCGCAAGCGTGCATCCCTCAACAAAGAAGACCAGGGATTCACGCTCATCGAGCTGCTGGTGGTTGTCATCATCATCGGAATCCTGGCCGCGATCGCCATCCCGATCTTCCTCAGCCAGCAGGACCAGGCCAAGGATGCTGGGGCCAAGTCCGACCTCGGCAACGCCAAGGTGTCCTATGTCAGCTACCTCGTGGAGAATCCTGGTGGCGATTCCACGGACTCCGCCGTGGCCCTCGCCGCCTATGGCTTCACCGCGACAGACGGTGCGGTGACGACGGTTAGAACGGGGGGAACCGATTTCTGCATCGACGTTCTCAGCGCCACGGAGAAGGAGTTCAGCATCAGGGCCGTGGGTGGTGTCGTCGATGACGCCTGCACCACCACCACCCAGTAACGTCCGAACGCGGACAAGTTTCACCTGAGTCGGTATCCGATTCGAGTTCTACCTCCGGGGGGTGTCGCGTACGCGACGTCCCCCTTTGGGTTCTTGCAGTCCAGATAATTGAGCGGTCGGCAGGAGGTGTGACATGAAACACCGTGGGAACGGCCGAGCTTCCGCAACCGACGCGGGGTTCGGCCTGATCGAGATTGTGGTGTCCATGTTTCTACTTGCCCTGTTGGCGGTGGCCTTTCTTCCCTTTCTGGTGCAGGGAATCACGAAGTCAAGCGTCAACAGCACTCTGGCAGCCGCTACTCAACTCGTGAACCGTGAGATGGAGGGTGCGCGGGCCCAAACCACGTGCTCGGCCCTCACTGCAACGACCTACTCTGTGCCTGATGCCCGCGGTGTAACGCTTCAGGTCAGGCGCACTGTTGGCCCTATTGACACTGTTGGAGCGAGCTGTCCGGCCTCGCTCACGTCCTATCCCGTCACTGTTCCCGTGGGCGTGACCGTGGCGCGCACCGACACCGGCGCCGTCGTGTCGTCGGCTAAAACCCTCATCTTTGTGACGGCGCAATAACGTGGCGGATAGTCGCAGTGATGGGTCTGAGGCCGGCGTCACTCTCATTGAGCTGATTGTCTATAGTGCGCTGCTCGTGGTCGTGTCGACCCTCGTGGTTGGATTCTTTCTGAGCGGACTCACTACGGTCAATCGGGTGCGGGATGTCTCGGCCGCCTCCAATACGGCACAGGTCGTGGCGGACTCGGTGGCGACCAACATTCGCAACTCCACTGATTTTGGGCTGTCGACACCGTCGGGAACCGATCAGTTTCTTGTTGCCCGCACCGCCCAACGCGGCGCCACCCTCACCTGGGGGTGTGTGGCCTGGTACTACTCGGCCGCCGGCGCAGGCACGATCTATTTCAAACAGTCCACGGCAGCAATTCTGGCTCCCACACCGGCCCAACTGGCCACTTGGATACTGGTGGAGGATAGTGTGACACCCGCCTCGGGGACGCGCATCTTCGCCGCGACCGGCCAGCAACTCAGCATGAATTTCGTAAGCCAGGCGGGCGCCTACCCGCCGGTCGTCATCTCAAGCTCGGCCACGAGCCGGGCCGGAGCATCGGGGAACCTCACATGCTTCTAATCCACAGACCACGGGTTATTCGGGTCCATGGGCGCGTCGGCGAATCGGAACACGGTTCCGCCCTCGCCGCTGTGCTGGGCGTGATGGCGGTCGGACTCATCTTTGTGTCGCTTATCACGACATCAATCGTGGGTTCCTTTGGCGTGAGTACCTCTGTTCGCGCCGGTGTTCAGTCAGGCGCCGCCGCGGATGCGGGAATTGCGGCAGCACGCCGGGGCCTCTACACCATCGGTAACTGTGCTGCGCAGCCCACACCCGGCAAGTATGTGTCCACGGTAGCTCCGGTGTATAGCGCGACCGTTGACTATTTTCGTAACGGCGCCTGGACCACAGGCTGTCCGCCTGAGACCGCCAATCAGGTTCGCATCGTGTCACGGGGAACGGCGCAGTCCTCCGGAGTGAACGGAGCACTCGTCGGGGACTCCACCTCAGTGGAAGCCGTGTTTACGTACGTGGTTCCGGGGATCATGCCGAGTGGAACGGCCCTTTACCTCTACAAGGGCGGCATTGTTGAATCAAACTCCGGCTTTGACATGACCGAGGCCCCTGCTGCCGGCCTCATGATCAAGAACGGCAATTTTGATTGCGCCAAGAATAACTCGGTGATCAACGGCAGCATGAGTGTGGCCGGCAATCTCACGTTCACCGGGTCGTGCACCGTGAATGGAAGCGCCTGGGTTGGCGGTACGGCGACACTTGGCATTGGGAGCATTCGCGACAACCTCACTGCAAGGGCCGTGAGTCCCAATCCCCCGGGGTCTCGCGTGGGTGGAATGTACAACCCCCCGGTTCCACCGGCTCCGGCACCGCCCACGGTGCCGCCGTGGACAGATCAGGGCTACAACCCGGCCGCGTGGATCGATCCCGCGGGTACTCCCTACGAGGTTAGGACTCTCAACACCCCGGCCGCCTGTGTTTTGCCCAATGGGAGCTTGGGCGGAACCAGTGCAGGTGCTCCGGTGATCCTTGACGGACGAGGCTGCACCCTAGGGGTGGCGGCAGGAAGTAACACGACAGTGAAGCTCACGAGTGACGTGGTCATTTTCGCTAACAGGTTTGATTTCTCGGGCACAAATTCCCTGACCTTCGCCTCATCGACGAGTACACCGCGCCGGCTCTGGTTCATCACGCCCGATCTCCAAGCGGACGCGCAGCCCACCTGTAACTCAGGCGTCACAGGCACTCAAGGAGATTTCTCCGTTGGTAATGGATTCGCTATCAGCGACCCGGTCACCGCGCTGCTCTACACGCCCTGCGCTTTCAACGGCGTGAACGGTTTCACCTGGCGCGGTCAGATCATCTCGGGTCAATACAGCTCCCTGAAGAACAACCCGAGTTTTACTTTTGCGTCTCTCGGACTCCCGGGCGTGAATCTCACCACCGGTGGCCCCAGCTCAACGATCACCACCCCCCAGCCCGGTGCAGTTATTTCTCGGCGAGAAGTGACGGGCTGATGAAAGAGGCACAGAAATGACACGCAACATTGTGGGTATCGATATTGGTACCGCAGGCATCCGCGCCGTTGAACTCGCGGATGCCGACAAGCCGTCGCCGAGGCTGGTGCATTACCGCGAGGTGGCGCTCCCCACCGGAGCAGTGGTGCGGGGCGAAGTGGTGGAACCCAATACGGTTGCGGACGCGCTCAAGAGCCTCTGGTCTGCCGGTGGGTTCACGAGTAAGCGCGTGGTTCTCGGCATTGGAAACCACCGTGCCCTAGTGCGCGATCTGACCGTGCCCAAGATGACGATCACCCGTATTCGCGAGACGCTGCCGTTTCTGGTGCAGGACCTGCTTCCGGTTCCCGTTGCTGACGCCCTGCTGGACTTCTACCCCATCTCGGAGGTCGACGGTGAGACCGGGCCCGAGGTCAAGGGTTTGCTCATCGCAGCAGTGAAAGAAACGGTGCGGGGTAACATCGCGGCGGTGAAACTCGCAGGACTCACGGTCGTTGAGGTAGACCTCATTCCGTTCGCGCTCATTCGCGCGCTGTGCCGGGGCACCACCTTTGCAGGGACTGTGGCTCTCATCGATGTGGGGATGGCAACCACGTCCGTGGTGATTACCCACGCCGGGATTCCCCAATTTGTGCGGCTGATTCCCGCTGGAGGCGGCGACGTCACGCAGGCGCTCATGAGCGCGCTGGGGATTGATGAGCCGACTGCCGAAGCCGTGAAGCGGGAGACGGGGCTCGTTCCTCTGACTGTAGCCACTTCACCGGCCGCCGTGTCGATCGCCGAGTCCACAGCAGAGCTGCTCAGCAGCCTTCGCAACACCGTGAACTACTTTGCGAACACCCGCCCAGAGATGCCGGTGACCGGCCTTGTGCTCACCGGTGGCGGAATTGAGCTGCAGGGCTTCTCCGCAGCGCTGGAGGTGCTGACCAGGCTGCCCCTTCTCACGGCAGACCCGGTGCGCACGGTGACGCTGGGCCGAGGAATTGATGCCGCGAAGGTGACCGCCCGAGCGGCCACGTTTGGCGTAGCACTTGGCCTGGTACTGGGGAGCGCATTATGAGCACGACGCAATCCACCGACGAGGTGCAGTTCGGTGCGGAACCGCGCGTGGATTTGCTTCCACCGGAGGTTCGGCTGCGCAAGCGCGAACGAATCATTCTGCAGCGTCTGGGGGGAGTTCTCGTGATCGTGTCGCTGCTGGTCGGAGCGGGAATAGCCGCATCCACCTGGCAAGCTGCCGAGGTTCAACGCGAGTTGGTGCTCGCGCAGCAACGCACGGTGGAGCTGCTCGCGGCTCAGGCGCAGTATTCCGGGGTTCAAAAGATGCAGAGCGACCTCGATGGCACGAAGGTGGCCCGCGAATTTGGTGCGTCAACCGAGATCGATTGGAAGGCCTATGTTGCCGAGATCCAGTCTCGACTCCCCGCTGACGTGGGCGTGAGCTCGTACTCGCTGGAGTCCGCAAGCCCGTTGGTGATCTACGAACAGCCCACTGTGCCCCTGCAGGGTCCTCGCACCGCGACGGTCAGGGTCGTGTTTGCGGCACCGACCGTGCCGTCGTTGCCACCCTGGCTGGAGGCGATGGAGAGCCTGCCCGGATATGCAGACTCCTACCCTCCCGTCATCACCCGAGTAGAAGGCGGCACCTACACGGTGGATTGGTTGCTCCATATCAATGAAGACGCTCTCACCCAGCGATTTGCGCTACCAGAAGGGCAGTGACCGTGGACAAGAACAGGCTCTGGGTGATCGGCGCGGTGTTGCTGATCGGCGCAATTGCTGTGCTCGGCTGGGTGCTGGCCATCTCGCCTAAACTTGCGCAGGCGCAGGTGACGGAAGAGAGTCTCGCCGCTGCGGTGTCCGAGAACGCTGCCTACGAAGCGCAGGCTGAAACATTCAAAAAGCAGTTCGAGAACCTGGACGCCTTACAGGACGACCTGGCTGCGGTTCAGGAAGCCGTGCCGAATTCGGCGCAGATTCCGGCCGCCATTGATGAAATCGGTGCGATTGCCGGCGCCAGCCAGGTAAGCATCTCCAGCATTATTCACAATGAGGCACAGGCCTTCGACCCGGTCGCCGTCGGTGCGCCGGCCGCCGTCGCAACGACCGACGCCGCTACCCAGACGGATGCGTCCGCTACCGGCGCTCCCGCGGCGGCTACCGCACCGGTTATCGACCCGCGCATTACGGCAACCACTTTTGCGGCGATCCCGGTTGTGATCGTTGTGGACGGCAGCGGCCCGGCGGGACTCGACTTTGTCTCGGGCCTGCAAAACGCGGCTCGCCTCTTTGCGGTTACGTCCGTGTCTACGGAGCCTGCTGCACCGGAGACAGGGTCTGTAACCACCACCATTTCCGCGCTAATGTACGTCTACGCGGATTCGACCATCCTCACAGCGGTGCAGTAGACCGTCTCGTTTAGCCCCTAAAAAAACCCCTCGTTTGGGGGACAATTCGCGTAGTCTAAGACCAGCGCGTTACGAGAATACAAGGGGTGTGAGCATGACGAAACCACTGCTGGCCCCGGTGGTGTGGGCGCGCGCTGCACGCTCGGTGCACCCTCGTCTGATGCTGGCAGTCATGGGACTTCTTCTGGTGGTGGTGCTGGCCGCTGCGATTGTGACCACCATCACCATCAGCATGCTGGATATCATTCCGCTGTCTAGCGGAGTGTTGCCTCACCGGCCAATCCCCGACGGTGGCGGCCCCGCACTTTAGCCCGTGAAGTCAGGCAGAGCCCCCGCCTTTGCTACCGTTGACTCGATGCGGTTCGAGCCGCCCAGAGCGGGAGGCAATAGTGCTGGTTTTTGTCTGGGCCGTTGCGTTTGCGTTCATCTACGGGCTGGTGATCGGCTCGTTCCTCAACGTGGTGATCTACCGAGTGCCCCGCGGCGAATCCACTGTGTCGCCGCCCAGCGCGTGCCCGCAGTGTGGCACGCGCATTCGGCCGGTGGACAACATTCCCGTGCTGTCCTGGCTGCTTCTCTGCGGACGCTGCCGTCACTGCGGGGAACCCATCTCGCCCCGATACCTTTTTGTTGAGCTGGGCACTGCCCTCACGTTCGCGGCCATCACCTGGTGGGCTCTGCGGAACGGACTGCCGGCGGACACCGCGGGAGTCATCGCTCTGGTGCTCGGCCTGATTGCGCTGCTCTATCTCGCGGCGATCAGTGTGGCGCTTGGCCTTATTGACGCCGCAACCCGTCGACTTCCCAATCGCATTCTCTTTCCGGCATATTGGGTTTCTGCCATCCTCTTAGCCGCCACCGCCCTCGTGGCCGGGGAGCCGGAACGTCTGCTGGGCGCGCTCGGGGGAGGCGCAGCTCTCTTTAGCCTGTACTTCGCTCTCGCCATCATTCGCCCGGGCGGCATGGGCTTTGGTGACGTCAAGCTCGCCGGACTTCTCGGGCTCTATCTCGGTTGGTTCGGGTGGCCGCAACTGATCGTTGGCGCCTTTGGTGCGTTTCTGCTCGGCGGCCTGTTCGGCCTCATCCTGCTGGCAATCAAACGCGCGGGTCGCACGAGCAGCATTCCCTTTGGGCCCTGGATGCTCGCCGGAGCCTGGATCGGCATCCTGTTCGGTGATGCCCTCGCCTACGGCTACCTGAGGCTCTACGGTTTGGCGTGACGCGCCGCGCGCCCCGGCCGCCGTGAGAAAAGGCCTTGGTACTATGGCAGCGTCAGCCACCATTCAGGCCACGAGGAGTGCAGCATGAGCGACACCACACCCAACGACGGCACGAAGAATCCCGAAACGGATGCTGCGACGCCCGTCGAGCCCACAACGCACGGTGCCGATAGCGGCCAGCGCGAGGAAACAGCCACCGACTCTCGCGCGGTCGACCACGAGCGGCTTGAAATCGACTACGCCGCTGCTGCCACCGAGGAACCCGAAAACTTCGCCGGCACGGGATCGCACGCTGCCGCACCGAGCCTCGCCGATGACTACGCGGCACGGA